>JAQWPZ010000135.1 GCA_029245125.1 Rubripirellula sp.
ATTCGCCAGATGAACGCCCAGTACCACCGGCAAGACACCAGTCGTGGTGGACCGCAGCGGATTGAAGAGTTGCTGAATCCCGCTGCGTTCAATTTGTCAACGAGGTCGCGAACAAGCCGGTCTGCTGGTCCGACCTGCACCTGTGGCAGTCCGCTCATTCACGCATTAACTGCGAGTTTATATTCAGCTGACATGCTGTCCCCGTAAAGAACTGTGGGCTTTAGGAATGTGGACGCGGTCGCAACGATATCTGGAACTTTTTCTGGGATTCATTTCCAGGTTTTTCTTTCGGGGTTGGTTCAATTACCCCGAAGGCTTCGATGGCTGGCAACCAATCTACAGTCGTGAGAAAGACGCTAATTTCAAGTTTGTCGGGCTTGTTTCTTCACGTCCCGCCGTTGTTTGGCTTGGGTGTTCTGCTTGGAACCGCGGTTGCAAAAAACTTGTTTGACAGCAAACGACAAACTGGTATTATCTCGCCCGTTCGTGGTGACCGGTGTTGGTTCTTCCATCGTCGGTGAACAGGGAACTCCGGTGCAGTTTTCGTTTGTGATCGTGCAAACGGCAGCTAATTCCGGGACGGTCCAGCCGCTGTGAACTGCCGTAGTCTATTGGGATTACAGGCGTCGTTGCTTCTTTCGAAGTGCCATTGTTTGTGTGGTGTTTTACGCTGCACGAGCGAGAAGGCTGTGAGCGATGCGTAGGGCAGTGAGTCAGAAGACCTACCATGAAACAGACGGTTACGTGCCCTCTCGGATTGGGGCGATCGTTGCGGATGACTTGGACGTCATTGATTGGATGCCCACGTTGTCTTCGGATTGACCACCTTTTTCAATGCACCGTTTTTGACGCTGGTTTCCCGCTGCGCCTGTAGTTCGCATTGACGGGATCCAGCCGAAGATCGCTGTATGCAATGGAACGCCCACCACGGCGTCAAACGGATTTGCTGCATGAATTCTTCTGCCTCAAAGTACCACGTTGGAACCGTTCGCAAACGAGACGGCCGCGAAATCGAATTCGATCGTAGCCGCGTCGCCGTCGCGATCGAAAAAGCATTCCGTGCTGAAATGAACCTTGCTGATGGCCAACCGCTCGACAGCGAACTCGCTGGTGACATTGAACGCGTTGTCGAACAAGTCGGCCAAATCGTCACCGCTACCGATCGCAACCAAACCGTCACTGTTGAACAGATTCAAGACGTCGTTGAAATTGGCTTGATGCGGCAAGAACACTTCCGCGTCGCCCGTCGCTACATCCTGTATCGCACCGAGCATGCCCGCATGCGAGCGATTCGCGGCGACGACAGGCAAGTCGATTCGCACGAAGATCGCCAGCAAGCCGAAGCCCGATTGCACGTCGAGATCGAACCCGACGTGCGGGTGCCCTTTGATGCTCAGCGTTTGACGCGGTTCGTCAATCAATGCGAAGCGGCGAGTCTTGCCGAGGTCGACACCGACGGTATCGTTGACGAAGTCGTTCGCGGCGCGTTCGACGGGATGGCGCCCGTTGATGTCACTCGCAGCTTGGTCCTGTCCGCCCGCAGTCGCATCGAACGCGATCCTGGATACGACCAGCTCGCCGCCGAATTGCAGGCCAGTATTATCTATCGCCAGGCGCTCGGCAAAACGCAGTTTGATACTGATTTCCATGCCACGCACCGGGACCACTTCGAGCACTATGTGATTGAGGGTGTCCGTGCCGGTCGGCTATCGAGTGATTTGCGATCCTTCGACCTGAATCAGATCGCCGATGGGTTGAAGCCGGCTCGCGATCAAAAATTCCGGTATCTCGGTTTGCAAACGATTTACGATCGTTACTTGACGCACATCGAAGGCCGCCGAATCGAGACGCCTCAATACTTTTGGATGCGAGTCGCGATGGGATTGGCACTCGCTGAAACCGCGAATCACGAAGAACGAGCGCTCGAATTTTACGAATTGCTGTCTTCACTGCGGTTCACCAGTGCGACACCGACACTGTTCAATTCCGGCACGCCTCATCCGCAACTTAGCAGTTGTTATCTCACAACCATTCAGGATGACCTCGACCACATCTTTAAATCAGTCGGCGACAACGCTCGGTTGTCCAAGTGGGCTGGTGGACTGGGCAATGATTGGACCAATATTCGCGCCACTGGTGCTCGGATCAATGGAACTAATGGCGAGAGCCAAGGTGTCATTCCGTTTCTTAAAATCGTTAATGACGCTGCCGTTGCAGTCAACCAAGGTGGTAAGCGTAAAGGTGCTGTGTGTGCGTACATGGAACCGTGGCACTTGGACTTTGTTGAGTTCCTGGACTTGCGAAAGAACACCGGCGATGAGCGACGGCGGACACACGATATGCACACCGCCGCGTGGATTCCCGATCTGTTCATGCAGCGTCTGGAAAATGATGGTGTTTGGACGTTGTTCAGCCCCGACGAAGTCCCCGACTTGCACGACACCTACGGTGCGGCCTTCAAAGAACGCTACGAACACTACGAATCCGAAGCCGCCGCCGGACGCATTCGCCAACACCGCACCATGCCGGCCACCGAACTTTGGCGAAAGCTACTCACGCGTACCTTCGAAACCGGCCACCCGTGGGTGACGTTCAAAGATCCGTCGAACATTCGTTCGCCCCAGGATCACGCCGGAGTTGTTCACAGCAGCAACCTGTGTACGGAGATTTTGCTCAACACGAGCGAAGATGAAACGGCCGTTTGCAATCTCGGCAGTATCAATCTTGGCCGACACATGGTCGGCGGCAAGCTCGATCTTGAGCTGCTGCAAACAACGATCCGTACTGCGATGCGAATGCTCGACAACGTCATCGACATCAACTATTACCCGACGCCCGAAGCCGAGAACGCGAACATGCGTCACCGGCCGGTTGGACTTGGAATGATGGGCTATCAAGACGCTCTGAACGAAATGGAGATTCCGTTCGCCAGCGACGCGGCCACCGAATTTGCCGATTTCAGCATGGAAGCGATCAGCTATTACGCGATCCTGGCATCGTCGCAACTCGCCGCCGACCGTGGCCAATACGAATCTTACGAAGGATCGAAATGGGAACGCGGTATGCTGCCGCTCGACACGTTGGAGATTTTGGAACAACAACGCGGTCAGCCCGTCGACGTTGATCGGACGACAACATTGGATTGGCAAGTTATCCGCAATTCGATCGCCAAGCACGGGATGCGAAACAGTAACTGTCTGGCAATCGCCCCCACGGCAACCATTTCGACAATCGTCGGTTGCACACAGTCGATCGAACCGACCTACAAACAGCTTTATTCCAAGAGTAATTTGTCGGGCGAATTCACTCAAACGAACCATCGGCTAGTCGGTGAATTGAAATCGCGTGGATTGTGGAACCCGGAAATGCTCGATGCCTTGAAATATTACGACGGCGCGATCGGCGAGTTGACGCAACTTCCTGCTGACGTAAAGGAATTGTTCGCGACAGCGTTTGAGATCGCACCGTCATGGCTGATCGCGGCGGCGGCGAAGCGTCAGAAGTGGATCGACCAGGGCCAATCGTTGAATTTGTACTTGGCATCCCCTAGCGGAAAGGCGATCGACGCGATGTACCGACTGGCGTGGAAGAGTGGGCTGAAGACGACGTATTATCTGCGATCGTTGGCCGCGACCCAAGTTGAAAAATCGACTGTCGATGTCAATCGGCATGGGATTCAACCACGCTGGATGAAATCGCAAAGTCAATCGAGCGAAATCCGCATCGACCGCGTCACTTCGCCAGCCGCCTGCAGCATCGACGATCCCGATTGTGAGGCGTGCCAGTAGGCATGTTGTTTTATATCAACTGGATCGAACGTGGTTTTCGTGTGGATCACAAGCCCGGTGTTTCGCGGGCGTATGTTCGCACGGAATCCGATGGTCGCCAGGTGATTTTGACGGACCTTGGTGGATTCGATCTGCCAAGCCGTGACGGTCCGTTCCGCATTTGCGTGATCAACCGCGATGACCAAGTTGTTGACGGCCCCGTTGATATTCCCACTCGAATCGCGCTCGCCCGATGGCTCCGCGTTCGAAGCAGTATTCCCATTCCAACCGACCCAAGGATGTAGCTCATGGCCATCGCAAATTCACCATCTCCCGCTACCGATGCAGCTCGATTCGACGCCACCGAAAAGCGGCTCATCAATTGCAACCAAGTCGACGTCAATCAACTCATGCCGCTGAAATACCATTGGGCATGGGAGCACTACCAAAACGGTTGTGCCAATCATTGGATGCCAACCGAGGTGCCAATGACCAAAGACATCGAAGTCTGGCGAAGCAAACAACTGACCGACGCCGAACGCCGTGTCATCATGCGAAATCTTGGTTTCTTTTCGACGGCTGAAAGTTTAGTCGGCAATAACCTCGTGTTAGCCATCTTCAGGCACGTCACCAACGCCGAATGCCGCCAATATTTGTTGCGGCAAGCGTTCGAGGAAGCTGTGCACTCGCACACATTCCTGTATATCGTCGATTCGCTCGGTCTTGACGAAGGCGAAGTTTTTAACATGTACCACGAAGTCCCGACGATCGCCCGCAAGGATGCGTTTGAGACCGAGTTAACCGCCGAGGTCATGTCGCCTGACTTCTCGACCGAGACCGACGAAGGAGCTCAAGCGTTCCTAAAGAACTTGATCGGTTACTACCTGATCATGGAAGGCGTCTTCTTCTATACCGGTTTTGTGATGATGCTGTCGTTCCACCGTCGCAATTTGATGACGGGTGTTGGTGAACAGTTTCAATATATATTGCGTGACGAAACAACTCACCTCAACTTTGGCATCGACTTGATCAACGGCATTAAGGCCGAGAATCCACACCTTTGGACGCCCGATTTCCAGCAAGCGATGACCGAACGCGTCAAACAAGCCGTTGAGTTGGAGATCGAGTACGCTGCCGATTGCCTTCCCAGCGGAATCATGGGATTGAACCAAGATTTGTTCCGCGACTATGTCCAGCATATCGCGGACCGTCGACTCGAACGGATTGGCTTGCCAATGCAATACGGATCAACGAACCCGTTCCCATGGATGAGCGAAACGATGGATCTCGCCAAAGAGAAAAACTTTTTCGAGACTCGTGTCACTGAATACCAATCCGCTGGTAGTTTGAGCTGGGATTGATTCAGCGGCTACGAATAAAAACGAAACCAACGCCCGTCGCGGTTTCATCCGAGGCGGCGAGGATTTCGGTTTTTCGGAAAGGTTTTTTCGCTCAGGGTCCTCGGTGTGTTTTCGGTTGATGCCCATCATTGTGAGATCTTGAATGTGGACCGAGTACGGTCGGCACGTTTTCAGAGTGGCTGCCAAGCAAGAAGGACGTTCAATCGTGCATCGCATCGGGCGAATTGGATAAGTCCCGAAATCACGCCTGACGGTTCGGGGTTCTTCGTGGTGTGTTGGAGTAGAAAGACTTGGGTCTTTGCTGTCGCGAACAGACCGCGGGGCGTCGTCCCGTGGGGTCAAAAGACTGAGACGAGCATTTTGACTCACGAATCTCGAGTTCCCGTCCTCCGATGAGGTTGGGTTTTTGATCCAGATCGAGCCCAACTTGGCCGGCGGTGGCTGAGACATTGCCAAAAATTAACTCGCTGCTCAGCAGATGTCACCCGGTTTTGTAGACCGCGGTGGCGGGTAGTGATTGACGGCCGGCCGAGCTTAGGAACGCCCTCGCCGCAAGCTCATGCTGCCACAACCTCATGCTGCCAGTGCCTCATGCTGCCAGTGCCTCATGCTAGACTTTCCGATGTCGAATCGGTTCGAAGTGGGTTGCTTAAGGGGGGGGCCGGGGCCGTGTCCGGGCGTGATGCTGTAAACAGAAGTGTTGCAGCTAGCGATCGTCGCAGCATCGAAATTCTGGTGAGTACTGTGACTGATGGTGGGCGTTGTCTTAGGACGTCTTATTGGCAAACCGTATCGCAGCAGAACAAAGCTTATTTCCGCTCCCTTCAAAACCAGCGGACTGATTTGCGGCCTTGGTAAAGTTTCTCCAGGTTGTCGCGATGACGGGTCTGCCTTGATTTGGCTGACTTCAGTTCTGCCTGGAGCTCTTTGCGATTTTGTGCGTCTAAGCGATTCGATTTTAGCTGCTGGTTGATCTTCGCGAATTTTTCTTCGTCATCCGCGATCCACGTTTCCAACTCTTCGGTGCGAGCGGCGTAGACTTCTTCCATCTTCCAGGCGCCAACCTTCTCCAGATAGGCATCCAGTTTGTGGACCATGTTGGCTACTTTCTCTGGCATCGTTTTTGAGAGATCTTTGGTTTCACCCATATCTCGGAAGACATTGAAGAGCTTGATTTCTCCCGTGTTCAGATGGCGCATCAGTTTGAAGTCGCCGTCTCGGTAAGACGTGATCGGCACGGTGTAGTGTGCCGGAAAATGAAACACGAGTCCGGTATCGCGTTTGGCGAGTTTTCCTTCGTTACCTTGCTCCAGGACCGGCCGCAGGCTGATGCCGTCAAGATCGTTGGGCAGTTCAGCAGTGCTGCCGACAAGATCGTGCATCGTTGTCAGATAGTCCCACTGTGCCACGGGTTTGTCACATTGCGAATTCGCGGCGATTCCGGGACCGGCGACGATCATCGGTACTCGCAATCCGCCTTCCCACATCTTCGCTTTGCCACCCTGCAAGGGAGCGTTGCTTTGGCCTCCCCCGTTGTCGGATGTAAAGATTACGTAGGTGTTCTTTTCCAGTCCCAGTGCTTTCAGTTTGTCGAGCACCATTCCGATGGATGAATCCATGTTTTACATCATGGCGGCATAATTCGCTTTTTCACAAACGGACTGAAGCTTCTTTGGCATTTCATCGGCGTTCTTGTCGAACTTTGAAATATCAGGCACTCCGCCCACGATGCCATTATCTTCAGCAAGAATCTTCAAGTACTTTTCTCGCGTACTCTTCAGTGATGTGTTGCGAACATGCACGGCATAGTGGGACACCATCAGGTAGAACGGTTGCTTGTCTTCAGCTCGTTTTTCGAGGAAATCAGCCGAAGTTTTGGCAAGGCTGAAGACGCGTTTCGGATCGTCCGCAGGAATTGGGGTCTTGTTCGTAGGCTCCCACCAGTCACCATGGCCGTTGCCGTTCGGAGTCTTGTGATTGAAGTCGGTGACATCGTACCCGTGATCCTTGAACCAACGCATCGGGGAACAGCCCTTGCCGAAGAACGCGGTGACATAGCCTTTGTCCGCTTCTTTGATCATCTCGGCGATCGACAGGTTGTTACCCAAATCGATCTGCTTCTTATTCATCATTACATCATGAATCGAAATGCATCCGACGCGAGCGGTCGTCTTGCCGTGCTGAATGCTGGCGCGTGAAGAAGTACAGACTGGCGAAGGACAATACGCATTTGAAAAACGCATGCCCTGCTGAGCAAGTTTCTCGAGATTGGGCGTCTGATGTAGCTTGTGGGCCAGTTCTGGTTTGTCCTTCATCATTGAGACACTGGTTTGCGTGTAGCCCAGGTCGTCTGCATAGATGATGACAAAGTTTGGCGGTTCTTGAGCGTGAACGGCCATGTCTGTTAGCGCGAAAAGAAAGATGATCATTGGTTTCATTATTTATCCTCTGTTACCTCTCATTGGTGATCTCTCGCTAACAAGTCGGGATCCCACTTGATTTTTATTCGCCTGTGTAGTCGACCCAGGTGGACAACACGAACTCTTCAGCGTCTTTCTTCGGAGCGCTTTCACGCCAGGAATCGTACTTTGCTTGTCGTCGGCATTTTTCTTTGTTGACCTCGTTCTTCATTAGCTTCATGTTCAGCTCTTCCAGCATGATTGCTTTTTTTGCATCGAAATCGGTCGGATTCTGCTCCTTGAGACTCGACAGTTTCTTCTGATAGGCTTCCTTAGCTCGCTCGCCGAACGTGTCCATTGTGTCATAGAGTGCGTCTCGCACCTGCTGAGCCGATCCGCCGTTGACTTCGTGCACATAGTTCGCCCGTATCCTATCCATCAAGCTGACCTTTTCGGGCATTTCGGTGGAGAGGTCGTGCTGTTCGCGATAGTCGGTCTTGATATTGAATAATTTCGTTTCCCCCGAGTTGAGATGCCGCATGAATTTGTAGTCGCCCAGGATGATGGAGCTGATCGGTGGGTGGTAGTGACAGGGGTAATGATGAATGATCCCCGGCGCCGCACGTTCAACGGTGCCTTCATTGCCGTGAGCGAACACGTCGCGCAGGCTGCCGCCATCGACTCCCTCTGGCAGTGGTGCTTGACTGCCACTCAAGTCGTGAAACGTGGGCAGGAAGTCCCACTGAACAATCGGCACATCGCATTGCGAACCTGCTTTGATGCCGGGTCCGGAAATGACCGTGGGGACCCGAATGCCACCCTCATAGATGCTGCGTTTGCCTTCCTGGAGCGGCCCATTAAAGCGACGGTTCTGACCATTGACTTTCCGTCGTTCCGCATGACCGCCGCCGTTGTCAGACGTGAAAATGATGTACGTATTCTCAAGTTCCCCCTTTGCAACGAGGGCATCGATCAAGGCACCAACATTCATATCCAGCTCTTCGATCATCGCTGCGTAGATGATGTCGCGGTGGCTGCTTGATTTCTCGAGTTCAATATTTTCCGTATCTCTGCCCTCAGCGATCCAACGCTTCTTATTGCGCTCAAATGCCTCTTTGGTCGCAAGATATGGGATATGGGCTGCGTAGTGCGAGACCATCAGGAAAAACGGTTGTTCGCCGGCGTGTTCATTGACGAACGCGACGGAGTCTTTTCGCAGCGAGTGTATTCGTTTGGGATTGTCTGCCGGGAATGGAGTTTTGTTCTTGGGGTCCCAATATTGTCCATGACCATTGCCGTTGCCTCCAGGCTCGCCGGGCAGTTCGTCGGTCACGTCGTATCCTGCGTCTTCGAAACGACCCAGGGCACTCGCTCCTTTGCCGAACATCGCGGTGACGTAGTTCCGGCCAGATTCCTTGAACATCTCACCCATTGTGGTTTCGTCGTCATAACCGTTCGGACGTTGCACATGCGAAAGCACATCAAACACGTTGCGGTATTGCATGCGGGCCGTCGTCTTGCCCATCTGAATACTGATGCGCGAAGCGGTACAGGTGGGAGACGGTGCGTAGGCAGCGGTGAACCGTGCGCCCAATGCTGCAAGGCGATCTAGCCCACGGGTCTGTATGAAACTGTGCTTTGTCGATGGGTCATCGTCCATCATTTGGACGGAGGTGTCCGCGTAGCCAAGGTCGTCGGTATAGATGAGGATAAAGTTGGGGGCTTTGGCAGCGGCAGATGGAGTGCTCAGGGCAAGCAGTAGCAGGATACTTTTGTATTTCATCATGTTCTTAGTTGCAGGTTAGACTTCGTGGTTGAAAGCATCAGCACAGAAGTTCACTCTCCCACTGCGTGGGAGGGTGGCCAAAATCGTCAACTCCAAAACGGATGACTCAATTTTGATCCGCTGTTCCGCGTTTTTGGTGCATTTGAATCAACTTTAGAGAACGTTTGAGCTGCCGATCTTGGAAATCGACGTGGTTCTGCGAGACATCTACTTTGAACGCCATCTGCTTGTTATCCGGATCCATTGCGAGTTCTGCTTTTAGCTTGGCGAGCCGTTTCCTGCCATTCTCGATCCAGCCGCCTTCGAGTAGTTCCACGTAGTTGCGGCGAGTGAGCGTCACCGTCTCGGCATTGACCGACTCTAGATAGTTACTACGCAAACGATCGAGTTCCTGAACCAACTCGGGCATGCTTTGTGAGAGATCTTGTATTTCGCTGATGTCTTTTCTGACATCGAACAACTGGACTTCCAGCGTGTCAAGGTTTTTGCGCAATTTGTAGTTGCCGCGGCGAATGACTGATTCGGGCTCGCCGGTGTGCCAGGGGAAATGAAACACCAGCGTTTCGCGATTGCGTCTTACGTTACCGTTGTTTCCATTTTCAAAGATATCGCGGAGGCTGCCACCATCCAGATCGGCGGGTAAAGGTTCTGTTCCGCCAGCAAGATCGTAGAACGTCTGCAGAAAGTCCCACTGCACGACAGGCACATCGCAATACGTGCCGTTCGTTATGCCGGGCCCACGAACGAAAGAAGGCATTCGAATTCCACCTTCGTAAAGATTGCCTTTTCCGCCTTTGAGGGGAGCATTGCCACGGAAGCCACCGCCATTATCGGAAGTCAGAATCACGTAGGTATTCTCGGCGATGCCGAGCTGATCGATCGCATCGAGCAGAGTTCCGATGGCTCGATCCATGTCATCCAGCATCGCTGCATAATTGATGATCCAGCCATGGTTGTAGGTGGCGATCGAAATGTCTTCTTCAGGCGAGTTGTCCTTCTTTCCGTACTTCCTGCCTTTGGGCAACTGCTTGTATTTTTCGCGTGTTTCTTTCAACGAGTCGTGCCAGATATGCATCGCGTAGTGTGAAAGCTGCAAGTAGAACGGCTTCTCCGCTGCGACCTGATCTTTCATGAACTGAATGCTGTTGTCCGTCAGCGAGAAGATGCGTTTGGGATCATCGTCGGGAAGATGTGTTTTCCGATCGTCATCAAAGTCTCCTGGACCATTTCCATTCGCTCCGTCGGTCACATCGTAGCCCGCTTCGGTTGGTTTGATGCTTTCATTGTGCCACTTACCGAAGTGAGCCGTTGTGTAATCGGGATTGGCCTGTTTGAGAGCTTGCGGGATCGTTATCTGTCCCATGTACTTCTTTTTCGCTTCAACGGCCGAGAGAACGGTGTAGCGAAGTCGACTCGGCGTCATTCCATGCAGCAGGCTGTTGCGTGAAGGCGCGCATAACGCTGACGGCGAGTAGCAGGAAGAGAGAACCATGCCAGCTTTGGCGATGCGGGCAATATTTGGTGTTTGGTAATAATCACTGCGGGTATCCGGTCGTCCTTTGATCATCTCGACTGACGTCTCCGCCCAGCCGAGGTCATCAACATAGAGTAGAACAAAGTTCGGTGGTTTCGCTGCGGACGAAATCGACGACAGAAGAACGACGATAAACAGGATGCTGATGCTTCGCTTCATGTGACGTTCTTCGTTGTTTCTATTGATCCGCTTCGATCAACACACGGACCTGATCGAGTTGGCCAGGGTTTTCCTGCAGTTCGATAAAGAGCGTACGACGATCAGCTGCAAGAATGAGGCTGTCGAATCCTGGTCGCTGATCACCCACCGGACGTGGCTCGATGGTTCGCGGAACTGGGTATCGCACATCCGGCAGGCCGAAGATGGTCTCCGATTCTTTCAACAACCGGTTCATCGTGATGACACCGGCGATTGGATTCGCAAAGGTGATCTGACCGCGAACGCCTCTCCGACGGTTGGGGTTCTTCCCTTCCGGGTAGGCGTCCAGCTGAAGCAGGTAGCTTGTCAGTCGCTGCCCGGGTGGCAGTTCAGGCTTCT
The DNA here is from genome assembly GCA_029245125.1 of Rubripirellula sp. Taxonomy (GTDB): domain Bacteria; phylum Planctomycetota; class Planctomycetia; order Pirellulales; family Pirellulaceae; genus Rubripirellula. Next base: position 11,385 of record JAQWPZ010000135.1, read on the forward strand.
GCCCATAAGGTGACTTGGCATATTCACCTGGATCCACCATATCCACCCGAATGGCTTCATCCGGAATGAAACCACTTAGTTCTGGGAACACCACGATGTGTTCATTGTCTTCATAGTTCCCCGGATGGAAGTCGGGGCCGGGAGAGACAAAGCGTATGGAGCCGGTTGTCTGGAGCACGCCAGAATTGACCGGCCATGCGTTCTCAAAAGGTGCGACCTCGTAGTCGGTCGAATCAATCGTTGGCGATTGCTCGGAGGCACGAACAGCCTGCCCTTCGCGGACTCGTGTCGGCTGGTTTGACGTTGATCCCTTTCTGCTCACCGAGACCTCGCCCTCAAACACGCAAACGTCGGTTGTTCCGTCGTTCGCAACCGCAACTCCAAACGCGGTCCCGAGATCAACAACGTGCGCGGTTTCCGTATCCACGACAAAGTCGATTGCTGATTCCGGAATTCTTGCCGTCACAACTCCTTGCAGCAGAACGACTCGCATTTCATCGACGACTTCGATCTCCGCCGGTCCTTCAACTGCTAGACTCGCTCCATTGATAAAGTCCAGCCGAACCAATCCTCGGTCAAGACTGAGTTGGCCAGGCGTGACTTGCTGGCCGGCGCGAATTGCAACATCGCCGTCGTACGCACCAACTGCTTGTGTGACGATGGCAAGCTGTGGTGTGGCCACCGATTGGGCAATCCGTGGAGTCTGCGAACTTATCCATCGATAGCCAATGCCAGACACCAACATGATTGTTGCGGCTATCGAAGCGATCGCTGCGACTGCTGGCCATCTTGAACTGACGATGACTGGCGATCGCGTTTTGGCACTGTCCGGTTTTGATGTGCCCACTCTCCGTGGAAGGCAGTCTGCCAGTGCTGCCTGTAGCGCCGTGTGCGTGGCAATCTGGTCGAGATACAATTTTCGAGCCGCGTCGTTTGATTCCACTCGTTTCAGTAAGTCCGCTCGCTGGTTGTCATCCAGCACTCCATCGAGCATTTCCTGAATGAGAACTGTTAGTGATCTTTCGTCGTTGCTCATCCGGCCGCTCCTTTCTGGAGTCGTTTCTCGACACATTCAGCCAGCAGGTGGCGAATTCGATAAAGCACCTGCTTCATTGCCGAAGCCGTTTTTCCACGGTCCGCAGCTAGTGCTGCAATCGATGTTTCTGTGCCGTATCGCTTTTGAAGCAGAGTCTTGTGTTCGTCTGAGAGTCGCTCCACACATCCACCCAGCAATTGTATTTTCCGCTGAGTTTCCTCAGCCATCACCTCTGCGACCGGAGCAAGTTTCTCGGCAAAGGCTTCGTGCAATACCAGGCGATCGCGTTTTCGATTTCGCAGATGAGCTAGCACCTGAAAGCGAGCTGTGTTGTAAGCCCAGGACTCGAAACTCGCGTCAATTTGGAAGTCGTCCGCCTTGCGAATCAGCACGAGATTTGTTTCTTGCAATACGTCCTGGGCCGCTACCGGATCAGCCAGCAGCGAGAGAATATATGCATACAATCTGTTTTGAATTGCCGTTATGGCAAGGATGTATTGATCTGACGTCATACTCGGTACGCAGTGAGGGCCAGTTTCGCTCTCTGTCATTAGTAAATACCACTGTCAGGTTCGGGGTAACGCGCCGCATCCAAAATTCTACCGAGCAATCAGACGCAAGCCGACTTTCCCAGGCCCTGAGCCAGGAATCACTAGTCAGGGCCGTCCATCAAGCGATTGAGAACCTGCGCAACTGTCGCCCAGCAGCCTTGACGTCAGCGGAGTTCAACAGAGCCACTTCACCGCGATCCGCTTGCTCTATCCCCTTGTGGGCGTGTTGCAGCAATTGAATCGGCTCGTCGGTCAGCACCCAGTACGTGGCCCCATTCGCACCCCTGACTTGGGCGGCTCTACCGGGGGCGGCGACGATGAAGATTTCGAGGTCGGCGGAGCGATTTGGGTTTCTTGTGCCAACCTAGTGCACATGATGTTCTGGACGGAAATCTGTTCCGGCGCGGTAGGGACGCCGGTTGTGGTCACTCGTTGTCGCGATGCAATCGAAGAGCTTTCTGGGTTGTGAAAAAAACGCAAAGCTGTTTTCTAAAGAAGACAAATATTCCATCGGTTAATACGATCGCATCAATCAGCTGCGTGAGGCTTCGCAAGCCTCCGGTTCACTAAACGTCCGGTTCACTAAACGGGCATCTCGAATCGGACGGATTTCTGCGAGTCACTGCCACCAAAGCAGCAAGGGGAGAACTTTAATCGAAACACTGTCGCCGATGGCGTTCATTTCGGGGAGGATACGATGGAGGAACGCGGTCTTGCCGCCGCGCAAAGCAGTGAGTCACTGGACGTGCGTAAGATCGTCGCAGATCGACTTTCGCAATGCGACTGCGACGCTCTGCACGATTCGCGCTATTATGGTTTTGAAAGTATTTCACATATCGAGCTAGCTTTTCTGGCCCGCTCGGTGACTGGTTTTCGCATTGCGATGTAGTTCATTTTGTCTCGTAGCGAAAAGTTTCCAGTCAGGGCCTTTCTTTGAGCAGCCTGCCATGACAATTCGCTCTGTTGTTCTAACCACAAGCCTGGTTGTCCCGGAGACCATCGTGTCTTGGGGAACATCTGAAGGAGAAGTTGCAGTGCGTTTACGGAGCAAGTTTATGTCAGTGTTCTACGTTACGTTGACTGTGGTGTGTTTCGGCACCCTCGCTACGGCAGAGACTTACACGATTGTCGACACTGGTCAGAAACATTGTTTCGACAACAAGTTTGAGATTGAGTATCCCAAAGGTAGCCAGCCGTTTTTTGGTCAGGATGCTCATTACCAGGGAAAGCAGCCGTCGTACCGAGACAATGATGATGGGACGATTACCGACTTGGTTACTGGGCTCATGTGGCAAAAGGACGCGGGCCGGAAGAAGACATTCGACGAGGCGCTCGCCGGCGCGGCTGTTTGCAGGGTGGGCGGATACCGTGACTGGCGTTTGCCGAGTATCAAGGAACTGTATTCGCTGATTCTGTACAGCGGTGAGGACATCGACCCGCGAGCCACGGACGCTTCGGAGTTGAATCCGTTCATCGATACGGACTACTTCGATTTCGCGTACGGCGATCCAGCCGAGGGCGAGCGTTTGATCGATTCGCAAATGGCGACCTCAACCAAGTATGTCAGCACGACCATGCGCGGCAATGAAACGATGTTTGGCGTGAATTTCACGGACGGACGCATCAAGGGATATCCGACAGGTTCTCATCGCCCTGGCGGACGAGCCAAGGGGTACTACGTCTTCTATGTTCGCGGCAATCCCGCATACGGCAAGAACAATTTCCTCGACAACCGCGACGGCACGATCACGGATCGCGCCACAGGCTTGACCTGGGCGAAGCTCGACAGCGGTCATTTAAAGGCGGGTGAGAAGCAAGACGGGAAGCTGAACTGGGAGCAGGCGTTGCGCTGGGCGGAGGAATTGGAATACGCCAGCCATTCCGATTGGCGGCTGCCCAACGCCAAAGAGCTGCAGAGCATCGTCGACTACACCCGTTCGCCAGACACGACCCGGTCGGCTGCAATCGACCCGATCTTTGACGTTACGCCGATCCGTGACGCCCAGAACGAGGTCAACTATCCCTTCTACTGGAGCAGCACGACGCACCGAAGAATAGGCGATGGGATGTCGGCCTGCTACGTTGCTTTCGGGCGATCGCAGGGATGGATGCGGGGCACGCTGATGGACGTCCACGGAGCCGGGTCGCAGCGCAGCGATCCCAAGGTGGGCGATCCAACGCAGTTCCCACGCGGTCGCGGGCCGCAGGGAGATGTGATCGCGATTTATAATATGGTCCGCCCAGTACGCGGCGGTGACGTGAGCATCTGCGAGACTGGCCCGGAGCTGAAGCCGCAGTCATCAAGGCGGCGTGGACGGGCCGCTGGCCAGCGAGAACCGAGGGGACGGGGCGAAATAAGGCTTGAGCAACGGCCACCCGGCGGAATGGGACTCGGTGGTCCGATGGACGGAAACCGTCCGGGATTCGTCAGCCGATTGGATCGCGACGGTGACGGAAAGGTATCTCGGCTGGAGTTCGACGGACCCGCCGACGCATTCGATCAACTCGACGCAAACCAAGACGGCTATCTCAGCGAGAACGAGAGCCCAAAACACCAGGACACGGGGGCACAGCAAGGGCAGCAACCACCGATGGGGACACGACCTCAAGCGGGGCCAGGCCGAGGCCCGTTTGGTCAGGGTCGAGGCGGGTTCGGGGGCAGAGGGAGTGGCAGTGGGAGTGGGGGCAGTGGAGGTCGTCCCGCTGGCAACCAACGCCCCCAGAGGCCTCGGTAATTTAACCGCAAAGGGCGGATCAGCATGGCAATGCCAATGAAAATGCTGGCTGCATCCATGCTCGCTGCGTCCATGCTCCTCGCCAGTCTCTTGTGGGTGAATCGAGTTGCTCGATCCTCCTCTCCGTGCAAAAACTGCGCTGAAGCGAAATCCGAGACGCAGTGGATTGGCTTGCTTCTGCGATTTGCCGCAGTTGATCGTTGACGCGGATGAAACGCGCCGTGTTGAACTGGGAAGTGGGTGAAGTGGGAAGTGGGAAGTGGGTGAAGTGGGTGAAGTGGGAAGTGGGTGAAGTGGGCATCGACTGGTTCGATGTGCGCAGCGGACTCCGAATTCGCGTGGGTCTGTTGACCGATCCGGCAAGCAGTTCGAATCCGGTGTCACTTGTTTACGCCGCCAATTGTGACGTTCGAACCAGAGATCTTTTGACAGCGTGAAAGTTCGATGTTGTCACATTCGATAACACGAAGGTCGAAACGGACGGTTACTCAGCAAGTCCCGTCGATCTCAGCAAAGACAAAAAAGAGAACTGCTCGGGACTTCTGCGATCAGGTTCCTCGGGACTTCTGAAATCAGGGTCCTGCACAGGGAGGGGCGTCTGCGTATCGGTGTGACGCGAAAAATTTCATGGAAAAGTGTAAGCTATTAACGCGAACAGTTCGGCAGGCTCTCAGGGCGTGGACTCCAGAGGCAACCTGTCATTATCGGGGCTTGGTAGTCGAGAATGAATTTGCAAATCCCAGTCATCACCCCGACTCGCCTTCCGACGGTGCTCGGCATCTCACTTGTTGGTTGCGTCCTGAGTGTGTTTGGCCAGATGTTGGGCGATGGATTGAATCCACCGCTACGTCGTCCTGTGGGCAGAGAAGGTGTACCGAGCTGGGAAACTCGCAGCGATTTACCTTCTGAGCGTTTCACCTTCGTACGTCTGCGCTACCGGTCCACACAAAATCATTTTCGCACACACTGGAGCGGGGATTATCCGGACGCCGATCTCAACTTCTCTTATCGCCTGCAGCAGTTGACTTCATTGGAGGTTTCCCCGGATGGTCTCGTTCTCGATATTACCGATGAACGACTTTCGGACTATCCGTTTGCCTTCATGAGCTCACCTGGAAAGATGTACTTAGACTCCGCTGAAGTCGAAAGTCTGCGACGGTACCTCGCGAATGGCGGATTTCTGATGGTGGATGATTTCTGGGGGCGGGAGTATCTCGAAAACGTCACGGCTGAATTGTCCAGGGTCCTGCCGGGTGTCTCTCCGGTCGACCTGCCGTTGTCTCATCCAATTTTTCACCTCGTTTATGATTTGCAGGAAAAGCCTCAGGTTCCGAGCATCAATGCTTGGAATCAGGGCCTCAATATTGAACCATGGCATGGTGACATGTCTGACCCGAAACCTCACTTTCTCGCCTATCATGACGAGAATGGAAAAATCGTGATTCTGTTATGCCACAACAATGATCTGGCAGACGGGTGGGAGCGTGAAGGCGAGAACAAAGAGTACTACGAAAAGTTTTCTGTACGCTGGTCCTACCCGATCGGGTTCAATATTGTTCTTTACGCGATGACCCACTAAACATCTATCTATCGAGCGATTTTGAAACGAAGGATTGCAGGGTGTTTCTGTGCTTGATCAATCCAACGAGGCAGCAATCTGCATGGCCTCCGCCGTCGATAAGAAGCAGTGGGTCTTTGGGGTCTTGAGCGGCAGCGAAAAGTTGCTTGCTGATCCAATCGTGAACCCTTTTATCCTGTTTCCAATGGATCAATAATTTGGGTGTCTCGACTTTAATTACCCCACCCGTCTTTGCACCAAGTTGAGTGAGAGGATTGGGGTCGGTGTTGCGGCTGTGTTCTGGGGGCTGAGCCGAAGCCGGAAGAACACAGCCGGTCGCATGAGCGGCGAGGGTTTGATAATCCAATGAACTGTGGATGCGGTGATGGTTGTAGTCGAGTCGCCAGCGATCAATCACCCAGCAAGCTTCCTCGAAGCGCGGGAAGACTTCACGGTTTAGCAACTCATCGCGAAGCGTGCTGTTGAAGGATTCTACAAAGCCGTTTTCCCAAGGACTGCCCTTCGCGATAAACAGTGTTTTAACATCGGCTTCTTTCAGCCAACTTATTTCAGCCAACGACAAAGTACCTTTGATACAAACTCAGGGCCGGTGTCATCGCCAAGTTGTCGCTGCGAAGGTGTTCGGGCATACCGCGGACGGCGAACAGGTACTGCAAGACACCGATCACGTCTTGAGCGGTACACGATCGGCCAGCTTCTATCGAAAGGCATTCTCGCGTGTACTCGTCGAGTACTACCAGAAGACGTAGTTGGCGACCATCCTCGGTTCGATCCGTCACAGAGTCGTACGACCACACATGATTCTTGTCTCTGGCACGATGACGCACGCAAAATTTTTTACTTCCGCCAAGAAATCGTCGCGTGCGATGTTGTTTTCGTGGGACTTGCATATGCTCTCGCCCCTAAAATCGATGGACCCGTTTCTCATTCACCGTCCAGCCTCGCTGCGTCAGCAACCGATAAATGCGTCCGGATCGGAAACGCGGACATTGGCGAGTCAGTAAACGCATCTCATGCAGTAGGCCCGGTTCATCGTCCGCCCGACACAACCAAAATCGCTGGGTGTTGCGTGGCTGCCCCAGAACGCGGCACGCACGATGCATCCGAGATGTTCTCTGGCCCCCAACGGCTACGCACGGCAGATACTGTGCGTCGACGAAGTTCAGGGCTTACCAGTTTCCCTTGGCGGCCTCCTTGAGGATTTCCATGTCCAGAGCCTGCTCGGCAACCATCTTCTTCAGCCGCGCGTTCTCTTTCTCAAGAACCTTCAGTTGCCTGGCCATCTCCGGCTTCATGCCACCACACTTCTGCCTCCAGCGATAGCAGGTATGTTCGGTGACTCCGAGCAGCTTGCAAATTTTGGGTACCTTCTTGCCCTTACCGAATTCCACATCCGCTTTACGCAGCTTGGCTACGACCTGATCCACTGTGTGACATTTCTGAGGCATTCTGAAAGTCTTTTCCGGGCACTAAGCCCGATCACGATTCTCTCACTCACAATGGTGTAATTCTATGGGGGAAGGTGATTCCATCGGCACCCCGTTTTTCTGCTGCATCATCGACATTGCCTTCGCCAACGGTGACCCATGATTCATCATCACTGATCGTTGTGACACCAAGGTTGCCTGGCGACTTTTTCGCCTGCTCGGACTCGCCTGCTCGGGGGGGGGGGGGGGCACGACGATTAGGCTTCGGAACATAGAAAAGGACCAGCACATCGTGTCACTCGAACGCTAATGACAATTTGTGACTGGAATGAGCGGATTCTGAAGTTCTCGCTGGCATAGTGTACAATCGGATTTTATTCTAAAAGAGTGGATAGGCAACTTTGTTTGTCTGGTTTTGGTTTCGCCAGCTTCAATTCTGTTTTTGTCGAACCTGTATTGAGTTGCCGAGGAGCAGGATTTGCGAAGGATTTTAGGGTTACACCCTGAACGCTGAAAAATGCTTAGTTCCAGAGGTTTTCTGGACTGACGCGTATTCGATTCGATATTGATACTGTTTTCGATTTTGAAGACAGCACGATCGGTTGGAGCACACGGGACACGTTGAGCACGGCATGAATCGAAGACACACAAATAGGAAATTCACCTGGTCATTTGCGTCTCCTTCGCGTTCCACTGCGAAGCCACGTTCTCCAGTGCCGCCGCCGATTGAGGTACCGATTGCTGAACAGTCGGTCGCGGAATGCGATGGTTCGGTATCCTACATCGCTCAGGTATTTGGTTGGGTTTTTAGTGTTTTGCTCCACATCCTGTTGCTGTTTACCATCGCGATGTTTGTCTCGTTTGCTGCGCCAGTCGACAAAATGGTCCTGCTGCTCCCATTAACCGTCGATGAATCGATGGTCGAAGAAGAGTTGGTAGAATTCCTCGTCTTAGAGCCGCCAGAGTTTGAGATCGATCCGGTCGAGAATGTGGTGGAAATCGAAGACATCCTTCAAGCCGACGAAATGAAGCAGCTCGACGTTCCACACCAAGTGGAACCGCCCTCGGCGTTGGTTGATTTAATGGTCAATTCGATGGACTCCCTGACGATGGCTTCTGCCCCTGTCGGTTTGGTGCGTTTGCCGCCAGCAACCACCGGGAAGGCGGGCCACAGCGAACTGGGAGGGCGTGCCTCGCGGCGCATGCGTTTCACAACGCCGGAGATGAACTACGGCATCAACAAAGGTTTGATGTGGCTCGCGCGACATCAATTAGCAGATGGAGGCTGGAGCTTTGAACATCGGATCGGCGAGTGCCAGGGCCGTTGCCCGAATCCTGGAAGTAAACGAAGCGCGCGAGTCGCCGCGACCGGATTGGCCCTGTTGCCGTTTTTGGGAGCGGGACACTCTCCCGGCGACGGAGAGTATCGTCAGACGGTATCGGCTGGCATCGATTTCTTGATCGCCAATACTGCAAGCGACGGCAGTCTCTGGCGCAGTGAGGGCCGCATGTACGGACACGGCATCGCGACGTTAGCACTTTGTGAGTGCTATGGGATGTTAACGCAGACGCCACCGAATAAAGCCTCGAATTCCAACTCGACCGAGCCCAGACCTGCTTACGGAGAACTGGCCAACGCCACAAACGCACTCGGCAGACGATGGACTGCGGTTGATGTTGCGCGATTGAAGCAAGCTGCTACCGCGGCGGTTGGCTTTATTGTCAGAGCGCAAGCCGTCGATGGCGGATGGCGTTACCGGCCAGGAGAGCTGGGCGACATGTCCGTGGTGGGCTGGCAAGTCATGGCACTGAAGAGTGCCAAAGATGCGGGACTTGGTGGATACGAACAATCGTTCGCCGGCGCTCAAATGTTTCTGAACTCCGTTCAACTTGATCCTGTCGGAAGCGAATCGTACGGGGTGATTGGCACTCGTTACCGCTACAAGTCTAATACAGAAAAAGCGACACCGGCCACCACCGCAATCGGGCTTGCCTGTCGTATCTGCATGGGTGCGTCGCCGTTTCATCCGGCTGCCGTGGCGGGGGTGAATCGAATCGTGACCGAGGGGCACAGTGGCAGCGACATGTATTACAACTTCTATGCCAATCAGGTTGTATTTCAGCACGGAGGAGTGGCGTGGGAATCGTGGAATCAGCGGCTCAGCAACGCGCTCATTCAATTGCAGTGCCGTGAGGGACATTTGGAAGGTAGCTGGCACTTTGGCGGCGACCACGGCAGCAACCAGGGCGGACGAGTCTATACGACCGCCATGGCCTGCCTCTGTTTGGAAGAATCGTTTCGGCACCTGCCGACATTTCGCATGAACGCCCAGCGGCGATTCAACGAACGGCTTCGCGCAAAATCGCCGGAGGTGATTGCCGACGAAGAGTCAGGACCTGCACTCCAGCAACCTGGCATGGATGAATTCCCCTTGGGCGATTAGTGATTTTCCAAGACCCCCGGTCGCCAACTGATTGAAGCACACAATAACTGCTACCTTTCATTTGGTCATCGAATCAGGGTGTGGCTCTTAATACTCTTTGCTGTCGGTATTGGTCTTCAGTTGCGGGTGGTTGTGTCGTTTTCGACCGAGTGCTTGCGCGGTCAACTTGAGGAGGTAGCCGAGAATGACGTGACGTTGGCGTTGCATCGTGGGCAACTCAAATTCGCGTACTGCGGTGTGGAAAAGGGGATGGCGTCTGTTTTTGGACGCGATCGCATTGGCGAAGCATTGCCAGAGTTCGAAACGGTCCGCGCTCGCTTCGGCCCCATGTTTATTCTCCAATGGACGGCCACTCGGAATGCTTCGTCGGATTGTGCCTCATTCTTTTTAAGGTCCTTCGGCGACAACCTTCAAGAACGCTTCGTCTTCTTCCTGTTTGGGGAAAAATTTTGACGGGAACGTCCACGGTTTAGTGCGTGACACACATCATTGGCTTCGTCAACTTGTTTCTGTCGTGACATTTGAAAGGCTCCTGGCAAGCCTAACGGACAACACCGTCAGCGATCAACGAAAACGCCAGTGTCGCTTTGTTGCTCAGTGTCGCTTTGTTGCTCCTTTGGAACCCGAACGTTCACGCGGAAAGCGTTCTATGAGTATGACTGGTCAGAGCCGGCAACCAAGCAGGCGAAAGAGTTTAGGTGCTCCGAAATTGAAGGGGCTTAATGAAAAAGCTGTGACCCGTAATCGCTTGTCTGTGTCATTGAACGGGACAATGTCCTACGGTTCGCATTCGACTAAGTCGATCAGCGTGGGGGGTGGGATTCGAAGCATCCTCACGCATCGTTGCTCATTCCGACGTCGCCGCTGCAATGACCACACGCACGTCCGCTGAAGGGTATCGCGAAAACGCGACGCATTTTGAACCGACTGATGATGTCGGACAAATGGATTGTTGAAGCATAGATGGGATGTTGATGGACGAATCTACGGAGCACTTTGCCAAGTTGCATTGTTCAGTCGCCGATCGAAAATAAACGGTTGATCCTCTTGTCCCGTGACCTGAACTTGAATGGGTGGGAAGTTTTCACTTACGACATCTAATTGCACCCGTGTGATGTTCGCAGCATACCGAGCGGGTTCATTCATCCATTTGTGTCCGTCTGCATGCAAGTACAGAATCGGCTTGCCGTATGTTGGACCTGCTTTCTCGAGAAATTGCTGGAAGGCTCCGATTTTTGAGACCGCGCTTGCCTGAGCGAAGATCACTGCTGAGTGTGTCGTCTCTTTGTGTGCTTTTAACTGTTCGGAAATCCAATCAGCATTTTGTTTCAGGCGGGATTCCCATTCGCTGGCATCGTGAATTCTGCCGCCGACTTTGTTGATTCCTATGAAAACCACCCCGTCCAAGGTAAAGGCAAAGTTCTCAGGACGCGCGGGCTGTCGCTTCACCGTGCTGGCTCCAGTTGGGACGCTCCATCTCTTATCGAAGTGCATGAAATGCTTTTCCCAGTATCCCCAATACCGATCAGGGTCGGTTTGATCGTTCCATTCGTTGTCACCGGGGACGATGAAAGTCGGGATCTGATTTCCACGTGCAAGGATGTCAGCGATTTTTTTATACTGTGACTCAGGCCAATCATTGACTCTGCCGGTCACGATGTCGCCGCAATGAACGAGAAATTGGCTTGTCGAAAGTCGATTTTCGATCTGGATGTACTTTGCCAGAGCTTCTTCCGCCGCTGGTGTGTATGGCCCGCATCCCATTGCTGTGAAGACAACTGGCTTGATCGGATTCGCCTTGACGCGTGCAAGAAACAAGCTTCCATCGGCACCCCGGTTTTCTGCTTCATCATCGACATTGCCTTCGCCAACGGTGACCCATGATTCACCATCGCTGATCGTTGTGACACCAAAGTTGCCTAGCGTCGCACCACGTTCAGGCACAACGGTTTTTTCTGTCGAACGGATAACGTGTAGCCGGTCCGGGTCGACCTGTGCGATAAACAGAGGTGCTCGATGACGAATGATGTGATCGTTGTTTGCGCCCCGTCGTGTATAAACCAAAAACAAGCCGTTCCCGCTTACCAGCCAGTGTGCTTGTGTGTTGTAACTTCCCAGTTCTTCGCCATCGTCAAACGTCCACGCCTTCACAGGTCGATAGTTCAATCCATCTTGGGAAACCGAAACGTAAGCACGTAAGTCGTTGCGAAGAGTCAGAAAGAATCGGCCGTTGAATTTGACCAAAGAGGGTTCATAGAGTCCTCGTTTGAGATTCAATTGCAGGACTTGGCCATGCTCGCGATACGTCAGCTTCGCACCGTCGAAGTCGCAGCGAACAACGGTTGTGGAAAATGGTGACTTTGTTCCAGTCCCGACGTAAAACGGCAACAACACGGATCCGTCCGCTTCAACTAGCCATTGTGCACAGGCACTTCTGGCGAAATCGAACCCGCTGTCTTGCGGCATTTCAAGTCGTTGCCAAGCACTCCACGAAACGCCATCGCGAGAAACGGAGTATGCCGTCTGGTGAGACCGAGGCTTGTCTTCCAACTGCTGTCCGTCTGTGCTGTAGCGAACTTGCGCACCAACGGCGAGGAATTTGTTCGTAGCAGGATGAAAACCGGGGGTTACGTCGGCCACTGCAATATTGACTTTGTCCGATTCCTTGACCCAATCAAGTTCTGGATAGAGCGTTGGCCCGCTCCAGTTTTTCCCGAAATCGTTTGTCTGCATGATCTGCAGCCCCGAGAAATGGTCGGAGCGCTCGAGAAGTTTTTGCACCGTCATCACGACTTTATTTCCGTTGCCGCGCGTCACACGCGGATGGAACCACAACGTTTTGTCACTTGGGTCCTGGCGTTTGATGACTGTTTCCAACTGAATCTCAATTGGCACTAATTCGGTATTGGACGTCCAGATGCCGCGTAAATACGCAAGGATCAGCTTCGCCATTTCAGCATGTCCGGCGGGGTTCGGATGGCAACCATCCGTCGTCCATGTGTTCAGGTCCCTGCCGTTGGCCTCCGCAGATGTCCAGTGAGCATAATGATCGATCAGCGGAAGCGTATTTTCACTTGCGACGTTGCGGCAAGCATCTACGAACACGTCCAGCGATAGGTTGGGGTTTTCGTTAACACCATTCACTCTCGCGTCGGCTGCCCAGCGCGGTGGTGTCATGAGGATTGGTTCAAGTCCAGCCAGCAACAGCTTGCTAACAATCAACGTGAGATTGTCACGATAGGCATCAACCGTGATTCGGCTTTGGTTTTTCCCTTGATCAACGTAGCTATCGTTCGTGCCGTACATCACCAAGACAAATTGCGGTTGCTGCCTGATTACGGCATCATCCAATCTCTTCAGCGCCTGATCGGTTCTTTCTCCACCGATGCCAAGATTCAACGCAACGTGGTTGTGTTCACGATTCAAAATCGCTGAAAACGTCTGCTTGTTTGACACACCTGATCGAACACCTTTAGTGATCGAGTCACCCAATGCAACCACTGTCGGCCGCACAGAAGTGGTGTCTTGCGCCGAGGTTGTGATTGCAAAGAGAAAGACGAATGCGACTGAGGAAAGTCGTGTCAGCATGGTAACCTTGGTGGAAAGTTGCGGAAGTTTTCTCTAACTCGAATTGTTTCAGAACGATTTTTTCAGGCGTGTCGTAGGCGTAAAGACGAGGCAGCTTGAAAGACGTGACGCATTGGAAATGGAGGCAGGACGCTTGTTTGCGTTTCGAGCGTGCAAGCACGTCACGGGCAATGACGCAGTGCAGCGGTTTTACCGGTAGATGAACATGGCGGTGGCTTTGGAAGTCGACTGCGAGCGGAATCGAACCCAGTGCGTGCCGTGTCCGTCGGGGAATGTTTCGGCGACGTCGACGTCGGCGGGTAGGTCGATTTGTTTGAGACGTGACTAAGATCCATCTCCCCGAAAAGCGATTTCGATAGAGGTCGCAAGCCAGAGGCGATCAGCCCAAGGCATCAGGGTTCCCGCTTCCGTTTGATGACTCTGATCCGCGACCAAGGCGAGTCGTGGAAACACACCGCTCACTTCGATGGCAGGTGAGCCTGGTTTGTCGGCACTGGCTTGAGGCAGTGCCATGATTACTAATATGAGTGTGCCGAGTAGAAAGTGGGACTTCGTCACATTTTGCTTTCGTTCTTCATCGTGATTTCATTGTTCCAATGCATTTTTGCGGTGCTGCTCGATTTCGGCCTTCATTGGTTTCAGTACGGCAAAGTGCTCCGTCCGAGTCAGCAAGTTGGGCATTTCGGCGGGGTCATTGTCTCTGTCATTGCGTTGTTCCAACGCGATCATATTGTAATCTGTTGTGGACGGTTTTGGATATACAACCAACGCCCGTTGATCGCAGCAAGCAAGGGATCGTTGCCGCCCTATCCAATCAGACGCTCGTGAACGCGCGTGCGAGTAGGGGCCTCACCTTGCGGCAGCGGCAATAGACTCTTTCCGTGCAGTTTGGCTGTTGGCTCAACGTCCGCCAAGTTGTAGCGGGTCGCGGTCAGATCCAGATTCGATGCAGCGGTCTCGCAGACACCCTATTCGATACCGGGACCGACGATCATCAGCGGCACTCGGGTTGATGCAGTGGAGGGAAGCACCTTAATCGTCATGCCGGCATCCCCCAGCATCCAGCCATTGTCGGACATGGAGATCACGTCGGGATTAACCTCACCGAATACCTCTTTAAAATTCTTCAATGCGAGTTCCAGAAAACTATCCATTTCGGACACAACCGAGTGACAACCCCGCCAGTCTTTGCACCAAGTTGAGTGAGAGAATTGGGGTTAGTAAAGCGGCTGTGTTCTGGAGGCTGAGGCGTAGACGAAGCCGGAAGAACACAGCCAGCCGCATCAGCGGCAGGGGTTTGATAATTCAATGAACTGTGGATGCGGTAATGGTTGTGGTCGAGTCGCCAGCGATCAATCACCCAGCAAGCTTCCTCGAAGCACAGGAAGATTTCACGGTTTAGCAGCTCATCGCGAAGTGTGCCATTGAACGATTCGACATAGCCGTTCTCCCAAGGGCTGCCCTTGGCAGCCTCCTTGAGAATCTCCATATCGAGAGCCTGCTCAGCGACCATCTTCTACAGCCGTGCGTTCTCTTTTCCAAAGTTTTCAGTTGCTTGACCATCTCAGGCTTCATGTCACCATACTTCTGCCGCCAGCGGTAATAAGTCTGTTCGGTGACTTCTAGCAACTTGCAGACCTCGGGCACCTGCTTGCCCTTACCAAGTTCAACATCGGCTTGACGACTTTTGGCAACAATCTGATCCACTGTGTGACGTTTCTGAGGCATTCTGGAAGACCTTTCCGAGCAGTTCTCCCGATTAAGGTTCTCTCACTCACAATGGTGCACTTCTACGGCGGGAGGTCAGTTGTCGGCAAAGCTCAGTCGTTGATCGCGATTTGGTCGAACAGCTCTTTGGTTTGTTTACCAAAAGCAATTATGTTTCTTCAACGAGACAGAGGTTCCAGCTGTTCACACGACCGCGGACACCTAACGTGATGAAGAAGTCGTAGGTGCAAGTTCGCTAAATGGCTAGATCGTAGCGGGTGGATTTGAGGCAAGCGCATGGCCGCATGATGCTTACGCCAAACATGCAAACAGAGGCTTGCTGCCAAGAGTATTGGTTTCAGGGTGGGAAACACTTCTGAAGTTTCGATCGATATTGGCAATAACGCTGAGGGTGAGTTCTTCGACAACGCAGTCCAGCCAGTTTCGTTGGTTGCCGCAGAGGCAATCAATCGTCAGTCTTTTCGACGGCACCTGCTGTTGATGGTGCGTCAAGCAATACGCTAATTCCCATTCACGTTCATGCCGATGCTGTTTTGTTTGGCCGCGAGGAAAACTTGCCAATCGCTCGCATAGCTGAGCTTTGACACTGCCTCGAAAGGGTCTCTGTGGCTGCGTGGATAGCGTGACGGATCGAAAAGTGAAATATCCTCGCGCGGTGTTGACGCACTCACTTATTCCGCTAGTCTTTATTGAGAACCAATCGCAACAAGCGATTGTCAACTGAAGCAAGCAAGCGACCGTTTCGCGACGCATTCGTGCTCCACGAGTCACGCGTCCGCCGATCAGCCAGCCAGCCACGTTTTTCGTTGCCACACGCCTTTCCGGCCTAAGCAACTTCCACGTCTCTTGGCTCCCAAATCGGTGACTTTATGACCCACGCTAGCTCCGCAGTTCTTCAACAAGCCCGTGACGCCTTGGCGTCCGGTGACCCTCAAAACGCCGTCGCTTTATTGGCAGAATCGGCAGTCGGCCCAAGCAAGGCCGACGATAATGCCGAAGCATTGTCCTTACTTGGAATCGCATACCAGGAGTGTGGCCAGCCATTCGAGGCAGCCGACGCGATTGAGCGAGCCAGCCTGATCGGCCCTGTTTGCGACGAAGTTCGCATTGCTTTGGCGTCCGCCTACGCCGAACTGCGACGCATCGACCTAGCCCGCGAGTTGTATTTGCAGCTGGCATTGAGTCGCCGACTTTCGCCCCCAATGATGTTGCAAGTCGCTGCGGGACTCGCCGCCATCGACGCGCCCGAGTTGGCAATGAATGTCTGCGAGTGGATCACGGAAAAAGATGACACCGTCGCTCAAGCCTATTACGACATGGGGGTCTATTCAGCGACCAGCGGCAACGAACTGTATTTGACCGAAGCTCTGACGCGACGAGCCTTGCAGCTCGAGCCGTGCAACGTGCATTTCCGAATCGGGTTGGTGTCTTTGCTGGTTCAGTTGCACCAAGATGACCAGGCACTCATCGCTTTGGGTGACATCGAAGAAGCAAAACTCGCGGAAGTTCAGTCGGTCAGTTGCCTTGGCCGTATCGCCGATATGCTCCGCCGCAACGAGCATGATTCACTAGCTGCAGCATGTGAACGACAGATTGAAACACTGCACCAGTCGAATGAACTTTCTCGTTCGGAGGTGCAGCGATGATGTCATGGACACTCATTGGATTTCACCTGCTATTTATCACCGTCGCGATATTGGTATCGATCGTGATTGGAACGCTCACCTGCTACTTTCGGATAAAGCTGTGAGTCGCTGTGCGCTAACCTTGTTTTTTGCTCTCTCGCCATCCGATTACGAAACACTCCATCACGCCATGACAAACCACACCGATCTAGCACGGTATGAACTTCAAGCGAAGCGTTACCGCTACGCCCTCCAGTTTGCTCAGTACGCACTTGCCCGCAACGCCGATGACGCCGATGCATTGGAAACCCTCGGCATCGCAAGTTTGCGTCTTTCTCACTTCATCGACGGAATTGACGCTCTCGAACAGCTCTCGCTTTTGCGCCCGCTTGGTGACTGCTCACGAATCGAATTGGCAATCGCTTACGGAAGCGTTGGTCGGCATCAACTCTCACGCGATCTTTTAATGGGAGTCGCTACCTCGCACCGAGCCTCGCCATTCGGCTTGTTGCGAATTGCGATGGGATTCGAAGCAATCGATGAGCCCCGGTTGGCAATGGAGGCATGTCGACGTGCTGGGAGACTTTCGCCCGAGACACCGGAGGTTCAATATCAGATGGGTTACTATGCTCAAATCTGTGGGCACCCCGCCAGCATCAGTGAAGCACTGATACGGCATGCGATAGACCTTGATCCACGTAACTTGCATTTTCGTATTGGCTTGACATCGATGTTGATTCGCTTGGGGCGAAAATGCGAAGCAGTCGCAGTCATCGACCATCTGATCCCACAGCAGTTGTCGGAAGTAACGTGTCTGTGCTGTCTCAAGCGAATCGCTAACTTATTCTTCGATTGTGATGATCTGGAGAGAGCCAAATTGTGTGCGGTGCGATTAGGTCAATTGCAAACGGGCCACTCACCCGCTGCTGCGTCGGTTGCGTGATGCAGTCGCAATTGCCAGAAGCCTAGAGGCGGGTGCCAATCATGAAACGTTGGCGTGATCGCGATCTCAGCCGGTTTGTGTCTCTGAGTACGCATCCGCGATGCTTGGTCGTTCAACGCGTCGCGAGTGCATTGCATCGCGGTAGTCCAGTTTCCAGCCTCCGCCTCTTTGGTAATGTTCTGCAACTACGTAATGAAAAACTTATCCGAGGCGTGAGAATTCTCTAGCTGATTGAGCGTGCCTTGGATTTGATCAGGCCCCTCCTGGTCCTGCTGGTTGCAAGCCCGAGACAAGGCAATTGCAAGCTCGTATTAGACAGGAGATGTTTCGACTTTGGAGGGCCAGGAAAACTAGCTCAGCAGTGCCACAATTTTTGTCGCTGCGACACTGTCCAGGAAATGGACTGGCTGTTTCAGCCTTGTTGTGGTCGTTTCATTTGACCCTCTCAGGATTAATGAGTTTTACCCCGTCCACACCGGGCAGTTCTGCCCCAAGGATTCGGACAATCAACACGCTCATGAACGGTGCCCGAGCCATCGCCCATGCAGGCAAAGCCACCGCCTGGGTGTTGCGAGTCGATTTTTCAAGCCTGCTCAGGCGAGAAATGGGTTAGGTGTATGACCGGTTGGCCGGTAATGTCCAGTTCGCCGTCTGATGGGACCGCGTGCACCAAGACAAGCGTGGCCGAAGTCTCCATTCCATTTTTTGGGCACTTGATCTTGGGATGCGTCTGGGCAACCGGGAATAATTCCAGACCAAGTCTTTTCGCTCCGTTGCGAAATGTGTTCGCCAAAGGAAATTGTTTCGTGGTGCCAAAGTTTGGTGCTGTGTGGATTGGTGGCTAGCGCTGATCCGTTCACGGGTTAGGTGGGGCGAATTTGATCGTCGTGATCCGGTCGATTCCCTGATCCAAGGCTCAGTGCAAAAACGAGTGTGGGTTCCCTCGCCTCGCTTCGTGGAGAGAGATTGGGGGCAAGGGGGCAATCGTGAGCTTGCATGTAAGTCGAAAAACAGTTTCCAAACGATTCCAGTCACGAGGTGGCCAGAGTGAGGGAGGTGTTTTCTCTGCTTCTGCTGCGACAATTGCGGCGTTGATCGAAAAACCTAAGCAAGCTGCGGTGGTTTTCGTTGCGACTGTGTTTTGCCTCAGGGAATTGGCACTACGTCTGATTGGCAGTTTCAATAGGCTCAATTATCGGCAAAACAGACGCTCGCTAACTTGGAACGAAGTGCCAAGGAAAGCGGGGGAATGCGACTGTGTGCGGATCGCTGGCGTCGGTCTGTTCGCTCCTCGAATCACGCGTCGCTGGTACGAAATACTCCCGTACTGTAATCGTTCGTAGACGGTCAGATCGAATCAAACGGATACGGCGAAACGCACCACAACATGATGCTTCTGATATTGAACAAAATATCCACACCAAGTGTCTAATCTGAATGTCTCAATATCTCTGGCGATTTGGGCGGCAGATCATATTTTGAGTCCAATCTCTCGTTGGTTTTGATAAATTCATCGAGGTCAAGAATACACGGAGTTGAATTTCCTTCGATCATCTTGCCGGGATGAACCGAAGAAGTTTTAGTCGAATGAACCGCGGAGACGTGATGGGCATTTTTTTAGTGGGATTGTTTTTGGTCTTCGCCTTGTCGTTATCTGGTTGTGCGAAGCAACCTGAGGGTAAAGCTATCGACAGTGCAAGCACGGTAGAAGTGGAGCAAGCGGATGGTCTTGCGGCGGAAGTTGGTGGAGACGACAGTGAAGTGGAGCAGGTCGGAGACGATGCCAGCGCGATTGCCAATTTTGAGGCTGGAATCGCAGCGTATCAAGCTAACGACCTGCCACTCGCCTACAAAGAGTTTCTCGCCGCGTCCGAGAAAGGGCACGCTGATTCGCAATTCAATCTGGGCTTGATGTACGAGCAAGGCATCGGGGTTGGCAAGGACGAAAAGGAAGCTGTCCGGTGGTATGGCGAATCCGCTACTCAGGGGAATTCGGCTGCTCAATTCAATATGGGAGTGCTCTACGAAAATGGTCGTGGCACGAAGGTTGACTTCGCAAAAGCGAATGCTTGGTATCGCAAGGCATCCGAGCAGGGTGATGCACTGGCCATCGGCAATCTGGGCATGTTGTATGTTCGCGGAGACGGGGTGAAGGAGAATCAGGTTGCGGGTGTCGCGTTGCTCTTGATATCTGCTACCGCCGACCCAACGCCTCAAAACAATGCAAAACAGAATATTGCATCGACTCGCGGGCTAACGACTGAAATGATTGTCGAAGCCCAAACGCTCGCCGGAGAATGGACTAGCGGACAGAACTTTCTGGAGCAACTCGATCAGTATTTGGAAAAAGCGCAAACGGGTAATCGGCCCAAGTGATCACTTCTTGTTGCAGAATCCAACGCTCGATCGATGTGTGCAGCCTGTGGGATTCCGCTATGCGTGCGGGACGGGGTCAAGGGATTCGCACGGTGATTTTGACCGCTGAGTTTCGATCTCTTGTCGCCAACGTTGCACCGAGTCTCATTTGAGTATGAATGGCAGCGGAGGGTTGGCATTTCAGGGGCGGGGGTTCTATTTTTGGTCTCTTCGTTGATCTCGGCAGTATGATCGTCAGCGCACCGTCAGCGCAAGGGTGTCTTTGCGGTTTTCAATTTGAGAATGCAGGCGGGCGACAACTTGACCGGGAGATTCTTTCCCATTGGACGCTTTGCCGATATTGATCGCCGGTCCTACGGTTTACCCTCTACGTCTGGTGCATCGGAATTCGTTGTGCCGAATGTTGGGTCATCTGGATCTGGTGGTGGTACCGGTAGCGATGCGCGGCCAAAGTTAAATAACATCGAAGCTTCAGCAACTTGCACGGCGTTGCCATCGATTTCCCGCAGCCTGTCGAGTGCTGCGGTTGCGTCTGGCAGCGGGCACGTCTTCAGGTAACGGACGGCGGCCGGCTTGAGGAGTGCTGTTTCTTCCGTCGAAATTTGAAAAAGCTCCACCATGCGGTCGATCGCGGACCAGTCACCCCACCGCGCCAGGTCGGGGATGACCAAGTCGGCCAACTCTGGTCTTGCCAACAGGTTCCGGAGGGCCTTTGCCAGTCGTTCGCGTGGGATGACGTCAAGTTCCGTGCCATGGACGCGAATCGCGCTAACCGCCGAAAAGCAATCGGAGTCAGCGGCAGCGGCGTTGGCAAGGAAATCCCGTTCGATGCGGGCCAACGCCTGTTCGCCACCAAGCGATATGAAGCAGGCGATCGCGGCATCCATGCCTGGTTGAAACGTCGGGTCGGCTCGGCGCTCGCTCAGCGAATCATCAAATAGGCCAGCATCTGTTGCCGTCCCGCATTGACTCAATAGTGTCCAGCACAGGCGGCGACGATGTAGTGGCACGGATGTGTCGCGGAGTTGAGCTATCACCCATCCTCGAGCCAATTTGTCGCCCAGACCTTTGATGTCCTTCAAAGAGGCTTCGGCAAACTCGTTGTAGGCATCGGCGGCAATGAAATCCTCCGTATGCTGCAGAAAACGCAAGAAATATTCCAATCGCTTCGGTCCAGATTCCGGGAGGCCACTTAAGCCGCGAAGGTAGGAAATGCTCTCGGTCGAGATCACCGTTGGCGGAAACCACTGAAGGCGATCGTCGCCGAACCCTACGAGCCAGAAAACTTCATCCGAAGAAAGCTCCCGCGACGATGTCACCTCGACACTTGAATCTTTTAACGTAGGGTCTCCTTTGAGTACGTCTGTGATTCGCATTCGGTAGACGCGAATACCATCCGGTTCAACAGTCATGGCTTCGGTTCGCGCGACCACTGCCGCCGTCGATTCTACTAAGTCATCGCTCAGGGTACGCGGGAGTGCATCACAAAACGGGCACGCTGGGGCAACCGTTGTCCAGCAAGTGATGATTGCTGTGAGAAGCAAAAGAAAAATTCGATGACCATGCAAGGGCGGGCGTGAGTACGAAACTACCGTTAATATTGGATCATGCAACGCAGAAGCGGTGCTGGAAGCATTTTTTGGTAACAAACCGAAGCCTCCTTGTGAATTCGCGAAAATCGTCTGGCTCCAAAGCCTGTTAACGCGATACCAGCGTGTGTTCATCGATACATCTTCGCTTTGCAAATTAGCCGATTTCCGCCAAATCGGACAACAGTAATGCGTCGATTCAGTGTCGCAGCAAGTAGACCGGCTGGGGGAATCGATCGCGGTCTTGCCAAGCAAGGCTGTTCGTAAGGCTCGTCACTCCCTCTTGTATGATGCTGCGTTGCTGTTGTCTCGAATCGAGCTTAACGAACTATCGTTGTCGTCATCGCGCCGGCCGCTGTCAATTGATTGGGTTCGTGGAGTGCACTATCGCTGAATCTGCTCATCGGCTGGTGTACGCGATTGATCTTCTCGAATAGGAGTGTGATGCATCTTGCATTTGGTGACTCAGACGTAGGCGTTTCGTTCGGTTTTGTGCCATTATTGAAGCGGAGACATCGAGAACCATTCTTGCGTTTTAAATGCGAAGGGTCTGTTTTTTTTTGCTCGATAAGCGAGCCGATCGCTAGGCAATGCTCAGCTGGTGCCTGGATTGATTATCGGGCATCGTTTGGACGTGGCGACTCAAGGGAAATTCAGAACATGGTGATTTCTTGCGGTCTTGACGAACCGTCCGGAGCATGTCAGCGTATCACTTGAACACTTGGTCGGACCGGATGATTTACTCGTAGTTGTTTTTGCAATGCGTTTTGATGTCCGTCCTATTTTCGTCGCATTTCTTTGCATCGCTGCGTCCTTAGGCCATTCGCCAGCCTGGGTGCATGTCGCCTCGTGCGAAGACTGCGCTTCTGCTGGCAGTGACCGCGTTCCTGCCTGCGAAGGTAAGGGCGTAGAAGTACCCGCTTCTAATTGTGCGCACGGCTGTGATCATCATCATGGTGATTTACCCAAGCAATCATCCAAGCAAGGTGGTGAGCGGAGCGATCTTCCTCACGATCCAGATTCCTGTGCTACCTGTCACTCGCTTGCGTGTCCGATCGGCTTTGGTTGGACACCGGTTTCACTCGCTATTTCTGGACATGCAACTGACCGCGGCACGGTCTTTTCCGCATTCATATCGCATCAATTCTGGGTGCCCGCTGCTCATCCACGCGGACCGCCCTTGTCGGCGTAATTGGGATCGAAGCAGGCTAAGGTCTCGCTGAATTTGCTGGCCTTGGAACTCCTTGTTCGCTGACTGCTGCGCCTAGCTGAGCTCTCGCTTCTCGCCAACCTCTGAATGCGTCCCGCAGTCCGCGGGTGCGATCGCTCAATGCGTCTTTTGAAAGAACCGCAGCGATTGTGCTTATTGGATTGGTTCCCTTTAGATCAATCGGGAATGACCGTGAACATTTTTGATCACTGCATGCCTTGTTATCGGTGTGCGCTGACGAAATTTTGGTTGCCGTTGAATTGTCAAGGTGGATTGAGATGTTGGTAGCACGCCAAACATACGAGCTGCGATCAAGTGAAGATGATCCCCTTGCGCAGGCAATTGGCTTGCTGAGTCAACAAGCATGGTGCAGGGTGCGTGACGAGAAATGAATTTTCAAGTGGCTGCCAATTTCGACACAGATTCGAGGTGTTATCAGTGATGAATGACGATGTTGCTTTACCAGCTTCTTACCAGCAATGGCGGCACTGCATCGAGGTCCGTTGCAAGATACGACTAACACCAACTTATGTTGGTGGACGGTTGGCAGAATTACAGAATGACAAGGATTCGACGACGTCTGCGTTTGAGAAAATCTATGGGACCGAGCATCTTCAACAAACGATCGCTTGGTTTCGTCGCGCAGCGGATGAGTTTCCGCAAGACGGCGAGGGACACCGTCATGCATGAACTTGCACAGTCGCGGCAGAACGACGGAGCCCAAATGCGAAGGATGCGCAACGATGATCAATGGTGTGTTCTGCGTAGCGTTCACAGCGTTAGCGGTGCCTGCCGCCGCGATAGACAGGATTTACCTGCCGTGGCAAGTGCTTCCAAGATTAACTGCGACTGTTCTTCCAAACAGGACGCTCTGTTTGTGAATTGATTGCCTAAGGAACCCTGTCACGCGTTGAGCAATGGCACAGCGTATTTTGGGTGACCATATAGCCCCAAGCCTTTGGCAATCAAGAAACCTTGATATGACCATTAAGCAAAGCTCAATATCGGTGCAATTGGAGACACCCCATGTTTGACTTAGACCATAGAAACAAAACTGTACGCTTCATCATTGGATTGGCGGCCTGCTGGTTCGTAACTTCTGAAATCTCGGCCGCCGAATCTGACTCTGATTCTGCCCGTCCTCGTGTCTTGGTCGTTGTTACCGATCCATTCGATGCGGAATGCGTGAGGAGGATCGGTCGTGAGTATGTTCAGGTTGAATCACTGTTTGCACTCGACTCAGATGTGCACCCGAGCAAATATCATGTGTGCAACAAGCGGGTTCTTGGTCTGCTTACATTCCGTCTGTTCGTTTTTCGTAGCGACTGCTCCAGTGCCGCGTTCTGGTGTGAACGAATGGGCAATGCGAATCCGGAAGGTAAGGTCCATCGCCTCGCCCGTCCGCGCTGTTTTGGGGCAGGTGATTGCGATCGAGGAATGCAGCAGGCTACCGACATTCACAGGGCGCTTGTGTTGATCTTGCCAGAGCATAGAGCTCTTTTGAATGCGAATCTCGAAGTGGAATTGGATCGCTTACGTTTGCGTCAATTCGCTTCTCAGCAGATTGTCTCTGCTGAAACCCTGAAATCACATTCGATTGCGATGGCGGAAGGAGGTTGATGCGTACGATCACTCTGGAACGACTGACTCACTTGTTTGGACGGGATGGGATTAGGTTCTGGCGAAAGCGGCTACGTTAGAGGTTTGAAGAGGACCGCTTCTAGACGCGACGTTTGCTAGAACGTGGGATTCATCAACGGATCGCAGGCGGCCATTGGTTCGGTTCGAACCGCGTTTACTCGGGTGTTGAGAAGGCGGGAAGGTTGTCCACCATTCCGGCGTCGGTTCGCCTTAGTTCAGTCAAGGTTGCGGCTCGCATGGATCTCAACTTTTCTCGGTGTGCGGGATCGAACGCCAGGTTGTGGAGTTCTGCTGGGTCATTTTCTAGATCGTAAAGTTCTTCGACCTCGCCCTCCACGAGTGTTCGAATGTACTTATGCCGACCCTCGAGCAACGAGATCCACCACGGGACTTTGGCTGTCTTGTAGAGCACGGCAGGGTCAGTTGGAATGACATCTGTATCGCTTCCATATTTCTCACCCGTTAGCGCAGTCAGGACAGGATGGGGCCATTCAGCGGTTGGGTTCTTCAGCAGTGGCGTTAGGTCATGGCCATGCATTTTCCATGGCAGAGGCAGCTCGGCAAACGAGAAAAAGGTTGGTGGCAGGTCAGTACCGCCAACGGGGCGAGGGCAGACTTGGCCTGGCGGGATCCGCCCTGGAAAACTCATGATCAGCGGCCCACGAATATTGGCATCGTAAGGAGCAATTTTCTGTTGGAATCCATTCTGCCCCCATGCGATCCCTTGATCAGCCGCAAACACAATCAGCGTATTCTTGGCTTGTCCTGATTCCTCCAAGGCGTTTCGGAGTTGCCCCACAGCGTCATCGATTGCAAGCACGCCTTGATGGTATTGTCGTACCCAGTTCTGAAGCGTGTTGCCATGCAGTGGAGCATTCACCACCGTTCGTTGCTGAACGCCCGAGTCCAGTTCGGCTTGACCGTTCTGATTGCGAACCCAGCGGTTACGGTTGCGAACGTATTCGGGTTTGCCTTGACGTGATGCGCCGGGATAAATATTCACCGGTTCGGGAACTGTCGCATTCGGATAGGCTGCTTGGTGACGTTCCGCTGGCGTAAAAGGGCCATGAACGGCGCCGAAGCATAGCCAGAGATACCATGGTTGACCCGCTTGGCGATGTTTTCCGCGGATGAATTCCTCTGCGCGATCGGTGTACCAGTCGGTTGTGTATCCGGAAATTCTTTTGACTTCACCGTCGATTTCGACGATTTGATCATCGTAGTAGTGGCCGGCATTTTTCGGGTACTTGGGACGGCTCCAGACAATCTGGTGGTCCCAGTCGCGGCCGTATCCACTATCGATACCGGTGTGCCATTTTCCAATCTGAGCGGTTGAGTAGCCGTTTTCTCGAAACACGCGAGGCCAGAAGGGACATTTGTCCGGATCGTACACGCTGCCCGGGTATTCACCTTGCATCCGCATCGACTCAACACCGTATTGATGATGGCCTGTGAGCATTGTGGCTCGCGATGGCATGCACCATGTGCCAAGGTAGGTGTGCGTGAAACGAACACCCTGGGATGCCAATGCATCAATGTTAGGTGTTTTGACCCAAGGGTATGCTTCCGGGTAGCAACTTACGGTTCGATAAGATTGATCATCAGTAAAGATGAACAGAATATTGGGTCGTTCCGCTGCAGAAATCAGCTGGCAAGTGTAGAGAAGCAGGAGGAGGGAAATAGTAATCCGCGCCATGATTCATCGCTCTATCGAAAAGTGTTTACGCGAGGTTTTCGCTGTTGCCTGCAGATAAGGTTTCGGTCTTAACCCAGAACCTCGGTGATGTCGCTGGTGCTATCGCTGAAACTCGACGTTGGGGATGCCAATTGGTTTGCAATTGTTACGAAGAGGTTTGACAACGGAACGTTATCGCCGTAGCGGAGGTGGGATCCGTGTTGGAATCCCATGTTCTCGCCGCCGCTGAGGATGATGGGGTAGTTGGTGGCCTGATGGGTCTTGCTGGTCGCACAGCCATAAAAGCAGAGCGTATTGTCCAGCAAGGTGCCATCGTCTTCTTGAATCGAATCCAGCTTCTTGATGAAATTGGCATGCATCTTATTCAGAAAAGTGATGTACTTCGCTACATCTGCGTAGTTCTTCTTTTCATGTGACAATTTGTGCGATGAGTGTGCCAGCCCAATAGCGGAGGGAAAGCGGTCGGTTTGCCCCGCTTCCTCGCAAGCGGTTTGAAAGGTTGCGACCCGAGTCGAATCTGTCTGAAACGCGAGAGCCAACAGGTCATACATGACAGTCAAGTATACTTCAGGGCTGGTTGGATTCGCATCCAGTTCTAGCCCGTCACGCCCCACGTCGGGCTTGGGAGTATTCTGCCAGCGTTTTGAGCGTTCGGTCATCCGTTCGACCTCTCGGACCGAACTGAGGTATTCATCCATTTTTCGTCGATCGGTCGCACCAAGATGCTGGTTTAGGTCCTGGGCTTCGTCGAGGATTTCATCAATGATGCTACCGCGACTTGCCAATGCATTTTGTTCCGATTGGCTCACTTCACCGAACATGCGCCGGAATATTTCGGCGGGTTTGTTTTGTGCGGGTATCGGTCGACCGCTGCGATCAAACGATAAGGTTGACGAGCGGTAGGGACGATTGACACCTCCCAGTGAAGACATCACGAGCGATTGGAACCGAGTTTCTCCCCCAAGCTCCTGAGCTACGTACTGATCGATTGAGATCGACTGCTTGTCATAGGTTTTTAGAATGTTTGCCCCGGTCAAAAAGTAGTCGGCGCCTTTGTGTGCGGAGGTTCGCCGCATGGTTGGATGTGAAAGCCCCGACAAGAATGTGACTTTGTCTCTCAATGGCATAATGCTTTCATGCATCTTGGGGGCGAGATAGTCTCTGCCTTCTCCCACGGGAAACCAGCCATGCTCCATGCGGTCGGCTGCATCGTCCGACGGCATGGGGACGCCATAGGCGAAATACCCTGCGAAGAAGCGCTGCCGTGGACGATTCAATTGATCGCTCGCCATCCCTTCCAGCCAAGGCAGGGCCAGGCAGATACCGGTGGACTTCAACGCCATTCGTCGGTTGAGATGCCAGGATTTGCGTTTCACGGTGAGCTCACTTGGGGTGGTTATGTTTCTGTTTGTATCTGTGCTGAAGTGAAGCGGGCGAATTGACTTCACTTAGTTGAAAACGGCTCGGACAAAACGATCTGTTCAATCAGCGACTGGAATTTGTCACCGCGTTTCTCCAGTGTTTCGCAGATGGAATCGACGGCCGGTCGGTCGGCAAACTCAACATAACGACCAAGACTGTACGACATGACTTTGCGCACCACAGCGCGGCGGAATTGTGAAAGTTTTTGATTTAGCACGTAGAGTTGAAGATCGCCCAGATTTTCGATGTTGGTGCCATTGCGAAGACGCGTGGAGGGATCAATGTTGACCTTTTGGTGGGGAGCAAGCGCTAGTGGATCGTTCGAGCCTTCTCGCCATTGTCCCAACGCATTGTAGTTCTCGAATGCCACGCCCCATGGATCAATTTTTTGGTGGCAATCACGGCAACTTGCGTTATCGGCGTGTGCGATGAGACGTTCCTTCAGCGAAAGCGGGCTTTTGTTGTCCGTGGCTCTTTCTGGTAACTCGGGTACGCTGGGTGGTGGCGGCGGCGGCGGATCATCAAGCATTCGTTCCAAAACCCATACCCCGCGCTTAATGGGATGGGTTTCCGCACCGGTCGAATTGCCGAACAGCATGCTTGCTTGCGTCAGCAAACCACCGCGATGATGTTCCTTGCTGACGGGAATCACCTGAAAGCCGCCACTGATGTCTGGGATTCGATAGTGTCTTGCTAATGTTGGATTTAAGACTGCAAATTCAGAGTCGATGAAATTCTGAATCGAGAGGTTTTCCGTCAGCACGTGATGAAGAAAACGGATCGTTTCTTCCTCGAACAGATCCTTTGTTCGTTCGTCGAATTCAAAGTATTCGGGATTCACCGCGAGACGTCGTATGCCAGATAGATCCAGCCACTGTGCAGCGAAATTGCGGGAGAATGCCTGAGACTTTGGATCCGCAAGCATCCGACGCGTTTGGTTCAGCAAAACTTCCGGTTGATGCAGCCTTTGCTCGGTTGCCAGATCGAAGAGAGTTTCATCAGGCATGGAGCTCCAGAGGAAGTACGACAAACGTGAAGCAAGTTCGTAGTCGTCAACGCGACGCTTTTCAAGTTTCGCATCTTTGGCAACGGGACTTGCATCGGGTTCACTAAGCAGCAGGAAATTGGGCGAGCAAAGCACGGCGGTCAGTGTCGAAACAATTGCATGTTCAAATGAAGGCTCAGCCTTTCTTAAACGTGTGAACAATGCGACTTTGCGGCTAATCTCGGTCTCGGTCACCGGACGTCGGTAGGCCCGTTTCATGAACTTGGCAAGAACCTGTTTTGCGTATTTCAATTCGTTGGCTTGATTGTTCGAATCGAACAGGATTGCCTGTCGTTGCGAGGGTGGCCATGTGTCGAAGTGATTGCAGGTGATTTCAACCCAATCGATATTCAGCTTAGGCAATTCCTCATAGGAGAGTTGACTGGTGCCTCGACGGTAGTCGTTGAAAATACGGAAGTAAGAAGGGCGGCTTGGCTTGTTGGATTGAAATGGAAAGTTTGTTCCCTGGACAACGAATTCATATGTTTGCATCTCCGTCGAACGTACTTCCACGTTTGCCGCTTCTTTTTGGTCGGAGACTCCCGCACCACGAAATGACCCCAGTTCAAAAGAGAGGCGTGGAAACGAATGGTTGGCACCGGGGATCGCCGCGCATCGTATGCGAACTTGAATGGGCGAATCGTGAGGTACTTCATACATCTCAATGCGAAATTCGGGTTGCCATCCGGACCGCCCGCCGCCTTTCGCGCCACCGATCTTTTTTCCTGCGGCAAAGACTGTTCCAACGCGGTCAGATGGACGGTTGCCGGCAAGGATGATTCCGACGTTCGATCGTGCGCCATATTCCAGTTGAAATGCGCCCGGTTTCGCTTTGTTGCCGGGAGAAAAATCGGGCCCGTTCTTGAGCTTAAAGCCGGCGGCCCTGCTGTTCTTTCTCTTGTTTTTTGACGCGGGCGCGTTTTCAGCGACCGTCTCGAATGCCTTTTCAGGTTCCACCCGGACGAAGTAGGGAGCGGGTTTCGTCTCAGGCACCAGGATGATTCGCTCGAGGGCTGATCGAGCAATCCGTTCGAAATACTCAATGTGAAGCGCCGAGGTCCCCAGCACACCACTGTTGTTTTTAAACCCTTCCTTGGCGACGCCTTCTGGTGGCAGATCGGTCGAGTATCGTAAGTCAAGGTCGAGCAGGTCACGGAGTGTGTTGTTGTATTCGTAAGCCGTCATGCGGCGAAGAACATTTTTTCCACCTGTCGATCGCTTCGCTTCCATCGCCTGACGCAGTGCCCCGGTCAGGGCATCAACCATGGTTTGCCGCTCTGCGTTAGAAGGTTGTTTTACCTCAGCCGGCGGCATCTCGCCAACATTGGTCAGATCAAGTACTTCCTGCCACATATCTGTGTCACTGCCCCTCACCATATCGGGATCGAGTCTGTCCAGCCGTAGATCTGCTTTCTGTTGCTCGGGGCCGTGGCACTGAAAACAAAACTTCGACAGATAAGGGCGAATCTGTTTCTGGTAGCCGCCTGTCCCCGATTCAACAGTCCCTGATTCAACAGTCCCTGATTCAGCAGTCGTGTTGGAGACGAATGGTGACGCAAAGCCTATGGCGATCGTGATTAATGCGAGCAAGACTTGATTGACCGTTTGCTTTGTTGTCGCGGCAATCCTGTAACTCGTGCAGTGTGAGTTCGCGCCTGATCTGATTTTGCAGTGGGTCAAGTTTTTCAAGCCGTCTACGTGGTCGCGTGAGCCGAAAAGAAACGAATCATGCCAGAGTTGCGCTGACGGAGCGGATCGTTATTCGGGTCGAGATGGAGGGAGACGCTGCGGGGTGGTCGAGCATCGAATTGCCTTGGCAACAATGTAGCCGTGATCCTTAGAAAATTCCAGTTTTGAATCGTTATTCCCAGGTGGATGCTATGGGCAAAATAGGAGTATGCGGGAGTCATCAACGGATGGCATCGCGGTCAGTAGATCCCGTCGCCGCTTTCGCTAGAACACGGTCATGTTCGGCGCAAGTTTTTTTGTGTGGCCCGCATTCTGGCGAAAGCGGCTGCGTTAAAGTACCTGAAGAAGACCATTTCTTGACGCGACGTTCGCATGCAGTTCCCAAAATCGCCAACGACCTAGGGTGCGTTTGATCGACCCCAAGTGAAATCAACGGATGGCGACTGATGGCCGAAGTTCAGCAAGCGCTGGCAATTCCAGCGGTCCAAAATTGATCCAGTTTTCGTTTGAACAAACGATACAATCATTGGCGATAGAAAGTTCCCGCCGAAATTTCTCAGTCGATTGTATCGTTGATACTCGTTTTGTTTTCCAGCCAATTCATTTCATTCCTATTTGTCAGCTGCGGCAAGCCCTAGGCAAATATAGTGGGCGAACTTCCAATGGATCTTCCAACAGAACTTGAAATTCCCCCGCCACCAGCACCTCTCGGTCGCACTTACTGGGTGGTTTCAGGGCAACTACTCGCCGGAGCCTATCCAGGTAAAGAAGATCCGAAAGAGCATTTGGCAAGACTAACGGGCCTGTTTGATTCAGGCATTCGGACTTTTGTCAATTTGATGGAGGAGAATGAATCGAACAATGCCGGTGTGCCGTTTGTTCGTTATGACGATTGCATGCGAGAGATTGCTGCGGGTCAGCGTACCAGCATCGCGCATCTTCGATTTCCGATTCCCGATGGGGGTGTGACAACGGTGGACCGGATGCGGTCTATTCTTGACGCGATTGACCTGTCCCTTGCAGCCGGTAAGCCTGCCTACGTCCACTGCTTCGGCGGAATGGGGCGCACGGGGACGACGGTCTGTTGTTGGCTGCTTCGTCACGGGCTGGCGAACAAGAATGATGTGCTCTCGGTTTTGACGATGCTCCGAAAAGCAGATCACGAGAGGGCAAGCTGGCCTGCTCCAGAAAATAAGTCCCAGGAGTCCTTCGTTCTTGACTGGAATGCCTAGGCAAGATGGCTGATTCAAGATGCCACACGGCGCTGGTGTTTGAGATCGTGCGAGCAGTGACAACAGTGGCTTACCACCAATGCAATATACGGCCTTGGTATAGCAGCGTAGCCTCCGATACTGGCCCACATGTGTCATGCTGCCTGGAAGACGAGCGGCATCCAGCAGAACCAAGTTGCCCCGAAGAAGTCGATGTTCAGCACCGGATCCGAGAAGTGGAGCCTGGTTGCAATATGGTCAAGCAAGGATTCCAGGATCGCCGCCCGCTCCCATTGCTCAACCACTGCGGTGAAGCCAACTGCGGTGAAGCCAACTGCGGTGAAGGAGTCATGAAAGTGCCGACGCCCTTGCGGCAAAGTCGTGCATCGATACCGAATACGATTCAGTGCTCGAGACAGCGTTCTGCGAAGCAATCATTGAGCACTTCATTGGCGAGTGATTGCTACCTGCTCTCTGTGCGAAATAGAATGCTGCCTTCAAGGCGTCAAGCTGATGCGGGTCATGCGGCACGATTGCGGAGGATAAGCCGCTCGGATCTCTTTCATGTAAACACGCGGCATTCATTCGGTGCATTTTCTTGGCTGGAATGTCGCTTCTTAGATTCAGACAACAGCCTTTCACGAACCGCAAAGGCCGATTCGAAGAGGCATTGATGATGCGATGTGGTGCCAGGTGTTTTTAAGCCTCGCGCAATCACACGAAAGATCCGTTATCTTATCGCACCAATCGGGTCGGAAAGGCAGCACAGGTTGTCGGTTGAGCAGCGACGCTTCGCAGCAGAGCGTCGCAATCTGCTTGCGGTGATAGCCGGCTGCTTGCCGTAACGGCGGCGAGCATTCATCGTGGAAATTCGCAGTGATTGTGGTTGATATTGTGCTGGTCTTTTCGCGCTCGATACGATTCGAAATTGAACGATCAAGCAAGAATATTCGTGAGATATTTTGGTTTGACGCATTACTCATAGGATACGGTGCCTCATGGTTAAATCAGGGTTTGGTCGTTGGATGGCCTCTATGTGTTGGAGCATTGAGTCGAGCAGATTGCGTGTTGCATCTCGTAGGATACGGATTTCAGCCGTTCTTTTGGTACTGCTGTTGGCAACTGCGACGCAATGCTTTGCGCAGAATCCGCGCATTGAACTGGGACGCAGGCTCAAGAGGTTCGAGAATGGTTGGGAGTCGGCACCCTCCGCCCAGCGTATCGCGGCCGTTCCGTTCCTCAATTCCGCGGTTCGAAGTTTCTTTGCCCTTCGGCTCACGGAGGCTGGACGTCAGTTAGACAATGCGTGGCTGGCGCTTCGCAGCGATGATGATCTCAATACGTTGACGCGTGCCATGATCGGCTCACAATTGCTCGTTTCCCCACGGTGCGCGGAAGCAGGAGATACCCCCTTCAAGCTAAAGCTTACGCCGTTCTATCCCACTGATACCGAACCCTCGCCCGATGCTAACGTGCGTTTAAAGCTGTCGCGAGGTACCGGTGAATTACTTGCTGAAACAGAGTTTTCGATTCCCCAACTCACGAGTGGTGCAAGTTGGGAGATCGAGCAGATTCCAGAAGGTGATCACATTCTCTCCGTTATCGTTCGACATGAAGACTCTACCTTTGCTCTGCCGCCCGTTGCAGTCAGTCGCATCACAGGGCTCGACAGACGCTTGCAGGAACTCAATGACGCCGCAGTAGCATTGAAAACTGCGACACGAGCAACAGCAACACAGGTCTCGGACTTTACGCTGGCCGCGACACTGCGAGACGAAACACGGTTCATTCAAAATGTGCTCAAGGGCGTTCCCCAGGAAGCTGATTTTCCTGTGCTGCATCGACTCAAAAACTGCGAAGCAATGCTCGCCAATCGCAACAGGCCAGACGAGTTTGCCAAGCAATTGTCTGTGGCCAAGCAAGTTTGGTTGGCACTCGCGAGCGGTATACGGTCCGTGCCAGCTCGAGTCCATTTTCCGCAGGGCGGCAACAATCCACCGCCAGTGTTATTTGTATTCCACGGAGCCGGCGGCAGTGAGAATATGTTTTTCGAAACTTATGGAGCTGGAAGAGTTATCGGTGAGGCGGCGAAACGCGGATGGATTGTTGTCTCGCCGCGACAGGGGCTGTTCGGGCTTCCGCTTGACGTCAGTGAGATGTTGGACGCTCTCGAGAGTTTCGTGCCGCTGGATCGCAAACGCGTCATGCTGTTGGGGCATTCCATGGGGGCATCACAAGTTGTCAAGCAAGTCATCAAGCATCCACGATTGCCGATCGCCGCAATTGCTTTGGGTGGGGGCGGTCGTGTGAGTGACAGCGATGCCAAACAGAGCCAGCAGGTTGCATGGTTTGTTGGAGCTGGTGATCAGGACTTCGGGCTTTCGGGTGCACAACAAATGAATCGAAGTCTGAAGGCCGCCAGCAGTTCCGTTCGCTTCAAAATCTATCCAAACGTTGAACATCTGGTGGTGGTACAAGCTGCCATCAGCGATGTGTTTCAGTTTCTTGATGAAGTGCTCACCAAGCTGCCAGGCGCTGCCGCGAGTGATCTTCCGAATTCACCTGGGGCAGATCCCGTAAAGTAATCGATTGCGTTACCGGCTTACCGGGATGGGTTTTGCTAAATGTGTTGCGATCGTCAGATTGCAACGCCGCTGTCTCGTCAGTGCGCTGATGCTAACGCTCTCGGCATAGAGGATGAGGCGAACGCGCCAGAAACTTGAAAAAGAGCCGTCCCCCCTTTTCTTTCGTTGCAACGTGAAACGATCGTTCATGCGGAGCAGGATTTCCACGTATTGCAGTACCTGACTTGCCAAATGTTCAAGCAACCATGGAGCATCCGGCGTAGCAATTCTAGAGTGTTGGCATGCGGTCCAGGCATGTGTGGTGGCGATGTTTAAATGTCGAGCTTGGGCAGGGTTTATGCTCGGCAGCCCCCCTGAACTTGCGGGTGGGCATCACTTTTTCACATGCGTCCACGGTGGCCAAGCGAGGCCCGTAAGGATGTTGTTGGTGCGGCGCGGTCACGTCAACTCATTACGGGGTGTCCATTGAAGATCGGCGACTGGTTTCTGGCTAACGAGCAGTCAATGTGAGGTTCCGCAGGTAAGTTGTTAGTCGCTTCAATCTGCTCACCAATTGATCGGTTGGTGGCTCCGATGCTTCGGGATCTTGGCCGGACGCAAACAATTGTTTGTTCAGTTGCTTGATCTCGGCAAGCGATTCGGATTTCGCCTCATCAAACGTGGCGATCTTGTGTCCGTTCAATTTCAACGTCGGCATTTCGTGCGATTCAGTCGTCGCATCGTTGCTGCCTGCATCCCATTGCGAAAATACGGAGTCGCTTTGCTGCGTTGGAATGGATCGTCGGGAAGTGTCGGCGGATGGGAATGCCTCTGACTCCGCAGCATACTCGCGGTTCATTTCATTGCTTACTCTTAGAGCATCCAGTGGTGTGATGAATCCATCGTCGCTTACATCGTAGAGCCAGTTCTCGCTGTCTGCTGATCCCAGTAGCGTCACGACTCCATCATTCAATCGATTCATGATTAGCAGAGCATCGAGTGCGGTGACAATCTTATCGCGATTGACATCCGCGGGCTGTGCTGAGTTGTGCCACCCTTGGTGAACATCGTTCAACCAAATGTCATTGATACCGGTACCGGCAAGGATGAAATCGTCTGCGTTAGCGTGGTAGATCGTATCGTTTTGATCCCCTGTCTTAAGCGAATTGGTTCCGCCCTCGTCCCTGATTTCGTTCGTGCCATTGCCGGCATCGACTACATCATTGCCTACACCGGTGTGAATTGTGTCATCACCCGAATCGGTGATGATGTAATTGTCACCGTCGAGGTCGGTGATTTTCGCTGATAGGCCGTCAATCATGATCCAGTCGTCGTCTTGGCCACTTTTGATTTCAAGTGAAAGCCGTTCGGATCCCAGGATAGAAATGATGTCATCGCCCGCAAGTGTTTCTAACCGCAATTGTTGGATGTCTGACAATGCATAACTATGGGTGATGCGTGGACTATTCCCCCATAAGGCGGCAACCTGGAAAATTTCGTCATTCATGTTCATTGCAAACGAATCAGAATGGTTTGTGCCGAGAGCCAGCAATAGGTTGTCAGCATAGTCCGATTGGTCCAGTATGATTTGGTTGCTGTCGGTGTTGTCGTTGAACGCGGTTCCACTGTTGAGAATCAAGTGCTCGATATTCTTGTGCTGGATGATTCCAAACGGGGTTACGATTTCTTGACGGGTCACGAAGCCTCCGACATCCATCAAAGAGAGGGCGAGGGTGTCAATGTCGGTGCTTCCGATGAATTCGATAAACGGGATTTGCATTGCATCACGCTGCACCGTGAGTTGATCTTCACCCGACCCCGATTCGACTCGCAACGACAACAAATCAGAGGCATCCTGCACGCTGAGCGTGTTAACGCCGGACCCCAGTGAGAACGCGAGTTCAGGGATGTCATCTAGCATTAGCTGCAAGGTGTCGAACTTTATCTGTCCCTGGCTAATTGTGATGTCATTTACATCGGGTGAGGTGGAGTCATCGAGCTGTAAGCTGGCAAATCCACGGATGCTCACCGGTAAGACGTCTCCGTTAATGTGAGTCATCTTCGGAACGGCGAGATAAATCGAAGCGTTCATGCCAGACGTTGGCAGGTCAGTCGTCGAGAGATCGACTGACTTGCCGACAACGGTGCCCGTTACGTCGAGGTTTCCGTCGTTGATGAGCGAGATTGTTTCTCCCGCAATCAGTCGATGGGTAGTGAGTTTTGTGCCGCCACTCGCATCTAAATGGCTCAACACCACGTCACCAAACACTGAAGCCGCAGACAGATGCTGCGTGGAGACTTGGATGGGTAAATCAGTCGTGCCGATGCCATGGGTTGAGTTGATGACAACTCTCGGTGCCGTAAGCTTGGCCAGCGGAGGCTCTGTTTGTTGAAGCTGATTGTTTGCCTCTGTCGATTCGGCACTTGAGACGTTTCCGAACGGTGCGGTGACGTCGATCAAGGAGGGTGACGCGATCTGCCCGACGGTGAGGTCGCCAATCACTTGTTCCAAGACGATCATCCCACCCACGTCGATATTCGCTTCGTTGATGATCGCTGTCAAAATTGGACCCGCCACAGCACCGGTCGAGGTAATTGAAAAGTCTGTCACCGTTTGAGTCGAAGTTAGCCCGCCATCACCGCCGGTGAAGCCGATGTAGGATGTTGCTCCCAACACTTCTGTTAAATTGACATTCTCGTAAGTCGACTCGTAGGTACTGCCGGTCTTCGTGTCAGTAAGTGTCTCGGTGACGGTATGCAGGTTGGCGTCGTAGGTCAGTTTGACGTTGATTTTGTTTCCACTTGAAAAATCAACGGGCCCGTTGGATTGATAATGTCCGGATGTATTTGTGGTGACGAAGTTTGATCCCTTCGTGTTGGGAACATAAATGTTTATTTGATAGGCAGCCGCCGGGCTGGTGATCCCAGCGTAGCCCAACGAACCACCGATTCCTCCGACTGCATCCACGCCCTGCGTCTGCATCGCGAAAGTGATTCCGTCGGCGGATTGATCACCACTTGCCTGGTATGAGAATTCCGCGACGAACGATCCCTTTTTGGGGATGCGAATTGGCTCGGGGTACCAGAACGCATTCGCTTCATTGCCGAGATTCGCGGTTAAAGTCAGGGTGTCCGCGGTTGCTGAGCTCGTTGCGTTGGTAGCAACCCAATCCTGAAAACCTGACAAGTTTGCTTGCTCGATCCCGAACGAGCCATCGGATTGTACATCTACAGACGCGGCCGTCAGATTCACAGCACCATCGATTAAGCGAAACGCACTGATCGATTGATCAACGGTCGTACTGCCATCGCTGAGTGCTTGCCATGCGATGCTTGCGGAGTGGCCGCCCAAGGCCTGAATCAAGCTCACCTGCTTCAGCGTGATCGTTGCGGCGTCACCTGTTATGGTGTCTGTCAATGTTGCTTTGCTGCTTTGCGTCAGTTCGTTATAGGTCCAAACGACTTGAATTGGATGGTTCGAATTAAGATTGACTGACCCAAGCGTTTGGCCACTGGTCGCACTAGCGATCTTGTCTGATTCGAGGAAATCTGCCCAAGCACCACTTCCGTCCGGATCCCCTTGGTTGAGGACTAACGCCAGGCCTGTTTCGCCGGTGTTACCGAGATTCAATGCAACTCTTGCGGCGGATCCGGAGGATTGATAGACAAAGCCGAAAATCACTTCACTGCTGAGTACGACCGGTTGGTTTTTGGCATAAACGGTGTTGCTATACCCGATCGTCGTTGCCTCTCCGGCAGGAGCCGCATTGGTGGTCAAAACAAGCTTGTCGACTCCGTTTGCGTTGGTGGTGACTTGTGCGTCACTGGGATTCGCAGTTGTCGTTGACCATTCGGTTCCGCCATTGTCAAAACCGGCGAAGGAGGTGCGACGATCCGCCAATGCATCGGTTACATCTTCGGCGGCAGCCACCTGCAGTTCCAAATCGCCTAGCACACTCCATTGACGCATTTGAACTGGGTTTTCGGTTCGAAGATAGACGTTTTTCAAACTGAAAAGATCGACCGGATCGGTAGCTGAAAATTCTAGCGGCAGGTCGGGTGAGCCAACACTGTCGCCTGCAATCAACGACAGGAAGCCAGCGTACACACCAGTAAGCGATGGGTTCGGAAGAACGAAATCAGTCGGCTGAATCGAAGTTGCATCCGTGTATACCAACTTGCCGTCACTGTCAGTGGACCAGCCCGGAGTCGCAGTGGATGGTTGGAGTACATTTTGAACAATCGATGCGTTCGCTTCTAGAATGACAGGCTTTGACGGATTGGAGCCACTAGCAGGATCTGTCCCACCCGCGGTCAGATAGAGTAGGTTGAGATCTCCTTCGATCTCCGCAACATTGACCCCGTCGGCGGCGCTCATCATCGCAAGGCCATCACTTGCGAGATCAACAAAGAGTGGTTGCTCGATTTTCACAATGACGCCAGTAGGCGTTACTCCGGATGGCTGCTCACCATAAGAGTAGGTGATTGTCTCTCCGGCGGCGTTCACCCCAATGAATTGCACTTCTCCCGCAGCGGATGCAGAACTCAGCAACGATTGCTCATAGGGAGTTAGGTTGCCACTTTGAAGATTGGGCAGGCTGATCTCCACTGATTCGGTCACCTTTCCGATCGAACCACCCGAATTCATATACAGAAGCGAGGTCTGGATCACAGGCGATGTGGCGGAGTGAGTAATACGACCACCACTCGGGCTGAGAGCCTCAAGTGACACAAGGGCGAGCGTTTTCAAGAGGCTCTCTTCGCCGTAGGTCAATTGGCTGATTGCATCATTGGAAATCTGGAATTCAAAATCGGGCTGATAGCAATCGAATTGCTGACCGGATTCCCAGTCCATTCCAAAAGCCAGATTGCTCTCGAATGCATTTACCGAATTGTCATACAGCAGATCAGCGTAAGATTGCACCTCTGCGGCACTTGCATTCTGAACGAGCGAGAAGCCAGAAATCGTCTGCGTCGAATCATTCTGGCCATTGGTGCCCGTGAATCCGAGATACGCGTTGGTTCCTAACGCGGCAGCGAGATCGATATCGCTGTAGGTTCGACTGAACGTCGCCCGCGTTACTGTGTCGAACAGGGTTTCAACAACGGTTCCCGCGTCAGCGTCGTAGACCAGGTTCACTTGAACCGGATTCCGATCTGTGAAGGTGACGCTTCCTGTCGGCGAATAGTCACCAGCGGTATTCGATGTGACAAAATTTGTACCCAGGATGGCGTCAGAGGATTGCTCGACATTGATCTGATAGGCCGCAGTCAATCCCGGGATCCCCACGTATCCTAGGTCGCCTTCCGCTCCCCCAAGTGCATTATTACCGGAAGATTGAAACGCCAACGTGATTCCGTGATTGTTTCCGTCACCCGTGAGTTGGTAAGTAAATGCGACCTCAAAGTTTCCGCTAGCGGGAATTTGTATCTGCTCAGGATTCCAAACCGCAGAAGCGGTTTCCGTGCTGCTGCTTTCAAATACAAATTGCTTGGTCGGTGAACTCTGTGAACCAACCACGTTCCATCCTTCAAACCCATCAAACGCGGGTAAGTTGTAATAGGCGTTCGCTTGGTTCTGATAGTAAAGGGTGCCGTCTTCGGTGAGGGTATATGGAGCTTCCGCGGAACGACATGTGGTGTCGGGGTTCGGCGTTGTTGTGGTGGCACCGGAATAATTGAGTAAATTCCAATAGAGTTGGTAATTCACCTCAATCGAATTATCGAAGGCACTGACGGTGCGTTCGGCATCATCTGAAAGCTGCGAGTTCAGCTTCTGCACCACATGATTGACAGCTTTTAGCGACAGTCCATTCAAATTGTATGCATCGGCAATCCCACCGTTGGTGATTTCACCATTGGAGTTCGTGATGGAAACAATCCCAACTGGATCAGCGGTCGAGACGGACAGCACACGGAGGTCGCCCTCTGTTTGCATAACGAAGACCGCAGAATCGGCGTGTGCTGTCAGCAAGCCGTCGACGATGGTGCCTGTTTCAAGCTGAGAGGTTTCGGTTTGAATGGAGAGAGGATTCTCTTGTGATCCGATCACTCCGTTGCGAGCGAGCAAGTCGATATTCGCTCCCTCCACAGTTGGGTTCATCTCGGTCCCCGCGTCAATGATATCGCCGCCCGATTCAAGGGTGACCGGCCCACCGCTGGCTTGAATCCTTCCAAGGTTCATGTCCGCAGTGCTAGCGAGGTTGATTCCATCGACAGCCGTTGCTTGAATCGGACTGTCGGACTGAACGTCCAAGGTCAGTGGTTGCAAATCAAATCCGATGCCACCCTGTGTTGTCTCGATTTCGATCGACTGTCCACTGATCACCGAACCCGGTGATTGAGAGATGCCGCCTGCCGCCGAGATTTCGATCGATCCTGGAAACTTGACCCCGCCTTTGAATTGCAGGCTTGATTTATCTGATGCGAGACTCATTGAACCAAACACGACATCCGAAAAATCGATCGCGATTGGATTGTTCGCTGGCAATCGATTTCGAAGTCGCATCAAAATCTCGGTGGGGTAAGCCCATGACCATTCTGTGTTGGGACCGTAATTCCACGCGTCTTTTTTGTCGTTGGCAAAGACTGTCTTGGCGGTTTCTAATTCCGTGATCGCGGCGCTGAGCACTTGGGTGTATTCCGTCGAATTCTCGCGAACGACATGCCCAGAATCGTGGGGAGAATTGGGTAAGGCGGACGCCAAAGAAGTGCCGGTCATCGAAAAGTTGCTGACTGTCTGAATCGACTTTGCACCACCGGTCCCTCCAGTGAACCCGATGTAGGCGGTCGTTCCTAAGAGGTCAGTTAAATCGATGCCTTCGTATGTTGAGCTATATCCTGTTTCCGATCCGGAGTATGCGAGGGTTTCAATCAGTTTTGGCGTGGCACCTCCGATAAACTCTAACTTAACGTCGACTGCGTTTCCGCTGGCAAAGTCAATCTCGGGAGCAGTGCTCTGATAGGATTGCGAGGTGTTGTCGGTAACAAAATTTGATCCTTGAGTTAAAGCATCGTAGATATTGATCTGATAGGCTGCTTTCGGGGCATCGATCCCAACGTAACCTAGATAGGCTCCCTCATCACCGATCGCATCCACTCCCTCATTTTGGAATGTCAGAGTGATGCCGTCTGCTGATTTATCGCCGCTTGCTTGATAAGTGAATTCGACGGTAAAGTTCCCATCCTCTGGCAGATCGATCGGTGACTCTGACCAGTATGATGAAGCTGTCGCATAAGCCCCTTGAGACAGTACAATTCGTTCGGGCAACACTTCGCTCGAAGCAGACGGTCGAAATGGATTGATCGCGGTTCCGTATTGAGGGGCTGTGCTGCCATTGGCGTTCTTCCAGTACCAATCGTCGTTCGTCGTCGTCAGCGTATAGTTGTTATCGGAACGTGTGAACTTCAGATCCCGAGCAATGGAAGCTTCCTCCGTCCACTGATAGGTCAGGTCTGTTGAAAGGGTGTGAGAAATCTCTTTTCCTTCGCTCGTCGTCTGTAGCATCTCCTCAAGTGAATCACCTAAGTCCCCTTTGTAGATTTCGATTCCTTCATCACCTGCCGAGTAGATATAAACAGTAGACGTCTCGGTGATTGTGTCATCGAACTGAACAATGCCAGTCGGCACCGTTGCGATGGATGAAATACTATTCAGAACAAGTGGAACATCGGTTTGGTTAAGGAAGTCAAAAGTTTTGGGGTTGCTGTGGACGCTGATTTTACCGGCGGTGCTGGTCGATAGAATGCCACCCTGAAAAACCGAAGTAACGACCCCGGCATTGATCGAGTAGGGATCAATGAACAGTTTTTTCTGTTGGGCATCGTAATAGCCGGTCAGCCCTTCGTCTCCCAGAAACGAATCGATGTTGAACTCGGTGTTTGTCGTCTGATTGGATGCGTATTCCGCTTGATATTGATCAATTGCAGATTGCAGATCGTCTCCCAAGCTCACGGCGGTGGATTTATTAATGACCCCGACGCTTAGCGGTCCATTGATGTCGATGTAACGGGCGGTGACAGCTATTTCACCCGTCGTAATACTGCCGCCATAAACTCTTTCTCCAGGGCTAGGCACCGAAATTGTGTTTGGATATTCGTTGTAGGTGCCATTGTGGGGTATGACAGGAAATACACCTCGCTCTGCTGAGTTGTTATTGTTTTGAGGGCCAGTTCCCTGCGTCACATTCAGTGATGCATCGTTCGGGTTCCCACTTGCTGCCTTGCTGTACTTTTGGGAGTTGCTGAGTGTATCCAAGTACCCTAGATCCGATGCGCCACCATTGCTGGTCAGC
Organism: Rubripirellula sp.; assembly: GCA_029245125.1. Classification (GTDB taxonomy): domain Bacteria; phylum Planctomycetota; class Planctomycetia; order Pirellulales; family Pirellulaceae; genus Rubripirellula. The sequence continues at coordinate 53,778 of JAQWPZ010000135.1, forward strand.
AATTCTGAGTTTGTTATCTCGGGGCTACCTGCACCGGCCCATAGGTAGGGTATTTCGCTTCCAAACAGGATGATTCCAGATCCATGCTGCTTGGAATCGTAATTCTTTTTGGGGCCGCTTGGATACGCACCGCCGACGTTACCGGTATTCACGTTGTTATTGACGTTGATCGACTGATTACCGGTGTTGTAGAGCGCACTGGAGAATTGATGGGACGACTTCTGTGCGTCGATGTAGGGAAAGAGAGCGTTCGCCGCGTGAGTTGCTGCGATATTCGCTGAATAAGCACCAGTGGGATCTGCAAGGTAGGGTGAATACCAATTGAGGCCAGGTGTGAACCCAGCCGGGTTAGGTGACAGTGTGATTCCATCAAGAAACACCGTGGAATCTGATCCGTCCGGATCCAGTCCGGTGAATGTCAGTGTTCGGGGCGAAACGTAGTTCCAGCCCTCGAAACCGGATTGGTTGGCACCAGCCGAAGTGGTCAATGAGAAGTCAGTGATGGTCTGAATCGATGTCGCTGCGCCATCGCCACCGGTAAAGCCAAGATAGGTGGTTTCTCCAAGGGCTTCGAACAGGTCAACCTCATAAGTCTTGTGGTAGGTGACTCCGCTCGATCTGTCGGTAAGTGACTCCGTGATCGTATGTGAGCCAGCGTCGTAAACTAATTTGACATCAATCTTGTGACCACTTGAAAAGTCAACAGGATCGGTCAAGTGATAATCTTTGGAAGTGTTCGTGATGACGAAATTCGAACCCTTTGTGTGAGCATCGAAAATATTGATTTGATAGGCAGCAGTTGGTCCTGGGATACCGACATAGCCCAGTTGGCCGCCGGATCCCCCAAGCGCATTCACGCCTTGTGTTTGAAATGCAAGTGTGACTCCATCGGCTGCCCTATCACCACTCGCTTGGTAAGTAAATTCCAACGTCATTTCACCGCTTGATGGAATGGCAAGCAACTGCGGATTCCAGACGGCGGAGGCGCGATTGGTTGTTGCATCGGTTAACGTGATGGTCGTCGGGTCTGTGACCGGATTCAACTCTGGAACTGGTGCCGTGAACGGGACCGTGAACTGTGAGTACGCGGTGCCTTCAGGCTTGATCATTCGAAGTGACTCGTCACCAAGTTTGATTTCAATTTCCTGAGTTTGTGCTCCGTTGTTCCCGCGTTGTGCACCGTAGAATTGCAACACGTAACTACTGCCCGCGATCAAGCCAGGGATTTGTCTTGAGATCGCTCCTGTTTCCTGAATGAACGCCACTTGGGAACCATACGGAGCTGCCGGGTTTCCGGAGGTGAATCCACTGTTGTTACCGGAGATGCCCGCATTACCCTGAAACTCCCAATCAAAAATCGTTGGTCTGTATTGGAAGTCACCGGCGACTTGTTTCCATTGCGGGGATTCAAAGTTCCCATCGATCAATAGGTTACTGTTGCTCGTCCAATAGGACGCAGCATCTCCCGCTGTGCCAAAGTAATCATCGGGGGTGTTAACAATAAACGAAGCATTGGGCACGTCGATCTTGACCGATTCAGCCGTGATGGCACCCTCTTGCACCAGGGCGCCGTGCAGATTTGAGATATTGACGGTGCCTCCCGTGTTATTCATGTTTCCGGTCAACACCAATGCCGGACCTGCAGGTTTATTCCCAACGGGCCCGTCGGCGGTGAGGTCAATGGCGATGGTTGGGTCGCGATGGTCCGGGACAAGTTGCACGTCACCGAGTGACTGATTCACGGACAGGTCAATGTCTCCCATACCGTAGGTCTGGGGCACATTCACTCGGTCAAGCAGCAGATAGTTTGTGCTCAGATTCTTGATCTCGATTTCAGGAGAATGCGCGTGCACGGAACCGCTACCCAGCAATTCATCCGCTTGAATAACGACACGGCCTCCGAGGGCGGTCAAGTCACTGAGTGAGAAAGCCGGTACAGTTTCAGTTGACAGCGAGGGACGCAGTACTAATTCGACGGCGGGGTCGAGGCCCTGGAGTAATTGGGTCGGATCATAGTCTTCCAGATATTCAATCTGGAAAGGTATGAAGGATTCTCCTTTTTCCGGTTGAATGATCGCCGGGTTTGGATCGTTCGCATTTGAAAATGTTTGCGTTGTTCCGTTGTTGACCGTGAAGTTATCGCCAGATTCATTCAACACAATCGACAACTGGCTGGAATTACCAGCGATCACTGAGCCATTGATGGTGGCAGTGTTGGACTCGGTTAGGCCATCCGAATCGATCTTGGTCCGCCCACTCGCGCCATCCGTACTTGCAAAGCTGTAAGCGACAGCATTATTGATTCCATCGATTGCTCCGATGGTCACGTCGCGATCGCTGGTCACCTGGGCATTTGTGTCGATTGTGACTTCTGTGGTCGCGTCGAGCGTTGCTTTCCAGAGATTCGACGGCACAATAAGCAAACCGACAGCGCGCGAGGATACGGTCGCATACACATCCTGCTGCGTGCCCTGCGAGGTGAGGGGGTTGAACCCAGCGGTGACTGTGACATCCTTTGAGGCTCGGATTTCGGCGCCATTGCCAACGCTTACTGATTGATAGCTGGTTGCCTCATTTGAAGCGTTTCCGCTTACCCCACTGGCTAATCCAAAGGTGTAGGAGTCAGAGTCCGCCGACGTAACACTTTGGTTGTCCGTCCCAATACCGATTCGACCTTGATCGGCGGTCAACGAAACGTTGTCGTCCAGGCTGATTTCGGTGTGTACGTCTGATTCGATGGTGGACAGAATTGACACCGATCCAGGGAGTAACGAACCAGTCCCCAGGTGAGTCAATTGATTCGTAATCCATTCGGTTCCTGCTGCAATCAGGATGTCACCTTCGTCGGCCCGAATTTCGACCGACTCTGCTAACTCAATGGAGGACGACATGTTCGCATTGGAATTACTTGATCCTCCGAACTCACCGAGCAGGCCACCACCTCCCACCCTTGCCATGAGGCCATCGGAATTGTTGCTTTCCCCGTTTCCGTAACCGATCACGGAATTGTCACTCGAAACGATGACTGAGCCATTTGCGGTGATGCTTGTACCCTCGCCAAGCGTCAGCGTCAGTTCCGGGATCGTGGTGTTCTCCGCTCGGGCGACCGAACCACCAGCGAGTGTTGCAAAAATTGAATTTGCATTATTCGTGTAAGTCGTTCCGTTATCGATCTCAATGGTTGCTTTCTCTGCATTCAGTATTAAGTCAGAGGTGGTGAGTGTGATTGTTGGTGAACTGATCGTCTTGCCCGTTGCAGCGTCGGCACCAACGAGTGAACCTGATCCCGAGATGGCGACCCCATGGTTTTCCAGCAAGGTCGTAGCAGAAAATAGGCTGGTCCCTGAAACGTTCAGCGCAAGGTTATCGACCTCGAGTTCCACCACGGGCGAAACCGTCGAATCGACCTTGAAAAACCCGACGCCAATTCCTGAAACGGAGATGTCCTGGTTGCCGCCTCCGGCGCCACTGGTTTGCGCTATCGCATCGTGCTCCCCATGGGCATTGGCCGTCAGATCACCATGAACATCCCAGGAGACTCCACTCGTACTGCCGACTTCCACGGTGACTTGTTCATCGACGACCAGATTGTGGTTTTCTCCGGTGCCGGCGAGAATCCCGATGGTGACCGACCAGCCCTCCGAGGTGACTGATTGATTGGTCGTTGCCTCAACCGTTAAGTCGCCAACTTTGAGCTCGCCGTCGGTGCTCACTGTTGCGTTCGTTGCTCCGTGGCGTTCGGCGTTGGAGTCAAAAACGCCGATTGAACCAACTCCTAAGACGCCAGCAAAAATTTCAGCGTCGATCTGCTCCTCGGATGACGCGGTTACCGAGAGGCTGCCGTAGTCGCTTGAATCATCGCCGGTAACAATCGTTGCTCCGGTATCAACGCGGGCATCGAAGGTTGCATTGTCATAGATATTCGAGTTGCCACCGGCGCCCGCAACGCTGATCAGTGACAGAGAGGCTGAAGTTGCCACGGACTGGCTGAAATGATCATTGCTTCCCGTCGATTCAACAATCACATCCGTTCCTGTCGTGGTCACCGTTGTATTGGATCCACTGACAACTGCTTTGACCTCGTTATTGTTGGTGACTTCGGAGATTGAAATTCCCAGGGAAGCACCAAACATCGCTCCGCTTAACCCGATCGCCACCGAAAGTGCGCCGCTTCCGACAATGGAGCTAAGGGTTGCGTCATCCATCGCCGAGACGGTCAACGCAGTGTTCGTTTCGGACGACAGTGAATGCTGAAGTGTGGAATCGAGGGACGTTCCGGCAAGCAAGCCGGCAAAGATTTGATTGTTGGATTCGATCCGGGATCCTGCTCCCGCCGCCGCGATTCCAACCCCTGCTCCGCCCCCGACCGCTACGGAGGAAGCAACGGCGATCGCGTTAGATGACAGCATCTGCCGATTGTTTGAGGTTACCGAAACGGGCCCCGAAGCAGTCACACTGGTGTTGGTTGAATCCTGCGAACCGATGACGGCAGTCACCTGGTTGGAAGTATCGGAGCGGGTTACGGTGGCTCCCGCGGCCAAAGCGACTCCGGCATCCGAACCTAATGCGATTGATAATGAACCAGAGCCTCCATTGGCGTCCATTTGCAACTGGTCCGTCGCTGACACGTTGATTGAATCAGAAGAGGAGTCTCCTACCGTTAGCGTCCCACCACCGATACTCGCGTTGATGACATTGGCTGACCGATTAATCGCTTCTGCGTTCGAAGCGGCAATTCCTACACCGACTCCACCGTCTGCAATGCTAAGGTCGATCGCAACGCCGAATCCAATCGTCAGCACGGAGGTCGAAGAGATCGCTTGCACTTCAAGCGAACCGGCAATTTCGACAATTGATCGCTCGATCGACGTACTGACAGTATCCTCGCTGTTGAATTTCCCCGCCCCAATGCCAGCAACAATACCTACTGACGCGGATCCTCCAAGTTGCAGATCGAGTGTCGCGCCGCCAGCGTCGTTGTAGACGCTGAGGTCTTCCGTCGCTTTTACATTCAGGTCTGCTGAGGAACTGCCTGCTCCAATAAGTGTAATGCGTGAATCGATGACTTCCGCGATGGTTTGGATTGAGAGATCTGCACCAATCCCAGCTCCAACGCCATCGACGCCGAGTGCAACCTGACCGAGTGGCGTAACAGCTGACGAGATTCCACCAGCGATAGATAATGAAAAGAGGTTGTATTGACCCAACGGTAGATTGAGTGACGACATCGTTGCATCGAGGTCGGTGAAGTCATCTGGCTTGCCAGTGAATGCCTCCACGCTTAGGTCTCCCTGCTCGAGGTGGATTTCCGAGTCGCGAATCGATGCCATCGCTTGTCCTGCGACGGATACAACAGTGACCGCAGCACCAGCCCCGACATTCGCGTCAACGCCCTCACTCTTTTTCCAGCTAATGCTTAATCCTAAATCACCTGCTGTGGTGATCATGATGGGAATCATGAGTGCGGAAATATCGAATCCCGAGTCCGTGGATGCCGATTGGCTGTTGATATCACTATCCCGCACCGTTGCACTGACGTCGGCTGTTTCGTAACGATTGGTCGCGCCCATTCCGTAGGCCGCAACGCTTGATCCCTTTGCGATATCAGCAATTAAACCGGCAGCCAGCACGAAACTGCTTGATGCTTGCTCCGCTTTCAGTTCCAAATTGCCAACGATTTGATCAACGATGGAATTCAGGATGTTTGCGTGGGTCGTCGAATGCAACTGGTTCTCAGCAATCCCTAGCCCGACGCCAAATTTCGTTGACCATTGTCCGGGTGCAAATTCATCAGCGGTTCCACCGAGTGAAGTGATGAAGGTGCCAACGCCGGCGGCTGACCAAATATCATCCGTTTCGGTCGCAGTCACCGAGAGTGAACCCTGTTGATTCGACTGCAAATGTTTTAACTCAGCAATCGTTCGGTTCGTTAGATTGATGAAGCTGAACGATCCAGCAACTGCAACACCGACTCCCGCTGCGCTTGTCCCACTGAGGCCCGCTGAAAAGGCCCCCACTGTCTTTTCATTTTTTGCAGCGGCAGAGATTTCAAACGCAGTGATCGTCGCGTGCTCCACGTTGGCCATTACATTGGAGGTGTAAACGACGTTGGATGCTGATCCTGCCAACCCGAGTGATGATCCTTTGCCTTTTTCTCGTTGAAAGGCTGCGGCGCCCGTCGCGACATTTAAACGAGTGTCATTGGATGCTTGGATGTCAAACGTTTGAGTGACATTCTGTTCCGCCGACAGTTCTCCAGCGATGATCGCACCATTCAGGTACGAATTAATGTTGTCGGTGATGTCTGCAACGCTGTAATCCCCCGATACGCCAAGTCCAAATCGGAATTTCTCGTCGCCTCTCTCGATTTCCTGACCTGGCTCTTTGGACGTTTTCGAAATGAAACTCCCTGCGATCGAGACAGGGATTAGCTTGCCGGAGGCTTCCGACTCGACGGTGATATCTCCAGCAGTGTTGATGCTTGGCCAAGTCGTTTGGTCGGGTGTGGTTCCAGCGTCTGAGATTGTTTCGCCGATATAAGCATTCACATCGCGGTTCAAAATCAATTCAGAACTACTGAAGCCAAGGTTGATTGATTTTCCAACCAGGATGCCACCAGAGCTTGGTGTTAGGATCGTATCATCAGCGGCGACAACGCTGACCTTGCCCGCCGATCCCTCGTACGCATCAATCAGGGGTGCATACTGGGCAGCAGCAAGAATGGCGGCGGTTGTTGTCTGCTCATCGACATCAACCCGAGTAATGGATGCTTGCAAGCCAAACCCGGAATCCTTACCACCGCTTTGCGCGATCGAGACAAATTCAGTCTCCGTGGTGCCTGCTATATTCAGTCCTTCCGACGTGAAGCCGACCCTCGTTGAGTCATTGGGTATCGCGGGTGGGAGAGTTGCAATCGACTGTGCATCGGTGCCACCCAGGATCGCCTCGGTTGTGGTGTCCAAGCGGGTGATGTTAAAAGATCCACCGATCAAATTTTCGCTGGTGTTCACATTCTGAACTTGACTCGGTTTCTTCGAGCGAGAGGCGTGGTATATCCAACCAAAGTTCAAGTGAAACGCTAATTGCCCGGCTCCCGAAACCTGGTCCGTGATGGTTTCTGCAGAAAGGTCAACTCCCTGCATTTCCTCGTCAGCAGGGAATTGCTCGTTTTGATTGATTTGAGCTCCATCGCAAATCTGAGCCAGGTTGTCGGTTGAGATCTGGGTATAGATCACGCTGCCGGACAATGCGTTTTTGATAGCGGCTTCAGGACTGGTTTCGCGAATCGCACTGTTGACGGAATGATTGAAAAGCCATTTGCTGACACCAAAAGCATTGGAAAACAGAGATGTTTTGATAATGTTTTCTGCTGCCGCCACTGAATCGGCAGCTTCTTTATTCTTGGTAAGCCCTCCTGCTCTCAGCTTTGCGATCTTGGTTTCTTTCCAAGCAAACGGGTATTCCACGTTTGACTCAATGGCCACACCCATCGCACCACTGATTCGAGCATTCGGCTGAATAATGGTTTGGTTGGTGTTGTCCACAAACGTCAAAGCAAGGGGCACTGCGATGGATGAGTTTCCAATCTTACTTTTCTCGACGCCCGTCGTGCGAGCAATGGATGCCGCAGCAAAAGTGTGCAATACGTGGCTGATCTCGCTGTCGATTTTAACCTTTCCCGAAGTTTGTAGGTTGGCTTCACTGCCAATCGTCACCTGGGTCGTGCTCTCCGAGATCAGCAATGCCATTGCCAACGAAACTTCGATGGGCGAGGTGTTATCACCGTCCGAGATGAGTTTCCACTCATCCTCAATCAATTCCCACGTTTCGTGCGGGAGCTTTTCCTCAATCTCCTTGGCTACATTCGAGAGATATTTCCCGCCTCCCTCTGCACCCTTCTCGGTATGTCCTGACTTTGCGCCGTTGACATAGTATCCGAGCATTGGGATCGAACCGACACCGCTGGAAATTCTGGCGGAGTCGTTGGCATCGAGAGAAGCCGTGATTTCGATGCCGGTGTCCTCTTCTGGAACATCATCCACGCCCATGAGCGCGCCTGCCATGATGCCAACTGAATCTTGGTCGAAAAGCAGGTAATCCTGGAAGTTTATATCGGCGACATTCGCGAGCGCATTCTCCTTGCTACTGGCGAAACTCAGGATCAACAGATTTGGAAATGCTTGGTCTTCCGCGGGGACCGCAAAATAAGAACTGCCATGAAGCATCCCCAGGTTGTACGCATTCCAGCGATCATGGAATTGCAATTCGTCGCCGGTTTGAATCGACTGGTACCAGCTGGTAATTTGCCAAGGGTCTGATGCGGTTCCCGCGCCAGTGACGGTTGCGCGCAGGTTTGGAATTGATTGGATTTCCGCTGCCACCTCACCTGCGGTTGAGATGCTTGAGAACGAAACGGCAGAGGGTGCTTGTCCCTCTACCGTGAAAGTCAACGTGACGTCGTTGCCGGCAGAAGGAGTTTCGGTCCAAACCTGCTGAACATTTTGCCCGACGTCCGTGAAGAGGATTCTCGATGCGAAACCGTCGTTGGTGAGTTGGCTGCTGTCGTCACCAAGTGTTTGATCAACCAAGCCGACGACTGTCCAAGGGCTGAGCAATGTGCCTTCACCGGTGACCGTAACGTTGACGCCAGGCAGTGAATTGAGGTGTTGCTCAATGGTCGATGCATCGGTCGGTACGTTCAGCGTGTTTGTGGTTTGCACCGTCCCATCACCACTGGTGACGATCAGCGTAAAGTTCCCGGCATCGGCCAGAGTGAAAAATGATGCACTCCCAGTGCCGACCTCAGAGGTGGAGGCTGAGTTGCCCGCGTCGATCGACACTTCGGCGGGAAGCGGGACCGCAAGTTGGCTCCCCAGCAGATCCGTTGATGCGACTGGGTATGAAAGACCAGCCGTATCCGTCATTGACTGCTCAAGATCGAACACGACCAGCGGTGCCGTCATATCAGCAGTTGCTCGCAGATTGAGCATGTACTGCGGAAAATCAGCGTTGAAATATGTATTCTGCGTCTGGTAGACAAAATAAGTTTCGCCTGGGGTCAGGTTGCCGATCGGTTTTTCATCGATTCCTAGATAAACGACGGCAGAACCATCAGCGAGTCGAGGGTCATGGCTAAACACGAGATCGGAATCAAGCTCGACGTTGCCAATCTCGAAACGGAACAAGATTGCAATTTCCCAGGCTTGATCACCGCTGCTGTTCACGGTTGCCAGGATGCCATCAAGGCTGTTGAGTGCATCTTCAAGGTCCTCCGCCGTGATGTTGTAAGCCAAACTTTCGGTGGTGACAGTTCCCTCGGGACCATCCAGAGTCAATTGGAAGGTGCCGCCCGAAGCGTCGTTTTCGAGATGGTACGAATGGTCCGCCTGTTCCACCAGGATCGACGTCATTGCCTGGTCAAGAAAGTTGTTCTCAGTCCCGGCGATGGCTGGCTGCAATTCGACGGTCTGCAATTGGGGAATCGCGGACTGGACAGCAGGATTCGCAACTTCGCTTTGCAAAAGACTATCTGCCAAACGGATCACACCCGGTGTACTCGGATCGACGATGGCGTAATAGCTTTTACCGTTCACCAGACTTGTAAATTGGTTGCCTAGCCCACTGGTGAAAACGATCTCTTGACCGTTCGTCCAGGTGACATTTTGCACCGGTACCGGCAGTGGTGTCGGCTCACCCTCGTCTGGTTCTGGAGGAGTTGGGAAGTTAAAGTCGACCTGACTATCGAGCGTATCGACTGAGGCGACTTGGTATTGGCTGCTTCCGTCACTGGCAGTGAAATAGGAGTTGGTATTTAGGACGACGGCCGAGTTCGTCTCTGGATTCAATAATTGAATTGCGAAGGGGAAAAGAAAAGGCTCAGGGGAAGGAACGACTTTTACGTTGTAAGTGCCTCCGGAAAGCGGTCCGAGTAAATGCCCTGTTTCATCACTTACACCGATAAACTGACCGCTTTGTGGTGTGTAGGTGACTGTCTCGCCATCGACAAATAGCGGTGTGTCTTCCGGCGTGTTCTCGAACGAGAAAAGAATTGCATTGGATATGTAGCTATCCACCACGGTGATGGGGATATCTTTCCCATCCTGCGTGGTGATCGTCGGATAACCTGAACCAAAGGAAATTGCATTTTCACTGAGAGCATTGTCGGCAGTGCTGGCAAGTTTCAGATGATTGGGTTCGCTGGGATTTACGATTGCGTAGTAGATGTTGCCCGGTACCAAGCCCGGAATCGTACTTCCATCGGATGAATCGAATACGACCTTTTGCCCTGTGGTATAGGGAACGACTTCATCGAATTGCAACGAGGCGTTTGGGAAGTCGACGACGAAGGCCGGGTTGAAGAGTAATGGTTCGTGATCCGCTGTCGGCTCCGGGGCAAATCCAGAGATGATGGTGCCGTTGGCGATAACCTGCACTTCCGCTTCGCTATACGTAAAGGCTCCCCCAGCCGTTGCGAGTCCATCGCGATAAGCGACTGCTTTGGAGGCAACCGCATTTTCGTCTTCAGCTTCCGCCTCAATTACGACCTGTTCCTCGGCGTGAATGGTCGTGTCAGATTCCAATGTAATGACGGATGTCGATTTCACTTGGGCCGAACCCCAAGCAATGCTGATCGCTTCTGGATTCGTTGTCGCAATCCCTAAGTTCTTGATGGCTTGCGCCTCAAGTTCGGTCTTGTTCTTGACTTGAGTGGTGACTTCAACCTCGCCGGCGGCGGTGATCGTTGAACCCATGCCGATGGTGATTGTAGCGCTAGCGTCGTTGTAAAACTCTCCAATCGCAACCCCATAAGGTGAATTTGCCACCTTGTTGGAACTCAGGCTATTCCAGACAGCTTTTCCAATCGCATTGGCCGATGCGTCGGAACTGATTTTCAGATCCGCACTGTCGATCTCAACATTTGAACCCAAGGTGATTGACGATTCGGGTGTCCATGCCTGAACTGAAATTGGCAGGGTGCCGATGTCTGGAAGGTGAAGAGCTTCAAGGACAACTGGCATCACTTGTTTCAGGATCAAGCTCGAAACCCATTCGTCTTTCATCTCGTTGCCGGCGTTGGTGGTGATATCCACCTTGCCGCCTTTAATCACCACGCCTTCGCCGATGCTGATCACTGAATCCTGATTCTTAAAGTGGCGAACGATATCCTCAATTTGATTGACGGCCGAAATGTTGAATCCCGACATAACGTTTTCGGATTCAAACTTGATCGCTCCATCGAGAGAATCATTTTGTCCATTCGCCAAAACCTGAACACCTGCCCCAAGTTCGATCGATTTGGCCGTCAGTGTAATATTGCCGGACTCGCCGCTCGGGCTGCCGGCATCGATCAAGATGTCATCAGCAATCGTGATGCTCGATGTGTTGTCATCGCCAATGACAATGGACCCAGTGTCCGCGTCAATGTATGCCGACAGATCACTCGGCGAATCGATAACGATGTCAGAGGCGAGTAACCGCCTTGATTCGAGGCTCTCCAGCAAGAGTCGACGCTTGAACTGTGGTCGCAATGAAGATCGACGGCGCGAGTGTTTTCTTTTTGCATTCAACAGGCTTGGATGCCTGGATGACTCGCTCTTATTACGCAACATCCCTGATAAACTTTCGATTTTGTGAGGCAGGTCGACGGATGCATAGCTGAATGCCAAGCCGTTGAAAACAAGATCGCACTGCTGAGCAGCCCCGCATGATTCGATCGTAAATCGGGGGCGGGCGGGCCACGAGGGAGTGGCGTGTTCGGAGGGTCACCCAGTGTATCGCTGCGCAGTATAGTTAAATGCGTATTAATCTGCGGATCTTTTTCATTCGCTAAGCTTCCTGCTCAGTTCTTTGTTTCAGCCTGCTAATGACTCGCCAATTCGGCGACCGCTCATAATGCTCCATGGATTGTGACGTGAGAGAAGCGACCGCGTCGTGGTGCGATGAAATCACCGTATGGCGGAAGCTCTTTTCGGTTGCACCGCTTGCGACTTCCCGCACGAGACTGCGGCTTCCCTCGCGAGGCCGCGGCTTCCCTCGCGCTCTTGTGGCTTGCCTCCCTTGCGTCAATCGCTAAAAGCTGAAGCGAGCAGTCGACCGGGATGTGGGTGAGTTGACCGCTGCGGAGGACAGAGTTAGGTCTGGCTTCTTGGTGATGCTGGCTGCTGAAGTGAGTGTGACCCACTTTCACTGAATACGAAATGATGGCGGTTCCGACCAGATTGAGATGGCGTTTTTGGTTGAGGCAAACGCCACAGTCCACGCAAATCTGTGGATCGGATTCCACTCCTGTTGCGGTTTCAGTCGATGATCCAGCTTGGCTTTTCGACTAGATAAAAGGCTCAGAGCGAAATGGTCCGAGTCTTTCGTTGTGCCGACTTACGGCGTCCTTACGACCTTGCAAAATGATCACTCAGCAGGACTTGGCGTTGGGGACTCTCCCTGGGCTTTGTGTTGCCGTTGTGTTGCCGTTGTGTTGCAAACTGCTCGCGCAGAATCCTCGGTAGGAAAGAGATCAAGCGGGCAACATGAACGGTAGGCGGGAGCACTGAAGAAGGGAATGCCGTTAACCTTGGTTCAGATGCCGTATCGCAGGCGGTTCATTTTTCGATGCAATAAAGAAACTGGTTGCTGCGCAGATACAGTTTTCCGTGAGCTGCGATTGGGCTGGCATTGAATGTACTTCGGTCGTCCAGTTCATTGTGGGCAAGTTGTTCAAATTCAGGTTTGGCTGCCAAGATGTAGGTACCACCAGTTCTCGTTACGACATAGATCTTGCCGTCACCAACCAGCGCGGAGGCATAAGGTTGGCCTCGGAATCGTTCGGAATACATGACTTCGCCATCTTCTAGACGGACGCAGTAGGCAATGGTATTCCGGTCACTGACCCAGTAGAGGTGACCATCGTAAATGACAGGCGAGACAACATTCGCACCGGCTTTGGTTTCCCACAATCTGTGCGTATCGGTGACATCGCCTCGTCCCCCCGCCTTGACGGCGATGGCACGCGAGCTGCGGCCACCGATCACATACAAGATTCCGTCGAGGGAAACGATGCTGGGGCAGACGTAATCTTGGATCCCCTCGCAGCTCCAGAGTGAATCGCCGGATGCAGGATCAAATGCCAGGATCTTGTCTTTCACGCTGACGACCAATTCATATGTTTCGCCATCGCCAAGCTGAATCAAATGGGGTGTGTTCCAAGAAGCCTTCATGCCATCGGCACGCCAAACTTCTTTTCCGCTCTCTTTGTCAATGGCGACGAGCGAACCGCTTTCGACACTTGCATTGACGATCACCAAATTCTCAAAGAGCACTGGGGATGTCCCGCAGCCCCAGCCGTGTGTCTTGTCCCCAACATCAGCTTGCCATAGCTGTTTGCCGTCGAGGTCAAATTTCAGCACGCCGGTTTTACCGAAGAAGATATAGAGATGCTTACCGTCGGTAACCGGTGTGGCCGCAGCGTAGCCGTGATCTCGGACACGTTCCGATTCGGGCAGTCGGGGTTCGACTTGTTGATCCCACAGGATCTCGCCGTCACGGTGGAGGCAGACCACGTGAAGTCTGAGGTCCTCCATCGAGCCCGGGTTTTCGCGATCGATTCCGTAGCCGCTGTAGCAGGTGACATAGAGGCGATCCCCCAAAACGATCGGGCTTGAAGCTCCGTAGCCCGGAAGTTTGGTCTTCCAGGAAATGTTCTCCGTATCGCTCCAGGTGAGTGGCAGTCCTGTTTCGCTGGTGACGCCCTGGCCGCCCGGGCCGCGAAATTGTGTCCAATCGGCCGCGATTACATTCGATGCAATCATCGTTGAACAGACCAGCATCATCAGTTCGCATCCAGGCTTCATGGAGTTTCTCGCTGTCGAAGGTGAAGGAAAGTAGCACCAACAGATTAACGGAAGCTACCGACCATGGCGACAAGAGCAGCTTACAAGTGTGATCGGCGGCCAAGCGTAGGCCGGACCAATGAGCGATGGTGATGAAGTGCCGGCGGCAGAGAATCAGCGGCGGCAATCAAAATTTGCTGTTGGCGATCGGCGGTGGTGGGGCCGTGCCGGATCTGCGCAGCTGACGCGTCTGGATCGATCCTGCGCAAAACGCGAAGCGATTCCAGAAATTGAACTTTCGGGTCGCCTTGTATCACCTGCTCCGTGAAAGCAATGCGCTGGAGTAGCGAGGCGATCAGCTGTTGGACCGCTCAGCATCTTTCGAGAAGCCTAATCAACATTCACCAGTTCGACGACGAAGTGAAGGTTTGAATGAGCAGGGATGGAGCCCGGAGATCCTCGCTCGCCGTAGCCAAGTTTGGAGGGGACCCACAGTTCGATCATCCCGCCCTCACCTACTAGTTGCATTCCTTCAGTCCAGCCGTCGATGACGTTTTGCAAAGGAAACGTTGTCGGTTCACCTCGCTCATAAGAGCTGTCGAATACTTTTCCCGTGTTGAGCCAGCCTCGATAGTTGACCGTCACGGTGCTGTCAGCCGACGGCTTCGTACCGTCTGAATTTCGTAGAATCCGGTACCGCAATCCTGAGTCGGTGGACGAGAATTCTGTGGCGGCATCAGTATCCATTGACCCCGTCCCGGATTGAAGCTCAGGCTTGTCGATAAAGGTGATAGGTTTCCATTTCGTTGTGTCAGCATCCAAGGCTGGCAATTGAGCAGAAAGGTCCGGACTTGGGTTCGCCGTGGATCGGCACCCAGCAACCATCAATACGACGCTCAATAGACACCAAGGCAACCAAGTATTCATTGCTGTTCCAACGCTCCTGTCTTGCAACCCGCATCGATCCAATCAGTCCAACCAAAGGGGGCTTCCCTCCTGGACTCGATCGGAGCCTAGCGAATTGTGACACTTTTTGAAAGTCCGTCCTTGGTCAATGATTGCTTTCAAGCCAGGGGTGGTTGTTTTGTCACTTGTACTTGGGGTGAGTTTGGGGCATCCCGGCTGATTCGGTCATTCGTTTAACGCATGAAACTCTGCGGACCGGATTCAGTCTGGCTGATTGAATCCCGATCGCTTGACACTGATGCTTCTGCATTGATTCGTTTGTTGTGTATCGGCTTTTCGGTCAGAAATCCAGGTATCTATCGCCCAGGGTTCTTGCCACGGTATGAACCAGGCAGCGGCGGAAGCGTGGCGAATCGCCAGCGACATGGCAGCCTTCGATCTGCAGCAATACAGGTTAGCGCAACATTATCAACGAACGAAAGTTCGCCTGGCCGGTTTTTGCAACGAGCGGCCCGTTAAAGAGTCAGTTAACGCGATCCGTTCGAGACAGCCTGTTTGGAGTGACCCATTCGCGGTTCGCATCCGCTCATTCGCCGATGATGCTTGTAGGCAGCGTGAACTTCTGTCGGGCTGAGAACTTCGACGGGGTTCCCCTCATTCGCGGTGAAGCTGGTCGAGAACCGACTGGGTGATTTGGTCGCTGTAGGAATTTAACTTCCAATGGCCGGGGGACCAGCCGGAGAGGAAGCGGCAAAAGTCGGCCCAAGCGAATGGATATAGCTCACGCCACTCCCTCTCAAGGTCGGAGAACTTGACTTCTGGGTTCCGCGCTGTGACCGCAATTTGAAGTTGTTGGAAATAGAAATTGAGCAACGATTCCTGTTGTCGCAATGCTGCCTGTTCACTCAAACAACTACTGATGAAATAGGCCACGTCCTTCATGCCGCAGCCGCGGCCTACGTACTGAAAGTCAACCGCCGAGACGCGATCGCGATCGTCGTCGGAAAAACAAAAATTGGCAACCTTGGCGTCACCGTGAACCAACGTTTGGAACGTTGCCCCGTTTAATCGTTGGTCGATCTGTTCTGCTGACTGCTTGAGAGGCCCGGAGGGCATCGCTGCGAGTTCATCCGGACGGGTGTCTAGATGCCAGTAAGTTCCAATGGGCCACAATCCATCAGCCATATTTCCTAAGAAGGCGGCGTGGAAATTTGCCAGCCAAGCTAGGCATGCCTGAATGTCTCGTTGATCAACCTCACTCTTTCTACGATCAAAACCGAGTGCGTTCAGGTCCGCTAAGACTATCACCCAGCCGCCTTCATCCAATTTTTCGGTAGCCGCGATCAGGTTTGGAACCAAGCAGAGTTGGTTGCATTGTGGGGAAAAGCAATCGTAGAAAGTTTTCTCAACTTGATAAGACCGGACTTTGCGCTGGTGCGATATGTCGCTTCCCCATCCCCGCGGATTCGTGCGAGCGGCGGAAACATCAATGTGCTTGATAACGACGGGCACGTTAGTGCTGAGACCTTCTGCGTCAACGGTACGTAACTCCGCACACTGAATGACGCCATATCCGCTCCACAGACTTTGGATTTCTCTGCCAAGTGCGACGGAATCAGCACCGGTGATTTGGCGGACGGTTTCGGAGAGTGTGGTCACGGTTTAGGCTCACAGGGAATTCATTCCTGTTGGTGATTCTCGTGCACTTCCTCGAAATTCGCAAAGGGGCAGAAAGCTTCGGTTTCTTTTGACTTGGCGGCTCTGCCGACCAGATTCCGCTTCGGAGCAGTAACCCATGGGAATCGGATGGGAATCGGCCATCCCGTCATCGGTTTCATCGATGTGGGGCATTCGTTCGTGCTAACGAACGCTTCCTGGACGTCGTTCTAAGCGGGTTTCCCGATGGATCGAGCAATCAGCAACAAACGCTCAGAATGCTGATGCCAGATTGAGGCGAGCTTTTCCGGGTCGAGCAAACTTGTTCTCCGCCTGAGTTCGGCGGATGCGTGAAGGATTCAGTATTCAGTAGTGTTAACCTTCGTGCAATTGAAACCAAGGGTTTCACCGAGGTGGTGCCATCTCGCAAATTCTCGAGTATTTCCGGGGTTTTACTGAAACTGCGTAGGTCGCGATCATCCTGTTTTTTAAGTTGTTGAAGTAAATCGCTGGTCGCATGGCCAAGTTCGAGCATGAAAAATGCCGCAATGCTCCGTCGGCGAATTCCACGTTCAGCTGGCTAGCACCGGGACGTTCAGTTGGCTAGCGCCGGGACGTTCAGCTGGCTAGCGCCGGGACGTTTTGATGTGGTCATGCCGCACAGGCCACGGCTCCGCTTTGGAATTCAACGGATGTTTCGCTTCCGCCGGGTTGAACCACCTCCCTATCTGGTTTCACGAATCGACATTTGGCTTGATCGTCACGTCCTTTTCATCCTTGATCTCGCCTACCAGTTCCTCCAAGACATCTTCCAAGGTGACGACACCGACCGTTTTTTCGACATCGCGAACGACAGCCAGATGGAAATGTTGGGTTCGAAATTTTGACAACAACTCATTGGATGTTGTCTGCGCGTCAACGAAGACGGCATCTCTCGCAATGGATGACAGGGGCTTGGTCGATTGATCGATCATCGCTTTAAAGACATCGCGACTCAGCACCATCCCTTCGATTTCGTCGGTCGATTTGCCAAAAACTGGATATCTGGAATACTCGCTTCTTCCGATTTCTGCCACAGCTTGCTTGATGGTAAAGTTCGCTCCGAGCGCCTTGACGAGTCGGAGTGGTGTCATGATCTCACCAGCCGTTTTGTCATTTAAAATAAACGCTCGATGAATCAGTGCATCTTCATCGTCTTCGATGTACCCTTCGCTTCGGCCGATACGAACAAGCGATCGAATCTGTTCCTCTGTGCCGATCCGTCGTTTTCCTCTGGTAAATTGTTTCGACAACCAAGCGAAGACGACGACCAGAGGATAGAGCAGTAATCTTCCGATTTGGATCGCAGGGGCGGCGAGGCGGGCGATCAGAGGAGCGTAGTGTGCTCCGAGTGCTTTCGGGATGATCTCGGAAAAGATGATCGTTCCGAGTGTTAACACAATCGTGATGGCAACGACGCTTTGCGCACCGTAAAGATCATAGGCTTTCTGACTGACGAGAATCGGACCGAGCACGTTGATTGTGTTTGTCAGTATGACGATCACAACCACTGATTTGGCGATCTCATGTTTGATTCGACTGAGACGTCTCGCACCCCATTTTCCTTTCTTTACTAGAACTTCGATTTCCGGACGTGACACACTCAGGATGGCGGCATCGACCGCTGCCATCAGACCTGAGAACGCGAGAAATATGACGATCAGCAATAGCAACGAAAGCATCGGCATTCACCTGGTTTATGAAAAGATCCGCCAAATTCTAACTGATCGAGCCACAATTGGATCGACATTGTGTTCTCGGCGATCGTTCGGAACCACTCAGCGTGGCCTTCGTTATGAAAGCTGGGCAGCTGCCCGATGAAACGAGTTGGCTCACTGGCTCAGCAACGTTCGACTTCAGGCGTGTTAGCCGCGAGAGGTTCGGTGTTGCAGGACGGAGAGTACCGGAGGTTTCGTTGGCCTTTCGAGCCGCGAGAGCAACACTCCGCGGAAAACTTCCCGAAAGTGAATTCAAGTGACACGGACCGCAACCGATCGATGCCGCTTAGATGAGCTGGTCTTGTCGCCTTTGGATTGGTTCATCCGAAGAATATTGAACGGATAGGCGCTCGAGGATGCGTTCGTAGCAGAATGGTGGGATGTTGCGGAATATCGAATGCATTCTGTCACCATGAAAGAATGTGAACGGTGTTCAAGCACCGGTTGGCAAGCCCTGTCCAACTTTGCGCAACCAGTGCCTGACACCCTTCCGATTGGATCGAATCGCAAAGTTAGGACGGATTTCCCAGGACAGATTTCCCAGGACAGATTTCCCAGGACAGATTTCCCAGGACAGATTTCCCAGGACAGATTTCCCAGGACAGATTTCCCAG
>JAQWPZ010000181.1 GCA_029245125.1 Rubripirellula sp.
GACCAGATCTCATCGGTTAGTGACACATTCGAGACGTTGGCACAGACGGACACCTGCCCACATGCCGCGATCCGCCATCGAGAACGACCAGTCTTTGGCATTCAATTTCATCCCGAAGTCACCCACACCCCACTCGGTGGCAAACTGCTGGAGAATTTCGTCTGCGGAATTTGCCATTGTGAACCAACGTGGCGACTGGGCGATTTTGCCGAAGCCGCCATCGCACGAATCCGCAAACAAGTTGGTAATCGACGCGTGATCTGCGGATTGAGCGGCGGTGTCGATTCGAGTGTGGTTGCCGCGATGCTTTATCGAGCGATCGGCAAGCAGCTTTCCTGCATCTTGATCGACAATGGTCTGCTTCGCAAAAACGAACAAACCACCGTCATTCATGAATTCACCGAACACTTCAAAACTGACCTGCATGTGGTCAATGCTGAAGATCGCTTCTTGGCCGATCTGGCGGGGATCAGCGAACCGCAAGAAAAACGCCGTCGCATCGGTCATGCCTTTATCGACTGCTTCAAAGCCGAAGCAGCCAACATCGAAGACGCGCATTTCCTGGCACAGGGAACCCTGTATCCAGATGTGATCGAAAGTGGAGCCGACCCCGATGGCCCCGCAGCGACGATCAAACTGCACCACAACGTCGGTGGCTTGCCGGACGAACTCGGTTTCGAATTGATTGAACCGCTACGGGATTTATTCAAAGACGAAGTCCGACGCTTGGGACTGGAACTCGGTTTGCCCGAGTCGTTAGTTTGGCGACACCCGTTCCCCGGACCTGGCTTGGCGGTCCGTTGCCTCGGCGAAATTACACGAGACAAGTTTAGCGTGTTGCGGGAAGCCGATGCAATCGTCGTCGAAGAAATCGAAAACGCTGGCCTGTACCGCGAGACAAGTCAATCATTCGCCGTCCTGCTGCCCGTCCAAAGCGTCGGCGTGATGGGTGACGCCCGAACCTACGACAACGCAGTCGCGATTCGAAGCGTCGACACGAACGATTTCATGACAGCTGACTGGAGTCGCTTGCCTTACGACCTGCTGGCGCGAATGAGTTCAAGAATTATTAATGAGGTTAAAGGCGTCAATCGAGTTTGCTACGACATCAGTAGCAAGCCGCCCGCGACCATCGAATGGGAATAACAAGGATCGATCGCACTGATGAATCGTCAGTACATTTACCAAGTCGAAGACCTCACCAAAAAGCACGGCCAAAAAACCGTACTCGATAATATCTGGTTGGCTTTCTACCCGGGAGCGAAAATCGGTGTGCTCGGCCCTAACGGCGCCGGCAAATCAACACTGATGCGCATCATGGCCGGGCAGGACACAGACTTCGAGGGAACCGCCCGATTGGCATCTGGGTTTACCGCTGGATACCTGTCGCAAGAACCGCCGCTGGATGAATCAAAAACAGTCTTCGAAAATGTTCAACTGGCCGTCGCCGAACGGCAAGCCATCCTCGATCGCTACAACGAAATCAGCGTGCTGCTGGGTGACGTTAGCGACGACAAAGAAATGCAGAAACTCTGCGATGAGATGGCGAAATTGCAGGACACCATCGATGCGGCAAACCTGTGGGAACTCGATCGCCAAGTCGAAACATCAATGACGGTGATGAATCTGCCGCCGCGAGACGCAAACGTTGCCAACCTGTCGGGAGGCGAACGCCGTCGAATTGCCCTTTGCCAATTGCTGATTCGACAACCCGACCTGCTGCTGCTGGACGAACCGACCAATCACTTGGATGCCGAAAGCGTCTCCTGGCTCGAGCAACACCTGGCGCGGTACCCAGGCACCGTGGTTGCCGTCACACACGATCGTTACTTCTTGGACAACGTCGCCCAGTGGATCCTTGAAATCGATCGCGGCAAAGGGATCCCACTGGAAGGCAATTACACCGCTTGGCTGGAAGCCCGGCAGAAGCGAATGGAAATCGAACAACGGCAGCAAAAGGCCCGCCAGCGCACGCTGTCTCGCGAATTGGAATGGATTCGCATGAGCCCCAAGGCCCGGCAAACCAAAAGTAAAGCGCGGATTAAAGCGTACGAACAACTCTCCTCTCAATCGTTCGAGGACCAACCTGACAATCTGGAAATCCAAATCCCCTCGGGACAACATCTCGGGGAACTGGTGATCGAAGCGAAAAACATCCACAAGTCGTTCGGTGACAAAGTGTTGATCGATGACCTGTCATTCCGCCTGCCCGCCGGTGGCATTGTCGGCGTGATTGGCCCCAACGGTGCCGGCAAGACGACGCTATTCCGCATGCTGACCGGCCAAGACACCCCCGATGAAGGAACGATCCGCGTCGGCGACACCGTCGACCTCGGATATGTCGACCAAAGCCGTGATTCCCTGCAAGCTGACCATACCGTGTTTGAGGAAATCAGCGGCGGGACCGAAACCATCGTGATGGGCGGACGCAAAATCGCCTCGCGCGCCTACGTCGCACGCTTCAACTTCAGAGGCCCCGACCAAGAAAAGAAAGTCGGAAACCTCTCCGGCGGAGAACGTAACCGAGTCCACTTGGCAAAATTGCTCCGCCAAGGCTGCAACGTGCTGCTGCTTGACGAACCAACCAACGACCTGGACGTCGACACGCTTCGCGCCCTCGAGGAAGCCATTTCAAACTTTGCTGGTTGCGTGGTTGTCACCAGCC
Source organism: Rubripirellula sp. (assembly GCA_029245125.1). GTDB lineage: Bacteria > Planctomycetota > Planctomycetia > Pirellulales > Pirellulaceae > Rubripirellula. The sequence goes on from JAQWPZ010000181.1 coordinate 2,666, forward strand.
ACGATCGCTGGTTCCTCGACCGACTGGCCACCCACATCCTGGCGTTTGAAGGCGATGGAAAACTCACCTGGTGCGAAGGAAACTTCGACGTCTACGAACGCAACCTGCAAGAACGCCTCGGGAATGATCCCGATGACGTAAGCGGCGCACGACGAGCAAGATACAAAAGCATTCACGCGGGCTAGGTCTGCCGCCGACCATCGGCCAACCCATTCACACACCGACTTTTATCACCCATTTTGACTCACCCCTGACCGGGAACTAAATCATGACGATTCTACGAGTAGGAACAAACGAGAAATACTCCGACGGTTGGAACACCGCGTTCAGCGGAGGAACCGAGAAGAAAACGGCGACCAAGAAGACCGTCAAGAAAAAGGCGAGTAAGAAATCGACCGGCACGGCGACTGCGAAAGCCAAAAAGAAGGCCAAGTCAGTGACCGCCGGCAAGCCAACGAAGAAAAAGGCCACCAAGAAAGCAGCCAGCAAGAAAGCGGTCAGCAAGAAAACCGCAACCAAGAAGGCAACTAAAAAGAAGGCAAGCAAGAAAGCTGCAAGCAAGAAAGCTGTGAGCAAGAAGGCAACTAAAAAGAAGGCGACGAAGAAGAAAGCGAAGAAATAACGCACACGCGGCCTGTTGAACGGCCTTTATCCCCCACCTCCACCTTCAACGTCTCGCCCATGTCAAATGCCCCGCCCCCCGAATCACTGAGCGAAACGCTGAGACGGTTGGCGGGCTATTTGAATTTCTCCGCTGGCACCAGCGACCCGGCCACTCTGGCAGCCTGGAACCAGGTTTATGATGCCGCCAGCCAAGGTGATCCGCTGACAGGACCACCCGCTTGGCTCGTTGTCCGCGACTGGCTGTCCGAAACAATGCAGACCTTGTCGCAGGAACAGGCGGCATTTGCCGATTGCGCCCAAGGCTCACGAGTGATGGCGTTGTTGTGGAGCGAGCTACTGCCGGCGTATCTCGACTTCCACCGTGACCTGCTGTTTCACCAGGCACCGGAATTGTTGTTCAACGGTTTTTTCATGGGTCGAGCCGCCGATGCCTTATTGCTCGGTGGCTTGGATGGCCCCGACGACGAGGTCGTGCAGGCGGCCATTGACCGACTGGATGATTTTGTCGGCTATCGCCCTGTAGCAATGTTGGAAAATCGGCACTGCCAACCTTACCGCCATGAATTGGTTTGCCCGGTACCGCTGTACTGCAAGGAGGCCGGTGCCTCCGCAGGACCCTATCGCGAACTCATTGACCGCGCGATCGTTGCGTTGAGTGAGACGAACGAGGACATTCTTCGGGCAGCCGCTTTTGACTTGAACCGCGTCCGAGAACTCGCTCTCGATCCGCGGGCGTACGACTTCGATCATCCCGTCAATCGACGTCCCAATTACCACTTTGGTCAATGGGATGAACGATCGATCACTCAGGACGGTCACTATGACCGATTCTTGCTACGCCAATCGACGCTCGATGCACTGCTGAGCCGATTGAATGACGAGCAAGAGATGGATCAGGATGAACTACTCAGCGAAGCGGCATCGGTACTCGGCGGCATCATTTTGATGGCGTCTGGTATTTCGGGCTGGGGGCCGGGGGCCTACACAAGTGATGTCACGCTCGGGTCATTGATGAAACCGATCGCGCAATATCGCGATGCTTATTACGAAGATCGCCTGGCACAAATTCGCGGGGCTCACGCCGAACGATTAGCTGGTGAACAAAAACTTCGCCGCCAACCCTTTGGGGCTGCCCGACAACACCTGAACGCAGCCTTGGCGGAGCGTCGCGCGGCGCAACTTCAACACGTTCAGTTGGCGAGACTTTATGCGCGGATGGGCTACCCTGATGCGGCGAAACGACAAACCGACACCGTTTCAGCCGCCTCCGCACGAATGATGTGTCGCATCGATTGCATGATCACGTTGGGTCTGCGGTCGATTCGAACCGGCAAACTCGCGGCGGCGACCGAAGTACCGACGCTTGCCTTCGACTTGCTTAGGCGGGCGATTCAATGTGGTGCGGTGATTGACCCTTGGGACATCCTCGCGTTTGGTGGCAACTTCTCGCTGTATCCGGGCCCCGAAGCAGGCGTCCACGACTCACGGGTCGACGACCTGCTGTACATCGTCGAACACCTGTTTGGCTACACCGCTCGGGTGTGGAGCGAAGCGGCCGCCCGCAATGATCAACAAGCCTACGACCAGATGGAGAAACAGTACCGCGAAATGGCGGAATGGTGGCGACAATATGCGGCCCACACCGTCGAGTCGCTAGAGGCGGCTGACCCGCTGGAGTCCTACGACTCGGCCAAGCTCGTCGCTCGCGCCCTGCGACTGTGGCACCAAGGTGGTGCCGAAGCGGGGAATGTCGCTTTCTGGGCGCCGCACGCCGACCTGTTTGACTCCCCGCGAGCCTACGCGCTGGTGATTTCGGCCTTGCTGGAACGAGAGGACTTCGTTCCTGCCATGGCATTACTGGTCCACTGGCTTGGCCATGCAGACCGGATTGGATTGCGGCTTGGTGGAAATTCACTGCCACACCTGAGCGAACGCTGGCTGCTCCGACTAAGAGCCTCGATCGGAAATGACACCGACGGATTTGGCGAACCGTCGATCGCACAGTCCGAAGATGAAGACACCCGGGAAGTGTGGCCTCTCGTTCGCAAACTGTTTGATTACTTCGAAGCCAACGCTGAAGAATTTTGGTCAGCACCGCTGTTTGTCCTCGGCCAAACCCGCCGCCAACCACGCGACTGGGACCGCGAATTAACCGCCGCCGACGAAGACGGCGACAGCGAAGACGATCTGTATCAGGCTGCCTATGAGGACATGACCTATCGGGACACTACCGATGACGGCAACGAAGGCCCGATTTTCGAATTCGGTGATGAATCAAGCCAAGATGAATTGGAATCCGAGTCGAAGCGACTGATTGATCACCTTGACTTCATGCAATCGCTGGCACGGATGTGGGCAATCGCCGCCGACATCGCCGTGAACGATCAGAACGGCAGCGATCTAGAAGATCGCCGCCAATCGTTGACCGCGTGGGCCAACCGGGCAAAGGAAAATCGAATCGGCTTGTTGGAACTGCTGGATGCGGTCCGCGAGTATCCCATCGCACCAGCCGGCAGCGATAAAGAATCAATGCGAAGCTACGATCGCCATCGAGTGCTTCGTGATTCATTGATGGAACGCATCATCGGCACCGCCGTCGAAATGTCTGACTCGCGACGCTTGATCCGTGGCGCCCTGCTGGCGTTCCCCGGCGAAGACATGGCCGACGAGTCTGATTTGGAAATGGCCGAAGACGACTCACACGCCGTTCGCCTGTTTGGTGCGTTGATCGCCAGCGACACCGACCGAGTCAAACAACTTTTCCCACACTTCTTGGAAGCACTCCGAGACAAGAACCTGCTGTACATCCCGCTCTCTCGTGGCGGTGATCCAGTCAAGATCTACGTGGCCCGACTAAGGCAACGCGTCTTGCGACACCTCACGCACTGGCTACCGCGGCGAGGCTTGATCGCTGAAGCCTGTCGGCTGATCGAAACGGCCAGAGAAATGGAACAGAACAATCCGATCGGCATCGGTGCCGTGACAGAATTTGATGGACTGTTTCGCTCCGGTTTTCGGTCCCTCGTCGCCTCATTGGTTGAATCGACACGCCAATCGTTTGCCCAACACGCAACCACTGAAAAGGAATTGGCGGACACCCTGATCCCCTGCCTCGAACGATTGACCGAAACAATGCTCGCCAGCTGGTTGTCACACAGCCAAACGCTGCGACTCTCGCCATTGGAAACCGTCAATGACCCAAAGAAATGGGAACGCTTGGTCACCTTCGTCAAAGATTATGGTGACCCCGTATTCACCCAGATGTTTCTACAACTCGGGAACGTTCGTGCCATCTTGCATCAAGGTGTTGCGACGTGGCTGAAACGAGCAATGGAAGAAGGCGAAGACAATCTCGCCGAAACACGTTTGGTCGCAGACCTTGAGTCGGGAGTCTTGTCAGCCGCCGAAGCAGAAAAGTGGATGACGCTTGTTTATGAAGCGTTGATCGATCACCACACCGAGTACTTGGATTACAACAGCACAACCACGCAAAGCGATCGCGGCGACCTCGTCTACATGTTCTTGGATTTCCTTCGCTTACGCGTTCGCTACGAACGAATCGCATGGAACCTGAAACCTGTCATGTGGGCTCACGAAGTGTTGGTCCGCTGCGGCTTGGACAAAGCAGCGATGATGTGGCGACGCAGCCTGAGCGAACGCATCGGAACCGAAGCCGATCGGTATGTCACCAGGATGCGAAAACTTCAAAATGATTACGCGATGCGGATGCCAACTGTCGCGGATCGGATTCTGGAACGGTTCGTGCAACCAATGACCATCGATCGCATGCGTGCCCTGGTGGGCCCGGCGATGCGTGATGCCGAGGCGAATCAGGAAAGTGGCTCGTTTTATTTACTGGAACAAGAAGCTGAATTGCTGACTCGTCACCCGACCGGTGTCGGCCTCGATGTGCCAGCCTGGCTAGACGCCCTGGAGGAAGAAGTCGAACAGCTAGCAAAGCGTCGCACCAGCAGCGAGATCGACGCCCAAACGCTGATGACCATTTCAATCGTACCGCTTTCGCCCGATGAATTGGACGAACAATTGACCCAGGCACGCAACCAGGGACGTCGCCTGCCACACATGGAGTAATCGAACTCTCGCAAATTTGGCGTTGTTTTTCGGGAATTTTCACAACGATTCACCGTGAATCCCGAGCGTTTTCTAATGATCGAATCTTTACAAGAACGCCTATTCAAAACATACTGCCGCTTCTCACAATTCAACTTGAACCTGCGACAAACCAAAGCACACGGATGAATACGCTTGCGGTTAGCCAACTATCGACGCTTCGGTGGGATTTGGAAAAAGACGTCCGAGCCTACTCTCAGCGAGGTTTCCGGGGGATCGGAATCTACCGGCCAAAACTGGAAGATTACGGCCTGGACCAAACGATCGAATTGCTCGCTGACTTTGGCTTGTCAGTCACTTCCCTGTCATGGGCCGGCGGATTCACTGGCAGTGATGGACGCCCCTACGAAGAGGCGGTACTGGATGCGATCAATGCCGTCGAAGACGCAGCAAATTTGCAAGCTGAAACCCTGATTGTGCTGGCAGGCGGACGCAACAACCACATCCGCAACCATGCTCGTCGCACTCTCTGTGACGCCTTGAAGCAGATCGCCTTCGTTGCCGAAGAATTTGGTGTCCAACTGTCGATCGAACCGATCCATCCCGGATGCGGTGATGAATGGTCGTTCCTCAACGACTTGCGTTCGACGCTTGATATCATCGAATCGGTTGCCAGCCCACAACTAGGAATCGTACTCGACACTTACCATGTTGGAATGGATGAAGAGGTCGTGCGGTGGCTACCTGATGTGATCCCACATCTCCACTTAGTGCAACTGGGCGACGCCCGTCACTCGCCACTCGGCGAAATGAATCGTTGCTTGCTGGGCAAAGGCTGCGTGCCCATTGAAACAATCTTGGAAACGCTCGCCAGCCACGGATACGAAGGCCCCCTGGAAGCCGAATTGATTGGAGAAGACGTCGAAACACTTTCCTACGACGAACTTCTCGATCACACCCGTGAATTCTTCGATCACACGGTCGCGTTTCAATAGACGCAACCGATTGAAACGGGGTTGCCGCCCCAAGGACATGAACCTCTGAGCCAAATCACCTCAGGTGACGTTCACACCCTGGCTGCTTGCGTTCACACACACCGCTTCATTCAATCACGATGAAACTTGGACGCAAAGCCAGCGGTGCTTGAGCTGACTTGCAGTTAAGCTCAACTGCGGTCGGGGTGATTAACAACGGAGGTGCACCGCAGCGCGATTGCAAACGCCAAACACAGCGGGGCTTTCCCGAGTCTTGCCGCTTATCGTTCTTTCTTGGCGACTCTCGGGACGAACAGCGGGATCCGCTGATCTTCTGGTAGCAGTGCTCGGTTGACTCGCTCGGGATCGCGTTGGGTCCAAGTCTCCCGCAACTTTGGTGCCCAAACTTGTCGTAGTAATCCATCATCGTGCCACGTACACTGATATTGGTTGGGATTCCATCGTCGAACCGGGACCTGACTTTCACGCTTGATCAATCGCCAAGCACGAACGTGAAAGCAATGGTGGGTTTTCGACCAGTCGTAGAAGACAACCTGGCGAAACACTTCGCGGCCGTCTTCGTCGACGAAATGGTTCAGTTCAATCAGATCGACTCGCTGTTTGACAACCAGCGCGTCATCGGGATGTGATCCGGGAACAATTCCGAGCAACACCAGAGACGTAAACATCCATGCCAACGCCATGGCTTGGTTCCTCCAAGCGAGTTCGAGCGGCTTCCTGCCACCATGTTTTTTGAACTGCTCCGCCACCGCGCAGCAACTCCAGATGATCAGACCTACTAAGAAACTTGGATCGGCGTAAAGAGCGAATGAACAGGCCTCACGATTCCCGAACAAAACAGCTGCGAGGATGGCAAAGAGGGGGAACAGTCACCTTCGGTCACAAGCAATGGCCGGGACAGCACTTGGCACTGGCGGGCCGCTTCTGCCTGCTGGCGGGCCGCTTCTGCCTGCTGGCGGGGATGTTCCTGGTTGCGACGGGGCACCTGAGTTTTTTGACCGGATCACGAGGCTGGGCGGAATCCCCCCAACCCAACAGCAACGCCCCCCAGCCGATCAAGATTTCGTCGCTCCCAAAACCGCCGGATGAGATTGCCGAACAACTGCGGGCAGGGAAGGTCCACCTCATCACGGGCAAACAGCCCGCCGACCACGTCGCTAACCAGCGCGGACTCGACGCCGAGACAGATTTTGAAATCAACTTTAGCTATCGCTGCCAGCCGCAATGGCAACATGACGCTGCTCAGGGAACCGTCCGTATTCGGATGAACTTCACCCGAATACAGTGGGAACCCAAACACACGATCTGGTTTCGCAACCCGCCGCCTGGCAGCCGTTTCTGGCAAGACACATTGGTACGACACGAATTCGATCATGTGCGTTTGTCCGCCGATCCGCGGATGAAAAAACAATTCATCCAAATGTTACGTGCGAAGCGAGTGATCACACCCTCCGTCAAAACGAATCAAGTGGTCAATCGAGCTCTGGTCGACAGCTTGGTTGGGGAATATGTAACGAGCGTATTTCGCGAGGTCACCGAACTGATCAACATTCGCTATCTTGAATTGGACCGTGTCACGCGGCACGGACGGCAACCCGTGCCGCAAGAATCGACGGTCGAACAGTGGCTCAAGCCGAAGAGTTGATATTGCCCGCAAGCATCTCCCGCCCGCTTGCTAGCGTCCCTGACTCGTTTGCCAAGCTTACCTGACTTGTTTGCCGGGCTTCCCTGACTCGTTTGCCGGGCTTCCCTGACTCGTTTGCCGAGGACACGGCAGAGAGTCTCGATTTCGGTGGTCAGCATTCCTCGTTCGGCAACGGTGGCGCGAAATCCGTCTTCAGCGTCGTTCCTGAATCCGGTCTGATTGTGGTACAGTTTGCACTGAGTTGGACTCCGACCCCATAGGCACAGATTGATGTCCGTCGACAAATATGCGGTTTGCCCCTGCGGAAGTGGCAAGAAGATCAAGTTTTGCAAATGCAAAGACTCTGTCTCGGAACTCGACCAGATCGGGACCATGATCGAGGGGGGCCAGATTGTCCCCGCCCTGGATCGTTTGGCGACCATCCTGGAAGAGCATCCTGATGCCGCTTGGGCACTCGCCGTCCGCGGCCGACTGCTGCTCGATCTGCGCGAATATGATTCGCTCAGCGAAAATGCGGATCGGTTCATCCGCTTGCAACCCAGCAACCCATTGGCGTTGACCCAGCGTGCTGCCGCGCGTTTGTTCCACAACGACGTCGAAGGAGCGACCGCGTCGATGCTGGAGGCGTTGACCGAGAGTGGCCGCGATGTTGATTCATTCGTGCTGGATGTTTCGTCGGTGCTCGCCTACTCGTTGGCACAGCAAGGCGTTTTCCTAACCGCTCGCGTCTACGCCACCTTGTCGATGATGGCCACGGGATATGAAGGTGGACAAGGTGCGGTTTCGGTACTGCGTCAACTCAACACCGCACCCACGCTGAACCAGTTGATCAAATCGATTCCCGAGACGATCGAGCGAGCGGACGATGTGTCTTGGGCGGAGCGGTATGACGAAGCTGCCACCCTGCTGCACAATCATAAAATCGACTTGGCGGAAACGAAATTCCAGTCGCTGCAACGAACCGCTTCACGCGAACCGGCCGTCTTGTCAGGATTGCTGACTTGCGCGATCTGGCGCGGTGACGCGACAGCCCAATCCGATTTGCTGAAACAACTTTCCGATTGCGAATCGCTCGAGCTAGAACAACGGGCTCGCTACCTGGCAATCTCCGCCCTCGTCGGCGAAGAAGCAAAAGAACTCTCGGTACCAGTTTCAAAACTCGAAGCCGAAATTCAGAGTACCGAAGAAATCGAGATGAGCATGATGGCGAGCAGTCGCTTCGTCCCACTGCCACCCGATTTGCTGGCCGGCATGCGGGAAACAGAAAATGATGTACCGCCCCGCAGTGGCTTCCAACTATTGGACCGCGACAAGCCGGAATCAACCGAGCAGCTGCCACCTGCCGATCAGATTCCGGAAGCGATTGCGATTGTGTTCCTTTACGGAAAACAAACTGACCGCGAAGCTCGGATCGAAGCCCACGATGTCCGTCGAGATAATCTGGACGAGGTTCGTACCCACCTCAATGCCGTCACCCAAGATTTGTCCTGGAACGAAGAATCTGACAAGTCAATCCCGTTGGTGGTCGCCGTGCAACCGTCTGTTGCCATGGTCCGTTTCCAAGCGAAACCTGCAGAAGCAGAAAAGGTCCAAACCGAACTTGCCGTCACCCGCATGCCCAAAACGATCAGCCATTTGCGGCTGCCGATTCTGGGGAACGCCTCGCTTGCTGAAGCGGCTGGTGACGATTCCAAATTGGTCCAGCGAACCGCTGTGATGCGGGTCCTCGAAAACTACGACGTCATCGCTTCCAAGGGTGATCGTATTCTCGAGCAAGTACGCGAAACCGCTGGGTTGGAAGGCTTGCCAAGCATCCAACCAGAAAGTGGCGAAATCGAATCAATCCCCAATGAGGATTTGAATCGTCTCGACATCTCTGATCTAGATGCCGAATCGCTCGTGTACGTGCTGCAGCGAAGCCAACAAGTGTCATCGACACCTGTCATGCGACGCGCCGCCGAACGACTGCTCGAAATCGAGCTCAATGAGGAACAGGCGCCGATCCGAATGGTCGCCTACATGACGCTGGTGAACACTGCGACGAGCACCGATGAAGCATTGCTACTGATCGACGCAGCCAAAGAATTCGCCGAAGCTCGCAACATCTCCACCGCGAACCTGCTGCTCTCGGAAATTGGACTCCGCGTCAGCGCCGGCGACGGCGAAGGTTTCCAACGAGCAATCCAAGACGTGTCTGCACGTCACGGCAATGATCCTGAAGTAATGGCCAAACTACAGCAAATGCTGATGTCCTACGGATTGATCAGTCCCGATGGCTCGCCCCGCGGAGCCGCTCCCCCAGCAGCGTCCCCCGCAGCCGGTGGTGGCGGAGGTGAACTATGGACTCCCGACAGTGGAACCCCAGCCAACCCGCCCGCCGAAGGTGGTGGTGGTGGAAAACTTTGGGTTCCCGGCATGGATTGATCTGCATGGATTGATCTGCATGGATTCATTTGGGGCGATCGCATCGTTCTCGAATTGATCCGTTTCGCTTCAGCAAAACTCCGTAACCGCATGTCCGCTTCACGTCGATCTGTATCCGACCAAGACGAAGCGTTCATGCGTCGGGCGCTCGACTTAGCGGCGCTGGCCAAAGGTGACGTCGAACCGAACCCGAT
>JAQWPZ010000184.1 GCA_029245125.1 Rubripirellula sp.
TGTTGAAATCATCCGAGGAGTGCTGCGAGCCTTGGATGAAACCGAGGCAAGTGCGGTCGAGATCGTAGTGGGGGACGAAGCGGATGATCAAACGGTTGCCGCGATACAGCACGAAATTGGTGAGCGAACGCGGGTCATCCGCCACGAGTCGTCTGACCGATCGTCGCTGCGTTACCTGGGAGCGGACGAGGACGCTGATCCCGTCTACTTGAATCGTCGCTTGGTGGATGCCGATCTGGTGCTGCCGATCGCCACAGGGCGTCCGCTGGATGCCGGCGTCCCGCAGGACATCAGTGGGATCTATCCATTTTTTGCTGACTCAGCATCCCGAGCACGGCAGCGGCGAAACACTTTTGCCAGCACCCATTCTGACGATGAAACGCTGGCCCATGCCACACAAGCGTGTGTTTGGCTGGGAGCGCAGTTCATGCTGTGTGCGATTCCAGATCACGCTGGTCAAGTTGGGGAAGTCTTGGTGGGGACTCCCGACGCGGTTCGTAAACGACTTGCCGCCGTCCAACCTGTTGATGCTGAATACCCGCCAGCTGCACCGCTTTTGATTGCTTCGTTAGACGGTGGGACCCAGCAGCAGACCTGGTCGAACGTCGCCCGTGGGTTCTCCGCCGCCACTCGTTATGTTGCGCCGGGTGGAACCATCGTTCTGTGGACAAATCTGCACGAGTTACCAGTCGGTTGTCTGCTGGAACTCGGCGGAGAAGACCCAGTTGACTTTGATGCCAGGATGGATGCCCCAGTCGATGCTGAAAATGAGTTTCCGGCTTGGGATGCATCCAATGGCGTGGCAAGGATCATCCAAGGCGTGGCTGCCGATCATCGCCTGTTGATTCGCAGTAATTTGGAAGACGAAGTCATCGAATCGGTCGGCTTAGCGGCGATCGCTAACTCGGACGAATTGAACAGACTGATCGGGAAGGCCGAAAGCTGTACTGCCTTACGTGCAATTCAATTCGCTGGAACCACGGCGGACATCACAGAATTAAGAGACGAGTAAAACCGGTCCGGATGGGCACCACCCAGCCGTAACGAGACAAGCTACAATTCTGGGATAAGGATTTCGATCGCGTTGAATTTGCAGCGGGGACATCGCCTCAGCTGCACAGGAATTGGAGACTTGCCGATGAAGCCGCACTTGATTGCCTCGCTGATGTTGTTTGTCGGGGGCTCGTTATTGGGACCGCCGAAGTCTGTGGTCGCCGAGCAAGCCCCGCCCAATGTCATCGTCATCTTCATGGACGACATGGGGTATGCGGATATTAACCCATTCGGCGCGACTGATTACCAAACGCCCAACCTCAATCGAATGGCAGCCGAGGGGCGACGATTCACTGACTTTGTCGTCTCGTCAGCCGTTTGTTCCGCGTCTCGATCCGCGTTGCTGACCGGTTGCTACCACACACGTGTCGGGATTCGCGGCGCGCTAGGTCCGAAATCGGATAACGGGTTGAACGCAAACGAAACGACGTTGGCGGAACTCTGCCAGTCGCGTGGTTATGCGACCGCGATCTTTGGCAAATGGCACCTTGGGCATCACCCCAAATTCTTGCCAACCGCACATGGGTTTGATCAGTACTATGGCATTCCCTACAGCAACGACATGTGGCCATTGCACCCGAACTCGGTTGCCAAGCGGGCCAAGGATCCAAATGCGAAGATCAACTGGGCTGCCTTGCCGATGATTGAAGCGAGCACGACGGATGGATGGTCGATCGCGAATGAAGACATTCAACCTGAAGATCAAGAACAAATGACCAAGGAATTCACCGAGCGGGCGGTGAAGTTTATCAAGGGCAACGCAGAGCGGCCTTTTTTCTTGTACTTGCCCCACCCTATGGTCCATGTCCCACTCTATGCGTCCGAAGCCTTTCGCGGGAAAAGCGGCCGTGGCATCTTCGCTGATGTGATGATGGAAATTGACTGGTCCGTCGGACAGGTCTTGCGAGCAGTCGAAGATATCGGGGCGGAACGCAATACGCTGGTGGTCTTCACCAGTGACAACGGACCCTGGCTCTCCTACGGCACGCATGCGGGACAAGCGACTCCGCTGCGCGAAGGCAAAGGCACGATGTTCGAGGGCGGCTATCGTGAGCCAACCATCATGTGGTGGAAAGGAAAGATACCCGCTGGGACTGAGTGCGACCAACTCTGCAGCACCATCGACTTGCTGCCAACCGTTGCGAAGTTGATCAACGCTAAACTTCCCAACCACAAAATCGACGGCAAAGATATCCGCCCCTTGATGTTTGGTGAGAAGGGGGCCAAATCGCCACACGAAGCCTTTTACTGTTACTACGGTGGTGGCCAACTACAAGCTGTGCGGAATGATCGGTTCAAGCTCGTCTTTCCCCATCGCTATCGAACGACCAACGGGCGACCGGGTGGAACTGGAGGCATCCCAATTCCCTACGAACAAGCCAACATCGGACTTAGCCTGTTTGATCTGGACGCGGATATTTCGGAAACAAAGAATGTTTTCGATGATTACCCGGACGTGGTTCAACAGTTACAGGCCGCGGCGGAGCGTGGTCGAGAGGAATTGGGCGACAAACTGACGAATCGAAAGGGAAGCGGCAATCGCCAAGCAGGTCGACTTGGTGCAAATGATGAGCGTTTGCCGTTATTATGGAAATGACGCGGCGGTCGCCGCGAGCATCCAAGTCGAAGTTTCGTCGCGCGAAGCTCGAAGACCATTGACATGACTTGGGATCTGGTTCAGCGATAATGATGCCGGCCAGAGCGATATTTAGCTTTCACCACTGCTTGCCCCTCCTTTCTCACCGCTCAGCATGAGCCAGGACCTGCGAATGAGCAATGCTTCGGCTGCCGATCCACTTCTATCGCCAGAGCTGTTGGCACGATTGGAACGGATGGAGTTAGTATCAAGAAAAGTATTTCGCGGCCGCATGAAAGGCGAGCGTAAGAGCAAAAGGAAGGGGCAGAGCGTCGAATTTCATGACTTTCGCAATTACGTTCCGGGAGACGATCTAAGGCTGATCGACTGGAATCTTTACGCCCGCTTGGATCAGTTGTTTCTGAAACTTTTCCAGGAAGAAGAGGACTTACACGTCTATGTCTTGATTGACGCGAGTGAGTCAATGAACTTCGGTGACCCCAAGAAACTGACAGTAGCCAAGCAACTGGCCGCGGCACTTGGATACGTTGGGCTTTGTCGAGCCGACCGCGTCAGCGTGCAAGCGTTAGGCCCGCCGGGGCGGAGTGCTCCAGTTCTGCGAGGGCGAGCCAGCCTGTGGAAAATGCTCAAGTACCTGGGTTCATTTGAAAGTGGACATAACGTCACGCTGTTGGAAGGCATTAAAGATTTTTCGATTCGAAATTCAGGCACAGGAGTCGTGATTCTGTTGTCGGATTTGATGGATAAGCATGGCTACGAATCAGCGCTGCGAATGCTGGTGGGACGCAGGATGGATGTCTTCGTCATGCATGTTTTGTCACCCGAGGAGATCGACCCGCCATTGCGTGGCGACCGACGCTTGATCGATGTCGAGGATGGCGATGCGGCAGAGATCACGATCAATGCCTATGCGATCGAAAAGTACAAAGAGACAGTCAAGTCATTTATCGGCGGGATAAAATCGTTCTGCAGTAGGCGTTCCATTTCGTACATTCCCGTGCGGACCGAGACGTCAGTGGAAACAATCGTCACCAAATATTTACGCAAGCGTGGGGTCGTGCGATGAGTTGGACCCCTGCTTTTACGAGCACGCTCGGCTGGGTGACTTTGGTTGCCGTCGCAGTTGGAATTATCATCCTGTACTTCCTGAAACTTCGACGAGAACCCGTCGAGGTTCCCAGCACCTATCTGTGGTCGCAAACCATCGAGGATTTGCACGTCAACAGTTTGTTGCAGCGACTGCGACGTAGTTTGTTGTTGTTTTTGCAGTTGCTCGCAATCGCCGTCGCAGCACTCGCTCTGCTCATTTCGGGGATGCGAGGCGACGTCAGTGAACAGAGTCGTTCCGTATTTTTGCTTGACAATTCAGCCAGTATGCAAGCGACTGATGTCGGCGAAGGAGAGAGCCGCCTCACGAAGGCAAAGCGGATGATCGAGCAAAAGATCAAAGATATGAATGACACCGATGTGGCAATGCTGGTCACTTTTAGTGATCGCCCGGTGACCGTGCAGTCGTTTACCTCAGATCGTCGCCGATTGCGGGATGCGCTGGCGAGTGTGGAAGCGACAAATCAAACGACAAATATTTTGGGCGCATTAAAGGCTGCCGATGGCCTAGCCAATCCGCGACGATCAAGCGACATGGGTGACGTAAATGATGTTCAGGTGGCTCAGGAAAAGCCTGCAGATCTGCTGATTTACAGCGATGGTGGCTTCGCAGCGGTGACCGAATTTAACTTGGGGAATTTGAAACCTGAATTTGTGTCGATCGGAACGGATGACGTCAACAATTTGGCGATCACCGCATTCAGTGCTGAACGAAATTTGGAACAACCGACTGAAGTACAAGCGTTTGGAACTGTAATGAACCTCGGCAACCAAGCGATCGAAA
>JAQWPZ010000191.1 GCA_029245125.1 Rubripirellula sp.
GATTGCGAAAGATTGCCTGCAGATGCAGCCTGAGGATCGGCCGAGGGATGCTAGTGTCCTTGCCGTTCGCATCACCGAGTACATCGAATCCGTCGAAACCAAGCTCCAGGCAAGCGAGGTTGAACGGGCAACGGAAGCGGCCCGCGCCGATGATGAAAAGAAACTGCGAAGGATCAGTTTGGTAATGGCTGGAGCCGTACTTCTGCTGGGGGCTGTAGGGATGATCATGCAGCATCTACACGCCGGCGAACTTGAAGCTCTCAATGGAAAGCTTTTGGTTCAGGCACGCACCGAGATGCGTTTGCGTAACGTCGCAGTGGCAGCTAAAGACAAAGCTGAAGCCGCTGAAAAGGAATCGAGAATCGCCAGGCTCAAGGCCGATTCGTCGCGTGCCGACTCGGAGTTAGCGAGATCAGAATCGGAGGCTGTTTCTGAATTTTTAATTGGCTTGTTTGAGGATGCTGATCCGATCGCGCGAACCGAGCGGGCGTTTGGTGCTCAGCGACGGGGCGAGGGTGAATTGCTGGCCGTCGAGGTCGTTAATCGCGGCCGAAACAAACTCAAGACGGAACTGCTGACGCAACCCCGTGTCCGCGCCGTATTGCTCGACAAGATAGGGAACGTCTACTTAAGCATTGGCAAGGTTGATGATGGAGAAGCCTTAATGCGGGAGGCAGCGATACTACGACTCGAGGAATTCGGGCCGCAGTCCCTTGAATATGCTGAAACGCTCGAAAGTTTGGGCGTCTTGAATCTGTACCGCCATGATCTGGAGGCAGCAAATGATGCGTTCACCAAATCCCTTGCCATCCGGCGTTCAACGCCGAGCAAAAACAAATTGCTGATCGCCAAAACTTTGTTGAATCTCGGAGTTATGCACTCGCTAAGAGCTGATTACGAACTCGCGGAACCTTTCCTGAAAGAGTGTCTGCAGCTTCGTCTCGATTATTACCAGAAGGATGGCGTACCGAGCGATCACATGGATGTTGCCACGGTGCAGTTCTTGCTTGGCAAAGTTTATATCGTGAAGGATGAGCTTGAGAACGCGAGAACATTGCTGCAGCAAGCAGCCACGACAACCGATCGCTTGCAGGGAAATAACGGGTTTTCAGCAATCTTGTCACTCTTTTCTCAAGCACAAATGCTTGAAAAGTTGGGCACGTTTGGCAAAGCGAATGCCCTCGCTGCCTATCAGCAAATGGATGAAAAAGCGGTCAAGCTTTTTGGGGAGGAGCATTTGCTCGTAGCATTCGGCCGATCGTTCTTTGGGAAATTTTTGTATGCCAACAAAGAATACGAGCAGGCGATTGCAATGTTTCGCTACGTTATCAGGATTTATGAAAGAGAGCTTGGACCCAACTCAACGGTCATTGCAAAGAGGCTGATTGATCTCACACGGGCACTACGTTACGCGGGTCAGCGAGAAGCAGCGAAGGAGAGTATTCGTAAAAGCGCGCAGATTTTTCGAACGCTCGAAACTCCGCATCGCTCGGGAGTCGATCATGCCGTCAGTCTGCATATCTACGGCGCCGTGTTAGATGATCTTGGCGATCGCGAGCAGGGAAAGCAATTATTGCTGGAAAGTTTTGAGTCACTGCATAAAAACGAATTGAAAACTAGTTCGCGGGGGACGATGCTTGCTCGTGACTACGCGGCCATGTTGTTGACATTCGAAGTAGCAGGGCCGACCTTCCGTGCGCATTTAGGGACTGGCGAGACAGCGGAGATCAATTTCGAATTGGCGACCAAATGGGCAGGGGCAATCGATGCTCAGAAAAAAGCCTCGGAGGCTTTGAGTGCAACGGAAATTCTGATGCAGGAACGTTTTGAGAATCAAGCGGTGCTTAGGCTGACCGATGCGGTTGCAGCGGGCTTCAATGACAAGAGTCAAATTGAGGAAAATCCAGCGTTCAATTCCGTGAAGGATCGAGCCGACTTTCAAGCCCTGCTGAAGACGATCGCTGAGTAACGATACCGTTTGGGGAAGTGGTTGACCCTGACAGCAGACTCGGTCGCGTCTCAGTGCTTCCACCCCTGAAAGAGATTTCGGTTCGCTCGCCGCAGATCCTTTTGATGGCGTTGACCGTCACTTAGCAGAGCCCGCCACTTCGGGATTCGCATGAGGTGGCATGGAGGCAATTGAGAAGCGAACAATCGGATCGTGAGTTAGCTTGAGTCCTCAGTCGAGTGATTCTTCGCGGCAGTCAAGAAGAACGCAATGCAGTGCTTTTGGTTGCCGGTTTGTAAGAGACAGGCTTGTCTCTGGGGTCCGGGTTGGATGGGCTTGTTGCGCGTCAGTCTGTGCGAACTGGCACAGACTTCGCACAAGCTCGAGGTTCCCAGCGTTGCCAAGTGACGGTTTCATTGGGCCAGTTTCATTGGGCCAGGGGATAGGGGCCCCGTAAAAGCCTTCTTTGGCATGGAAAATGCACTTCTCTTTGCGCTGGCGACACGCCCAAGAGTGTTGGCAATCTAGGCTTAAATCAATTCGGACGTGTGTCTTGCGGGCTTCGAGTTGGTTGCAATTGGCACGAGGGAATCATGTCTTCTTTTAACAAAAGCCGAAAATGTTCGGGCAGAGTTCGTGGCAAGCGAATGATGAAGCGTTTCGAAACGCTGGAACCTCGACGGCTTTTGGCTGTGTTCGTTGTCGATACGACGAGCGATGAGTTCGATGGGGATTGCAGTGGACTGGAAAGCGGTGCTTGCTCGCTTCGAGTCGCGGTTCAAGAAGCGGATAGTAATCCCGGGCCACACGAAATCCACATTCCGCCGGGGCACTACGAAGTTTACGGCAGTTTCGATATGGAGGGGAATGAGAGCGTTCTTTTTGCCGGGATGGGAGGCGAGCCTTCGAATGTTGTGCTCGATGGAATGAACTTCGGGCGTGTCTTTGATATTTGGAGCGAAGCAAGCATCGGCTTTTCCAATCTCACGATCCAGAACGGCGTTGCAGATGACTCAAGTGGTGGCGGCGGAATTAATGCGTTTGTTACTGAGTTGACCCTCGATCAGGTTGTCATACAAAACAATCTGGCTGACTTTGATGCATTGGGCTTTCCTAGTCGTGGCCCTTCTTCGGGCGGCGGACTTCAGGTCAGTGGCAATGTAACCATTCGCGACAGTGTCATTAGGGATAACGTCGCTACGAAGCATGGTGGTGGAATTGAATTCTATCCATCGTCGGGCCGAGCGACGGTGCTCACAATTATCGACACAGAGATCTCTGGCAATCGGGCGGGAGTGACGTCGGATGATGGCTTCGGTGGAGGGGTTTTCATTCCGGCAAACTTCGGAGATTCATCGAAAAGTGTAGAGTTCAATGGTGTCACCCTGCGAGGTAACATTGCTGGAGAGGCTGGAGGAGGTGCATACATTGAATCTGCAGGCATTCAGCTCGTCTCTACCAACTTTCTTCAAAATGAAGTAACAGGAAATGCCAGTGTAGGTGGTGGACTCTATGTCGTGGATGCTGGTGAGGTAGATGCGGCGTTTAATATTCAGGGCGGATCATTCACCTCGAATTCTGCAGTTGCTGGGGCGGGTGGCTTCGGAGCGGTTGATAGTGTTGGTACCGTTGAGGGCAGTTCATTTGCGTTAAACCAAGTGACAGATCCTGGATCGACGGTTGGTTTTCCCGGCTATGAGCAAGGTGGTGGCGGGATTTTGATTCAGTCAGAAAGCCATGTGAACGCCTCGAATGTGACACTTCGCGATGTTTTGGTTTCTGAAAATACGGGACCTGCGGCAGGCGGGATCGGCGCCGTCGATTCCAGCCTGACCATTGAGGGTTCTACGGTCGTTGGCAATCACGCGTTCAGTACGCAGATTGGTTCGGCGGGCGGGGTTGGAGTTGCGGCAACGGATGTTGGTCCGCTGCTGACCATTCGGAACTCGACGATTCAATCCAACACCGCAGTCTTGGATGCGGGTGGAATCGGTATCGTCGATATGGATGCTGTGATAGAGGGGACTGCGATTGATGGGAACCAAGCAGGCGGTCGTGCCGGTGGTATTGGGGCAATCGGATCCGAGCGAGTTCCTCATGTCAGTGCAAACGGGGTGACGGTTAGTCACAATCAATCGGTCAAAGAGGGAGGTGGAATTGGCCTGATCGCTTCGCAGATCGATTTACTGAATTCGACGGTTAGTGGGAATCAAAGCACTGCTAACATCGGTGGTGGATTGGCAATCCTCGATGGCTCGCTGGAGTCTACGATTCGCTTTTCAACCATCACGTCGAATCAAGCAAACGTGGGTAAGAATATTGCGACCTCTGGTGGACCAGTTCAATTTGAGTATTCCATCATTGCCAATGGTGATTCGCTGGCGACTGACCCCGCTTTGTTTAGCTCCATTGGTTACAACCTCGACCATAGTGAGACGCTCGGGCTCAATGGGGTTGGTGACCTATCAGGGCAGGATCCTGTTTTGGGACCGTTGCAAAGTAATGGTGGTGCGGTTCCAACGCATGCTTTATTGGTTGGTAGTCCAGCGATTGATATCGGAACCAGCGGCGACGTGTTCGTCGATGCGCGTGGCGTCACGCGGCCTTTGGATGGGGATGGTGTGCAAGGCCCCGCATTTGATGCTGGTGCGTTTGAATTCGATCCGTTTCAAACGGACCTTGATCAGGACGGCGTCAGCGACCTTGTCGAAGCAGGTGCCCCCAATGGCGGTGACGGGAACAATGACGGGATTCCCGATCGCTCGCAGTCGCACGTTGCTTCGTTGCCTTCATCGCAAGACTTGGCGTATGTTTCGCTCGTGACCAGTGATTTGTTTTCGCTGCGGGCTGTGACCGCGGACGTCACGATCGTCGATCCAGCCGAGTATCCAGAAAATACTGAATTGCCGCTGGGTTTGTTTGGTTTTGAAGTTTGGGATTTGGATCCAAGTGATCGAGTCGATGTTGTTTGGATCTTCCACGCAGGTACCGAACTGAACTCAATGCAGCATTATGACGGCACCCAAGGTGACGATCCGGTCGACTCCTTCACTTTTGATTCAGGTCAAAATGTCGGAATACTTGCAATCGATCGTGGCACAGCGACCACTCGATATGCGGATGGATTGCTCGGTGAAGTGACGCCACAATACGATGGTGTCGTGATGGTGATCGCTGGCCCAGGCCTAGCCAGCGGCATCCCTGCTCAGAACCCCATCTCGCGAACGGATGTCAACAATGATGGCAGTACGACGGCGATGGATGCGCTGAGAATCATCAACGTATTGGGACGTTTGAAATCTGATCCATCACAAGGCTTTCCTGCTGACAGTGAGAGCTTCTTTGATGTGAATGGGGACCTCGACGTTTCAGCACTTGACGCTTTGCAGGTGGTCAACCAGTTGGCACGGGAACGACGTGTTGGTGAACCAGAGCCGTCCGCCGGTATTCGCTGGGAAAATGTCAAAGCCACGACCGATCGCGACTGGGCGACACTGAGTGGGCAGCGGATTTCACTAGATAAACTGGAAAGTGATTTGGATTTGCTGGTTTCGTCAACCAGAGAAGGCGATTACATGGCTGCGGTCGACGGTTATTTCCTCGGTTTATAAATCACCTTTCATTGATCGTCCGGGCAGCTGTCTGTGCTGTCCGGATGTCTTTTGCGAGCTGTCGCATGTTTGGGTCTGTGTTCCAGCAGGAACGATTCGTTTGGCAAGGCAGTTTCGCTCGGGCCGATCAGCCGCGGAGCTGGTGCAGCCGGTGGAAAAGCATCCAACCAAAGCGGCGTCTATCAAAGCGACACCGTTTGAAAGCCGCCGGAGCAACGGACTAGTCTGCCGCGTTGCTTGTCGACTGAGCTTTGTTTGTAAAATCAATGAAGCGATATTCTGCTGTCGCTAACGGAGGTTTTGAACTCGGATCACATCTCAACGCCACCAATGGTTTTGGGTTAAACTACGAAAACGATTCGATCTGTCACCCCTGCGTTGTTCGCTTATGGGGCCTGCCTTCGAGATGCTCTTCAGATTCCAACTGATATCCGAATATATGTTACGACTGCTGTTGATTGCGTTTGTCTTGATGTGCCAATCGGTCGTTGGAGTGGCTCATTGTTTCGCAGACGCTAATCAAAATTTCGATTCGAAAGTTTTGGGAGTCTTGGAATCCAAATGTGCGGATTGTCATTCTGGCAACGAGGTTTCGGGCGGATTTGATTTGGCTGACTTGCAATCGGAAGCAGCTGGCTTGGAGCAGGTGAACGAGCAGGTGAACGAGCACTGGACTCGTGTTTTTCAAATGCTTGTCACGAATCAAATGCCACCTTCGGATGCCGATCCGTTGAGTCGTGCGGAACGTCGCCTGGTGATTTCTAGGCTGGAGGAATTACTTGCTGATTCTGAATTGATTCTTGAATGGAAGCACAAACTCATGTTTCCGGAGTACGGTAATTACGTGGACCATGAATTGTTATTTGATGGATCCATTTCCGACGTGAGTTGGTCACCCTCACGGATTTGGAAGAAGAGTCCAGCGATATTTGATTCACTTGCCGACCGCGGAATGGGATTCCGGCCTGGAAGATACGGTGCACGAAATGCAAAGCTGGCGAAACTAAAACAGCCGTTCACGATTGAAGAGAAGGCGGGGATTAAAGATTTTGCTGCGATCACGTTGGCAGATTCAGCCACACTCGGCACGATGCTGCGAAACGCGGAAACGTTGGTCGACAACCATCTTGCTGGTGCTCTGCATCAACTGCGTGTGCGTCTTGAAGGACCCATTTCTGAGAGTGAGCTTCCGACGGATAAGAAGGGCAAGCCAATTCAGCCGCGATTCCCTGTGACCCCTGCTGAATTTGAGTCGATTGTGCTGGCGGAAGACATGGCAACGGAGGCTCAGATTCATGCCGCGATCAGACGCATGTATCAGCTCGTGATTGAACAGGAGCCAGCGGTAGAGGAATTGAATAAATATCACGGTCTGATGCGAAGTTGCGTCACACAAGGCGGTCAGGTCGAAGGGTTGAGGATGATGTTGATTGCGATCGCCGTCAGCCCCCAAGCGATCTATCGCATCGAACTAGGGCAAGGGAACGTCGATGAACACGGTCGGCAACTGCTGGATGCGAGTGAGATGGCATTAGCGATTGCCTACGCGTTGACCGATCAGAAACCAGACGAAGAGTTGCTGAATGCGGCTGCCTCCGGGCAACTTAATACGCGTGCAGACGTGGCTCGCGAGGTTACTCGTTACTGGGACGATCAGGCCATCAAAAAACCACGCGTGCTCCGTTTCTTTCATGAGTTTTTTGGTTATGACGCGGCACCGAGCGTCTTTAAAGATGCGGACCGCTTTGGCAAGGACTATCGCGGTGTCCCCGAGCGATTGGTCGAGGATGCTGACACGCTGGTGATGCATATTGTCCAGCAGGACAATGATGTCCTCGCAGAATTGCTAACCACCGAACAGTATTTCGTAGCGCATTCAGGTGACAATGACTACGAACGCGAAATTCATGATGCGTTACAGGCGTTCTATGACTACTACAAAGATAAGCCATGGCGAGAATTTCCTTACAAGGTGCCTGCTGAATATATGGCCCACGTTCGCTCGATCCACAAGATGTTTGCTCACGCCAATGGGAACGTCACCAAGCGTTGGATGAAGTACCTGGAACAATGTGACAAGGCTGGACTAAGCCATCTGCCGATGGGCGGAGGTCGTTCAAGCGGTCGTGACTATCTGATTACCTATAACTTGGACGAAAAGACGTTTAGCTTTCCAGTCGAACAGCCATTTGTGTTGAACCCGACTCAACGGATCGGGATCTTGATGCATCCTGCGTGGTTGCTGGCTCATTCGTTGAACCTGGACAACGATCCAGTGCGTCGTGGCAAGTGGATTCGGGAACGCTTGCTTGCCGATACCGTTCCGGAGTTACCGATCACTGTCGATGCGAGTATTCCAGAGGATCATGAACAGACGTTGCGAGAGCGTTTTGCTGTCACTCGCGAGCAAGAATGTTGGCGGTGTCATGTGAAAATGAATCCGTTGGGGATGCCCTTTGAGTTGTATGACGACTTCGGGCGACATCGCAGAGTCGAAAAACTGATGGCAAAGGGACAAACGCGACCTGTCGATTCGAGGGGGTTTCTTGATGGTACTGGGGATCGCGATCTGGATGGGGATGTCGCGAGTCCGATTGAATTGATGCATCGGTTGGCAGAGTCCGAGCGAGTGAGGCAATCCTTTGTGCGACATGCGTTTCGTTATTGGATGGGGCGAAATGAAATGCAGAGTGATTCCGCAACTCTGATTCGGGCCGATCGAGCCTATGTTGAATCTGGTGGAAGTTTTCGAGCTTTAGTGATTTCACTTCTCACGTCAGATTCCTTTTTGTACCGTCGAGTGGCAGGTTCCTAACAAGCTCTTGCACAGCCGAGCACACTGAATTAATCGACCAAAAAAAAACGTCCTCGGTGATAGAATCGAGTGACCTGCATTGTTGACCGCATCGAATTGAATAGAAGGCATTATGAGTTCCACCCGAAGGAGATTTCTCCGAACCTCCGCAATTGGATCGTCCAGTCTGTTGTTGCAGCCGATGCTGCAGCGATTCAGGCTCGAGGCGGCAGGTCTTGAGCGTGTGAAGTTGCCGCAACGGTTTGTATTTGTGGTGAAGTCGAGTGGTGTCATCTCTGAGAAAATGACGCCAGCGGCACTGCAAGATACATCCCAAATGGGATCGGAGTTGATCAATGAATCGCTGGCCGATCACATTTTGCCCGCTGCCATGAAACCATTGGAAGCGTTCAAAGATCAGCTTGCTATCGTCCAAGGTTTGTCGGGCAAGATGTGCCGGCCGGGGCATTCCAGTTGGTTCGGAGCGATGGGGGTTTACAAGACGGGCGGTGAACACAATTCGGGAGTGATCCGTCGCGCGACCGTCGATGCTGAGTTGGCTCGGCTTTTCCCCTCGCCGTTTAACCACGTTGGTTTGGCGTTGCGTGGAAAAGTGATGAGCAAGGAAACCGAAGGCACGTTGTACCCGGGGATCACCGCGGTTGGACCGGGCCGCGAGTTGCCCTTCCAGGCCAGCCCGGACATCGCTTATCAACAACTTTTTGGCAGTGCGATCGCCAGCGACGATCGAGCCCAGTCTCAATACCGGTTGAAGTCGAACCTGCTCGATTTCATGGCGGGGGATATTCGTCAGCTGAATCAGACGCTGCCCTCTGCTGAACGGGAAAAGATGGGGCATTACTTAAATGCGTTTGAAGAATTGCAGGTGCGACGTGAACGACTGGCCTCTATGTCCGAACGTATCCAACAAGCCGCGCCCGAATTCTCGGATCGGTTTACATCCCAAAAGCCGGCGACTCGCCAGCAGGCCCACATCGATTTAGCTGCGGCTGCTTTGATATCGGGTATCACCAATGTTGTCACCTTGCGGTTGGACAATATCAGTACAACCTATGACGACCTCGGGCTGTCTGAAAAAAGTGTTCATGGAATTGGACACAAGGAAGTTTGTAATGGAAAGTCACCCGAAGAAGCTCGCGACATCATTCGGTTGCACCATATGAAGTTGTTGGCCGATTTGGCCGGTCAATTGAAGGCGGTCCCCGAAGCGGATGGCACCCTGTTGGACAATACCGCGATCATTTATCTCAGCGATTCTGGCAACGAGCATCATGGGAATCTAGCCGAGTGGCCTTACTTGGTAATCGGTGGTGCGGGTGGGCGGTTGAAAATTGCCGGCCGTTATTTGCGGTACCCAAAGTATGGTGACCCAGGTCACCGGACGATTGGCAACTGGTGGACGACTTGGCTGAATGCATTTGGAAATCCAATCGATCATTACGGTAATCTCGACCTCGAGCTACAAAAAAACGGGATGCCCCAGCAAGGAGCTCTGGCAGAATTGATGGCGTAGGGATCCTACGACCCAGTAGGCGTTGCCCCGCAGTAACTCGGCAAGTCAACAAACGAGATTCAGGACAGGCCAAGGAAGGGGGGATTGGCTAGTGATGCGGGTACTCGCCCTCTGTCACCGCCTCCCCTTATCTCGTTTCATCAGGGGCTCGGTAATCGGTGAGTCTCGGTGATCGTCGCTGCCTCAGTTTGGTCCGCGATTCGGGGTTTCTTACCCTCGATACAATCGAACGTTGATGCGATCGTCTGGGCTGTGCCACGGTATTTCCTACATGAAAAAATGACTCAATTGCGTCGCTGGGCAAGGCGACATGGATGTCTCGTCCCTGTGCCGCAGGTTGACGGCTGGCTGATCGAACCGAGCAACGTCGCCATCAACCTTTATCGCGATCTCTCGATGTCGGGTGGCTGTGAGAGCGAACCTTTTTCGGTGTCCTCTTCGTATTAAAAAACGATGACTCTTTAGTCCGTTTGCTACTTAAAGATCGACCTCCCAATTTGGGTTTAGCGAAGTGGTAGGTAAGAAATCTCAGATTTAATTTTCCTGATCCAAGAATCTCCCGCCGGGATCGAATCATTGACTGTACAGCGGTGACTAAAGCAAATATTGGCGCAGGTGAGGTTAGAGGCATGAGAGATGAAAAGCGGGGAACAACCAGAAGACGTGTTTCAGGTTTGGCTACGCTGGTCATTTTGGGATATATCGGATCTTACACTCCGTCATTGCTAGCTTGGTGGGAGCAGACTTGGTATCCCCACGGACGCGAGGCGAGAATCATCAAGCCTGATCCCAACGCTGTCGTCTATCAATTGGTTATGCCAGAAGCAGTTGCCGATGGCGGAGGATGGCATCAGGAAGTTGAAGCGGGGGGCGGTGACCTACCGCTGGTAATTCGAAAGCGGTCACCCCGAATGACCGCCGTTCGGCCAACTGAGAAGAGCATGCATGCGGACCAGCAGGGACAGATCGATCAACAAACCGATCCTGTTTTGAACCTTGGAGTGCTTCTACGGGAGACGGGCGAAACGTCTTGAGGGTGGAACCGCAGGTAGCCTGCAGTTAGCGTTTCAGGCGACCGCATCACTAAAGTCGAAAATCGACGGTCGCGTTTTGATCACGTCATCACACGCGGAAGCTGAGCAGGCCGACCAGTGTGGGGCAGGTTCGCAGGTGTGAGGTTCGGGTCCGGCGTCTTTCTGTGCGACCACTTTCGATGGCGAAGTGTGGTGCACGTTGCTGACGTGTTGCTTGACGTGATTCAGAGGCACTCGATCACTCAGTGGATTCCGAGTGCGCGGTCTGGGCATCGCGAACGTGAGGTGTCGATTTGACGATTCGAATGAAGTAGCGGATTCCCATACTTTACGCAATTACGATGCCGCCGCTGAGTTGCTAACGCCGGCTGGCCGTTGGTCAGTCAGGAAACCATAACGGGTGATCTGGTTGGGAGGCATCGCGTGCAAGCGGGTGATCCGTTGGTCCCCATTCGGCAGACGCAACTTTGACGTTGAGCCCATGCTGGCATCGAAATGCAATTTTGGGGCAAAATGCTTTGGAGCATTGAATTCGAAGACCGAGAGCCATCGCGAAGCCTGAATCACGTAGGATAAAGCCGGAATGATTTTGCCGCCGCATCCGTGATTGTGTCTCGTGATAGACACGTTTAGACGTCTCAATGGTACGAGAAACTGTTGATCGCGAAGGAGGGGGTTTCGTGCGAGCCGGGTTAACATAAGAGCCGGGTTGTCACACGAGCCGGGACATGGTGAGGCAGCTTGCGATTCTTTCAAGCAAGCAGACTTTCATTCCAATTCCGATCCAATCAACATCAGGCTTCAAAAGTTGTTTCGCATGAATGTCGTGAGAATGAGTCCTCTGGTTCGATCCGTTTCGAGGTCTGTCGCTTCTTTTTCTGTAGTCATCTGCACGATTGGCCTCCTACTATCAGCGAGTGCCTATGCCAGATCGGTCGATCCTCCGAATTTCGTTGTTTTATTGACAGACGACCAAAGCTGGGTGGGAACTTCGTTGCGAATCGATCCGGACGATGAGCGGACGATGAGTGACTATTACCAGACGCCCAACATCGAGCGTTTGGCTGGAAGTGGGATGAGTTTCACCCGAGGCTATTCACCGGCCCCGTATTGTTGTCCAACGCGCCGCAGTCTCCTCATTGGGCAGACGCCCGCTCGACACATTTATCAATCGGATCAGCGGAGTTGGACCACCAAATATCGGAAGCAACTCAGTTTGCCGCAAATGTTAAAAGGGGCGAATCCGGACTATCAGACCGCTCATTTTGGAAAATGGGACATGCGTTTTGATGACGTGACACCCGCAGATATGGGGTATGACGTGAGTGACGGCTACACCGACAACGGTACTGGCGGAGGAAAAGGGTCGGGCGGACCAGCAGCCAAAAATGATCCCAAGCAAATCTTTAGCATGACCGATCGTGCTTGTGATTTTATGACGCAACAGGTGAAGGCTGGTAAACCTTTCTTTCTCCAAATCTCTCACTATGCGGTGCATTTGGATATCTTTTTCCGCAAACGGTCCCTGGTTGCCGCACGCGATGTAAAACCGGGCAACAAACATTCGATGCCCGAGTTTGCTGCGATGACGAATGATGTGGATGAGGGGATCGGTATCACCTTGGATAAAATCAAATCACTGGGTATCGAGAATTCGACTTACGTATTTTTTCTGTCCGATAACGGCGGACGTAATACGTTGCCTGGCCAAGATGCGGCTGACTTGCCTCGGAATCATCCCTTGAGAGATGGTAAAGGTTCAGTTTACGAGGGCGGGATCCGTGTGCCATTCCTGATCCGTGGGCCTGGTGTTCAGGCGGGATCCGTTAGCGATGTTCCGGTGACTGGGTTAGACATCTTTCCGACGATCGCAGAGCTGGCGGGCTATCGTCCATCGTTACCCGCCGCGTTAGATGGCGGCAGCATGACGGCAGTGATGTTCAACCGTGGCCGTGGCAAAGTTGATCGGAAGCGACCTTTCCTGTTGTTCCATCAGGCGGTTGCACGCGATGCCGAAACGGCGTTAATGATGGACAATTTCAAGCTCGTGAAAACATGGGGCAAGAACCAACTGGAATTGTTTGATCTGTCGATGGACACAAGCGAAAGCGAGGATCTCGCCGATACCCAACCCAATCAAGTTGACCAGTTGCACGCCTTGATGGTCGAGTTTTTGGACGAAGTGGGGGCGGAGACCCGTCGGACTGGATCGAAGAGCGAGGTGTACGAGAATGCCAAGCCTGTTCCATTGTTAAAGTCAAAACCAAAGGCCCCTGCTGATACGGGAGACTCCAGGGATTCAAGTAATTCGGGAGATTCAGCGAGATCTCAAAATCCAACGCAATCGAGCCCGCAAGTGGTGCGACCGCGATCGGATTTGTCGGCCACCCAATCGGGAGCTTCGGTGGGAAGTAAACCGAACGTTCTTTTCTTGGCGATCGATGATCTGAATGACTGGATTGGTGCGGTTGGTGGACACCCCCAAGCAAAAACACCCAATCTTGATCGGTTGATTCGTCGCAGCGTTTTGTTCAGTAACGCGCATTGTGCAGCCCCCGTCTGTTCCGCTTCGCGGCATGCCTTGATGAGTGGTTTGCGTCCGTCCACCACCGGTTGGTATTCCAATTCGTCGAAGAAGCTGGCCGATTACGAGCGGACGCTCGATGGTGTGATTCCGTTGCCTACCCATTTCAAGCGAAACGGATACAAGACGCTTGCCGCCGGGAAAGTGTTTCATAAGGGCACCAGTGATGTGACTGGCTATGACTATTGGACAGAGTTTCGACCGAAATTCCGATGGCCAAAAGAGCTGGCGGCGCGGGGCCACGGTTATCAGGGTGAGAAAGGTGGCCATTTTCATCCTTTTCCGCCGGATGGTGGTGCGATTTACCAGAAGTATCAAAAGGGTGTGGATGGGCAATCACTTTGCTGGGGTGCTTTGGAGAAAGCAGATATGCCACCCGAGGGAATGCCGGATGAGCAGATCGCTGATTGGGCAGTTCAGCGGTTAAGACAAGATCACCAGCAACCTTTCTTTTTGGCCGTTGGGTTTGTCAGGCCGCACGTACCCTACACTGCTCCGAAACAGTTTTTTGACTTGTATCCCATCGATGAAATCGTTGTGCCGAGTGTTCCGCTTGATGAGATGGACGATATCCCGTTGCACGGAAAGGCGATGGCGATCGGAATGATCAATGGAGGAGACCATCAGACTGTCTTGAGCATCGGTCCCGATTACTGGCGCGAAATGACTCGTGCATATCTTGCTTGTGTTTCGTTTGTTGACGCGCAAGCGGGAAAGGTTTTGGACGCACTCGATTCCAGCCCCTATGCAGAGAATACCATCGTCGTTTTCTGGTCGGACCACGGTCAGCACCTTGGTGAGAAACGGCATTGGCGAAAGCAGGCTCTGTGGGAAGAGTCAACGCGCGTGCCGCTCGCGATTCGCCTACCTGCGGCCGAGAATGCTGGGAAGGTTTGTGATCGGGCCGTCAGCCTGATTGATCTCTATCCGACGTTGCTGGATCTGTGTGAGTTACCATCGATGCCAGGCTTGGAGGGGGTTTCGTTATCGTCGCAATTGCAGAATGTCGATGCTCGACGCAGTGAGCCAGCCATCACGACGTGGCACTATAACAATCACGCTGTCCGTGGTCCGCGTTGGCGATACATCCGTTACCGAGATGGCAGTGAAGAACTTTACAATCATCATGAAGATCCAAGCGAGCACAACAACGTTGCCGCAGAACCCCGATACTCGAAAATCAAACAACGGCTTGCAAAGTATTTGCCGAAGAACAATCGCCTCCCGTCGGCAATGAAAGACGGTAGCCCCGATTCGCACGGGAGCAAAGTCGAAGTTTTGCAAAAGGAAGGTGTGCCCGAATGGTTGGGGGCGATTCCAAGTACAACGCCGGCAGCAAGCAAACTACCTGCAGGCTCGGATTCGGCGACGATACTTCCTGCGGGAAAATCGCAGCCTGCGGCGTCTTCCGCCGAAGCCAAGCCACTCGTTAGCGAGGGACGGGAATGATGGCGTTAGCAAAACGAATGCGACGAGCAGTTACAGCTTTATCAGGAATAGTCATGGCCAGATTTCACCGATTGCTTTTGTTTAGGTTGATTTGTGTATCGGTGTTGTTTGCTTTCTCGGCCGCAGATTTGCTCGCTGACGAAAGGCGATTGAATGCCGGCGTTGTGCCGTTTGGTGATGCTGGTAAATTCAAGATGTTGTACGACGCACGGCAGAGGCCGCAGTCGGTTTTCGTTAATGGCCAGCTCTACGTTGTTTACAACGGAGATGCCACATCGACTAGCAATGATAAGGGGCGTGCGCGTCCCATGATGGTGCGGTATCATCCGCAAGACCGCGTCTTTTCGAAGCCGCAGCGACTTGGCCCAGCCAACAGTGACCACCATTTCAGCCCCATTATCTGGGCTGATAATGAGGACTGTCTGCACGTTCTTTATGGGTGTCATTTGACCCCCGGAACCCATCTGATTTCAGAGCATCCCGTACGCTCCGACACCTCTGCTGTTTCCTGGCGGGAGGGGCCGGAAATTGCGCCCAGCTTGTCGTATCCCTCGGTGTTTCGCATCAGGGGGGACCGTGAGTTGGTGTATTACCGCACCAGCGGGCATACGAGCTCATGGACCTATCGAATCAGTGAAGATGATGGCCAGACCTGGGTCGGCCCGGCAATGGACGTGATCGATCTGGATCGCAAGGGACGCTTAGATTGGTCGTCGTATCAAACCAAGCTGCCTTCCAAGGACGGCGAGGTTTTACATGTCGTCTACACCGATTACGACGACAATAAAAATGCTCCCGATCCCAAACGGTTTTTTAATCCGCGCTACGATCAAGAGGTGACAAACGAATGGAAGTACAACCTCTCCTACGTTGCCATTGATCTGCGAAACCATACCGTCAGAAATGCCTCGGGCGAATTGCTAACGACCCCAATCGACATCGATTATTCGAAGCGGAAATGTCAGATTTGGGATACTCAATGGCGGGGTGCTGGAGTGCCACCCGCGATCTGTATCGATCCGCAAGGAAATCCAGCCTTTTTGCATGTGTTGTCGGGCGACAATCTCAAGTCTCATCGTTATTTTTACGTGTGTCGACGGGATGGAATTTGGGTGAAAACGCCTATCTGTGCATCGAGTCATCAATGGAATAGTGGCCACTTACGGTTTGATCAGAACGGGCAGTTGCACGCTTACGTCGTGGCCGGCGAGAGTTATTTGGAAGGTGGTTATATGAATCGGCATGGCGGTGGCCGGATCGAAGAATGGATCTCGAAGGACGACGGTAAAACTTGGAAAAAGGATCGGCAGATATCGCCCCCTCAACGGTCTTTCACCGGATGGCGTTTTAACAATGTGCAGCCTGTTGTGAGACCTGACGGAACGGAGGTGGAAGGCATGCTGCTCTTTTATGGTTGGCAGGACGAATCTGAACCGGATGCGAAAGCATTTCTCTTGCACGAGTAGGTTTTTGCGTCAGCAAAGACGTCGTCAATGCAAGGTTGTCTTTCAAAATGGTTACGTACTCAACGACTGTTCCTGTACCGCTCTGTAAATTCAAAACGCGAGTATCAATGATGGGTCAACTTGTTTATCGATGTTGCGTAATGCTCGCCTGCATACTGACACCTTGTGCCGCTTATGCTCAGGATACGTCTGGTCCCTTTGAGTTGAAGGTTCAGCAATTGACGTTCGGTAGCAAACATCACTTTTTTGGTTATATCGGTCAGTGCCAGACCATTCCCTGGAATGCAAGTGGGCGATACATCCTCGGGTTAGAAGTGGATGCGATTGATCGATTACCAGAGCCGAAAGATGCCGCAACCATCTTTCTTGTTGATACCCACCGCGATAACAAAATTATCAGGATTGAACAGACGCACGCTTGGAATCCCCAACAAGGGACGATGTTTTATTGGCATCCCAAAGCAGCGGAGACGCAATTTTTTTTCAACGACCGAGACGTCGATAGCGGTAAGGTCTACACCGTGCTCTACGATGTCGAAAAGCGAGAACGCGTCCGTGAGTATCGGTTTGAGGACCAACCAATTGGAAATGGTGGCGTCGCTGCAGATGGATCGAACTGGCTTGGGTTGAACTATGGACGTTTGGCCCGATTGCGTTTGGTGACGGGATACCCCGAAGCCCTTGATTGGTCAAAGGATGAGATTGCTCCTGCAGACGACGGTATCTTTGTCGTCGATGTGCAAACGGGAAAGAAGCGATTGTTAGTCTCTTATCGGCAGCTTGACAATAAGTTGAAGGAACTCGATCCGGATCTTGTTCATAGCGGTCTTTTTATCAATCACACACTCTGGAATCGCGACAGCAATCGTGTCTATTTCTTTGCCAGAGCAGGTTGGAGCGGCAATCGTGGGAAAAATGGCAAGCGGGTCAACACGCCTTTTTCGATTCGCGCAGACGGGACTGAATTGACCCTCCACGAAATGCATGTCGGGGGGCATCCTGAGTGGGCGGAGGGTAGCAAGTTGATCGGTAGATCGGGAGCGAACCAAGTTCTCTACGATGTGGTCGAAAAGAAGGTGGTCGAGCAATGGGGCACGCCCGAGATTTTTCCGAAACCAGAAGGCGATGTCTCGCTATCGCCTGACGGTCAATGGTTCGCGAATGGTTACAAGCAAGGCGACAAGAATTTCTATACCGTCTATCGTCGCAGCGATGGAGCTTTCGCCAAAAGTGACGGTATTTTCAAAGGGGATTATGCCGGAGATATTCGAATCGATCCCGCACCGCGTTGGAATCGAACCAATAATATGATTCTCGTTCCCGGGATTGCAAAGAACGCGACCAGACAAATGTTTCTGATGCAAGTTGTGAGCCAATCGCAGGCCGATAATGCGGCCGAATGAACCAGTCGCAACGCATTGCTGGTGGTGAATCACCAAGACCTTACAGGACCCCAGTTGTGACTAGACTTTGGGCGTGACTAGATTTCACTCACGCAAGCAGCAGTTGCTGATCAGACCACCGGTTGTGGTGTGCTGATTTGGGCACTTGCATTGGTGACCGGTGAGATCGCGAAGTCAGTCGGTTCCTTTGCACTCGTGGCTGGCGATACCGCATCGGGAATTTGCCCGCTGTAATCTTTCGCTTCGGAGAAGACTGCTGGATTGCCAAGGCCGAACGCAATGGTTTGCTGAAATTCCTCTGGTGAGACCGGTTTTGCACCGAATCTTCGCCAGTGTTCTGTCATGAACTGGCAGTCGATGGTTGTGAAACCATCCGCCGACAATTTTTCGGCGAGTCGCACGAAGGCAACTTTGCTGGCGTGATTCTCCGTGCAAAACATACTTTCTAAGAAAAAGACGGTTCCGAGTGCGATGCCGTATCCACCCCCGACCAGTTGACCTTGCCGATACGCTTCAACGCTATGTGCGAATTGCATGCGGTGAAGTTCGGCGAAATTGTGGATAATCTCGTCTGTGATCCAAGTCTTGTCGCGATTTGCGCAACTCTGAAGAACGGAGTCAAATTCATTATTGAAGCGAATCTCGAAACGTTGATTCCGCAAATATCCCTTCAGTCGCTTTGACACATGAACCTCATCCGTGCGAATGACTGCTCTTGGATTTGGGCAATGCCACTCAATTCGTCCGTCTTGTTCTCCGGTGGCGAAAATCCCTTGCGCGTATCCTGCGAGAATCCGTGCGGGGGTTAGCGGGTAGAGTGCGTGGAGCCTCGCGATCGCTTCTGTCGGGCCACCATGGAACTTTCCGATTGGCCAGACTGACTTGGTTTGCGCCCATCGTAATGGTCCACCGGCACGATACTTTGCGTTACCCAGAAACGGGCGAATGCGAGTAGACCAGAGATTGGTGAGGGACGCGGGTGTGCTCATAAGATTATCATGGAAGCGTGTCGGGGTAGGTTGCAGCGCGGTCCCTCAAATATGCCGTTGCTTAGAATTCGACGCTGCGATACTCATCATCAATCTGCAGGGTCGGTACCCGTCATGTCTGACTTTGCACTTTTTGAGGATTGGACTAGGCGTAGAGAATCCATCCGGTAGCTCGCTTGGTGGACTACTGCGTGTTGGAACCAAACTCGATTCTTCGCAAAGCAAATCAAGCTGTGCCTTTCTTTCTTCGGAAATTTGGCCTGTTTTCAATCCGCCAGTGAAATCGGTCGGTGACATTTCAGTGCGTGCAGCCCCGCGAGGCCGCGTATCGAGTGTGGTCAACGTAGTCGACTGAATATTTTGTTAGTTGAAGGGGCGAATTGTTGACACGATCTTGGAAAGTCGCTTAGCTCTCGCACGATTGCAGGAATCGTTAAGATTGAAACGAGTCCGTGTGCCTACCCTTCTGCTCGCCCTTTTACGCTCGCTGTCGCGTTGACACATCGATGGAATGACCCGTGTTTGAATCACCCCACATTTTGGTTTATCTGGGATTGCTGCTGGTTTGCAGCCAGATCGCTGGTCGGATAGCCGGTTTGATCTGCGTGCCGAGGGTTGTTGGGTATTTGGTTGTCGGGATCGCGCTGGGGCCTTCGATGACTGGCTTGCTAGACCAAGAGCTGGTCCAGACCCGCTTGGTGTTGATCAATGAAGTTGCGTTGGCCATCATCGCTTTTTCCATCGGCGGTTCGTTAAAACTCAAAGAGGTCAAACAGTTGGGCGGACCTCTCTTTTCGGAATCACCACAGCTCAGGCGTTTGGTGCCGTGATCGTAGTGGCGGTATCGCTGTTGGCCTACGGTGAGTGGAACGGATGGAACGACGCGAATGGGGATGTTCCGTTATTCATACCCATGGTTTTGATCGTCGCGGCTGTTTCGGCTGCGACGGCACCGGCCGCCATCATGGGGATTGTTCACGAGTATCGTGCTCGTGGGCCACTGACGACGGTGCTGCTTGGTGTTGTCGCGCTTGATGATGGATTGACTATTTTGATCTATTCGTTCGCGCTGACGGCGGCCCAGGCGATGCTCGGGATTTCAGCCGAATTTAGCTGGCAGAGTGCATTGATGGTGCCTGCTCGGGAGATTGGATTGGCGGTTGGCTTGGGGGTGGCAGCTGGTTTTTCACTCAGTTTTGCAACTCGTTGGTTTACGCAGCGAACGAGTCTGCTGGCGATTGTGCTCGGCGTTATTCTGTTCCTGAGCGGATGTGCAATTTCATTGCATGTATCGGCTCTTCTTGCCAACATGGTGCTGGGATTTGTCGTGGTCAATTGCCTTAGCCATTCGGAAGATCTGTTTAGTCGAGTTGAGGCGATCGAAGAACCAATCTTTGGCTTGTTTTTTTCGTTAGCTGGAGCTCATTTAGATCTGGCCTTGCTGACCACTACTGGCGGATTGGCCGTGGTCATCACGCTCGCCAGGTTCGGTGGGAAATTGCTTGGCGCTCAAATTGCCGCCAGCCTTTTAAAAGCACCTAGGACCGTCCGTCGCTACCTCGGTTTGACGTTACTTCCCCAAGCCGGAGTAACGATCGGTTTGATCTTACATGCCCGTGGACAGCTGGTTGTCGCGATGGGAAATGACGAAAACTTAAAAGCAGAACTGGGTTATCTTGATTTTTTTGTCAATGCTGTATTGGCGTCCGTGGTGATCAATGAGTTGATCACCCCGTTCTTGCTGCGTTTCGCATTGATGCAATCCGGCGACGCTAATCATCAATCGAAAGGACTAAGTGATGAGCTTGCTTGATCGCAAATCGAGCCAGATCTTGATTCAGGAGGTGATCCGCGGGATTTCGACGCGTGAGTTGCCGGTGATTCGTGAGGAGGCTTCGATTGACGAGGTGATTGCCGTGCTCGTCAATTCACGACACAGTCGAATGTTAAATGTTGTGAACGATCAGCAGCAACTTGTGGGGACGATCTCCTTGGGTGCTCTCACGCGGCATGTGTTCGCCCAGGATCGCGAGCCGACTGTTCATGCGCGTTCGGTTTTGCGAGCGATCTCTGGTGAAACCGCCCGGGATATCATGCGCCGGCGTCCGTTGACCGCGAAAGTTGAGGATGAGATTGGGAAGATTACCCGACGAATGCTAAAAGCGAACGTGAAAGAGATTCCGGTTGTTGATTCCGATGGGCGAGTGATCACCGACATCACGATTGTTGATCTGCTTCAGCATTTACTTTCGGAAGGGTGATCTTTTGACACGTCACCGCCGCCGAGTTCAAGCAGTTCAGTCGATAGAGAAGACGCGTTGGGTTGTGCATTCAGGGAACGTCCGAGGCATCAGTTGATGAACGAAACCAGCTTGATGCGACACTGCTCCGCAAACTCGGTCAATTGGTCTTTTTCATCGTGATTGAGGATCAACAATGTTTTCCAT
>JAQWPZ010000195.1 GCA_029245125.1 Rubripirellula sp.
ACAGAGGCTCCACCCGAAACAGAGGCTCCACCCGAAACAGAGGCTCCACCCGAAACAGAAGCTCCACCCGAAACAGAAGCTCCACCCGAAACAGAGGCTCCAGCCGAAACAGAGGCTCCAGCCGAAACGGAAGCTCCAGCCGAAACGGAATCGGCAGACGGATCTGGCGGCTGATCGTCAGCGCAACCACGGTGCCGCCAACCCAGCGACACCAATTAGCAACAGCAGGCCGAGGCTCACCCTTCGTAGGCGAGTCCGGCCAAGCCGGGTTCCGACCCGCAAGCCAACCACCGTCACGGCAAGTAACAGCGGTATCAACACAGCCGCCAACAGCCCCGGTGCGATGATTCGATCGCCAAAAAACCAGTACAAGATGGCGATTCCCGGTGCGATGCTGATGAAGTACATCGCAAACATGAAGGCCCGAGTCTGCTTCGTACCCCAGTCATGTGCCTGGACCCAAAATACCATCGCGGGTCCCCCCATTCCGACAAGCCCCTGAAAAAAACCCGAAGCAGGAAACGCTATCCACGCCCAAAGTGGATGCAGTTTCTCTTGCGGACGCGGTCTGAATGAGATGATCGCCAGTGTGACCAGCAGCACGACACCGCCAACAATTTGGCGAATCGTTGCTGGATGCAACGCTTCCATCTGCTGCAATGCCAAGACCCCGACCGGGAAAAGCACCAATCGTCCAAGCCCCGGCCACGCGACCTGACGCACCGTGATCGAATCACGCAGGCTCCAGAGCCCCCAAGCATTCTGCGGGATCGTTGCCACCAACAGCGAGCACTGCGCTTCCGGAATCGAATAACCGCAATACAGCATCGACGGTACGATCATCAATCCGCCCGCGAATCCAGTGGCGGCTTGGACAAAAATCCCCGCACAAAGAATCAGCATCAAGGGCAATAACGATTCAAGGTACTCCATCCCAGCGATCGTATCAGACCCAGACAATCATGCGGAGTGGTCCGAAAATCGAGTGGTCCGAAAATCGCGTGGAGGCTTCGCCGATCGCAACATCCGCTATTGATGAACACGATTTCCCGTTGCAGCGTCGAACACCAGCAAGTCCTGCTGTTCACCGCACACCCAAACGTCGTCCCCGGGCTGGGCCGAAAATTGAGCATCGATTGCGTGGACCGCTGTCACTGTTTGCCTTCCACACTGTACCGAAATCACCAGATCACGCCCGCTGAAAGAGCACCGTTGCAATCTGCCCGGAATCCGGAGCGGGTATCGGCTTTGGTGACCGACCTCAGAAGATTCAACTCGCAACCCTTCGGGTCGGACGGCAAGCACGATTTCGTTGAGTTCTGCGGCGATCGACAAATCGACGCTTGCTTGACTCTCCTCCTGGATCATCCATTTGCCGGCACAAAAGCACGCCTCAAAGCACTGAATGGTTGGGGTTCCAATGGCTCGAGCAACGGCCAGTGTTTTCGGATCACGGTAAATCTGATCAGGTGCAGCACATTGATCGATGTGACCGTTGTTGAGCACCCCGATCACATCGGCCATCCGCATCGCCTCTTGCCCATCATGCGTGACGTGAATGGTGGTCCCGCCCAGTGAACGATGCCAACGCAAAAGATCAGCCTGCAGACCCTCCCGGGCTTGGGCATCGAGCGATGACAGTGGCTCGTCAAGCAAACGCACGCCACCCTGCCGAGCGACCGCTTTGGCGATCGCTGCCCGCCGCAACTGGCCACCACTGAGGTGATGAGGATAGCGGTCCAAGAGCGATTCGATCCCTGTCAATCGCGCCGCCTCGGTGACTCGCTTCGCCTTGCCACTCCGCCCCAGGCTGCTTTTTAACCCGAATTGAAGCGAACCCGCCACCGTCTTGTGGGGGTACAGGGAGTCGTGCTGAAACACCATCGCGACGTCTCTGGAACGGGGTGGAAGCGCCGCGACATCAACGCCATCCAGAAAAACCGCACCGCGCGTTGGTGCCTGGAGGCCAGCGATAATCCGCAAGGTGGTCGTTTTCCCACCGCCGCTCGCCCCTAAAAGCACCAGATATTGGCCAGATTCAACGCGAAAATCGAGCCCACGCAGGACGTTCAACCGCCCAAAGGACTGATCGATCTTTTGGAGATGGACAGACGTCATATAATTACACTAGACCAATCGGTGTCACGGCATGCGGAAGTGGCCGATTGCATTTTAAATCAAGTTGAAGGAGACCACATATGTCCGCTTATCAGGTTCGAGTCTTCAGCCTATCTGTTCTCGCAGTTGCCTTCCTCAGTATGGGTGGCCTGATGGTGACCGCCGACGAAAAAGACGGCACTTCGCAAACCGAGTCGGCATCGCAGGACGACGGAAAAGATACCGAAAAAAAGTATGTTCCGAAAACAAAAAGACAGTTGCGTCAAATCCTGTCACCAATTCAGTACAGCGTGACTCAGAACGAGGATACTGAGCCAGCTTTTAAGAATCGGTATTGGAACAACAAAAAAGAAGGAACTTACAAGTGCATCGTTTGCGAAAAGGACCTCTTTAGCAGCAAGACCAAATACAAGTCGGGGACAGGATGGCCCAGCTTCTACGCTCCCGTCACCAGCAAGAACATCGGGACGCGAAAAGATTTCCGTTTGTTCTACTCAAGAATCGAGGTGCACTGCGCCCGCTGCGACGCCCACCTCGGGCACGTCTTTGATGATGGCCCAAAGCCGACCGGCAAGCGTTACTGCATGAACAGCGCGTCACTGAAGTTTGTCGAGGAAAAAGACGAGCAAAAGAAGAACTGATCGCAAAAATCGCGAAATCGAATCGCTGACAGAGCGACAAGCACAGCAGCGGATGTGCTCAGGCTGACGTGGAAAATTCATCGTCACTAATCTGCCGGCATTCAAATGCCGGCAGATGTCTTCTTGCCTACAGCCGTCTTATCGACAAAGTTTTTGCGTGGTCCGTCGTGTCAATCAGGATTGGCTGTAAGACGGATAGGCTCGACGTGACCGTCGGAGTGAATGCAACAACTCACTCGCGGCATAGGTCAGGCCTGACAAAAAGCAAATCACGCCGATCGCGGCGAACAACGCTGCATATCCATATCGTTCCCCTATCCACCCCAGCAGCGGAGCGCCGCCAACGGTGCCCAAGTCGAGCATCATCAACGCTAACGCAGATCCAGTCCCGCGAACAGCGATTGGAAAGGAATCAAGGGTTAGCGACGTCATCGTATGGAACATCAAGCTATGCCCCACGCCAGTCGTCACTGCGGGCACGATGATCATCCACGGATCGGATGCCTCGACCAAGCCAAACCCGAGCATGCCCACAGACATGAACAGCATGCCCACCAGCAGGACCTTCTTTGGCCCGACTCGCTCCGGCAAACGCCGTGAAGCGATCCGGACGATCAACGCCACCCCGGCATAGAACAAGAAAAACAGACCGATAACCGAGATGCCTTCGATGTGCAGCGACGCCGCATCAATAAAGCTGGCTAAGAAAACGAACGGTGCGGCCATGCAAACGCCAAATGCCAAATCGACCAACAAGATCATACCCGGCCAATGCTGGCGAGTCGTCCTGATGAAATCAGACAACTTCAAAGGGTTCTTCTCGTTTCCAGGAGTGGGGCGGAGCAATGGCAGGCAAAACGCTGGCAACACAACAAACAAGCCGGCGGCGATGAATAACACTTGAAATGTTTCGCCCGTTCTCTCGGCAAGAAACCAGTCTCCCAACAAGGGACCAAACAACATCCCAATGAACCCACCAATCCCGAAAATCCCAATCGCTTCGGTGCGTCGGTGCCCAGGTGTGGTCAGAGTGATGTAAGTCAATCCGCTGGCGAAGACGATCGCTGTCCCCAACACGAGCGAACCACGTATTACGTAAATCACCCAATCAATCTCGGTGATCACAAGATTCAAAATTGAAGCCAAGCCAAAAACGACGTACCCAATTCCCCACATGGCTCGGGCACCGAGGCGATTGATCCATTGTGCCATCCAAGGCCTCAACGCGAGGCCGGCAATGGCACACGATCCCATGATCCAACCAACCTGCCCCAGATCACCACCCAGAAACTCGATCCATCTGCCGTAGTGGGCCATCAACGTGTTAGCGCAAACAAAACATGTTTGGCTGACAAAGGCAATCCAAAAATTGCGGTCGTAAAGGGGTGGTTCCAAAGGATCTGGCGATAGCAAGGGGAAAGCGTGGCGGGGTCAGCCCTCTAAGACAGCAAGCGATGATGCCCGCCTGGTCAAATCTGCATTGAATGGGCAACCACAGTGTAGCAATGCGACCATCGTTGCCACTCCCCACGCCAGCCGTCTTCGCTAGGAAGGACCAAATCGGAATGCCACTCAAATCAGAATGCACGGATCAACCATTCGATGATCTCGCTTCTCGTTAGTCATGAACAACACAGATTGATTGCTCCCGCTCCACTCATTTGGCACAGGCGAATGGCCTTGTTACATACGCAGAATGTCATTTAAGTCCCCTAATCATTCAGCACGGTGACGCCTGGCCCCCTTCAACCCTGATAATACGAAGGGGAATATTCTCAAACCACTGGTCTACGAATTCGTCACACCTGACGGACACCGGCGGCATTATAGAAGTTCACTCTCGAAAACGATCAATGCTGGCCACAAGCGACTGGCCACAAGCGACTGGCCAGACAATGTCCCAGCGACAAGCAATATCTGCGGTGCGCGAATTTTTATTGACAATCAAACATCGCCTGCTGAACTCTGAATCACCAGCGAGCGCAGCAATTTACCAGTGAGCACATCAGTGACGCTGCTGTAGGGCGATCGTTCGCGAACAAAGATCAGCTCAGAAGGATCGGTCAAGATCGTCGAGATCCCCATTCCGCGTACGATGGCCCTCCCAAAAACCGGCCCTCCCAAAAACCGGGGGACAAACCCCATCCCCCACGTGCGTCCCCGCAGGTGACAGGCATCACCAATGGCGGCAAAAAACTGACCGACAATTATCGCACGCGTTTTCGCCACACCACACGACGCGGGTTAATTCGTAGAATAAGCGATGCAGGGTTTGATGACTTTTCTACCTCTCGAATGCAATGCGTTGCCGTGTCAACCAAACAATCATTCTCCTCTCAACAAGATCCGTTTTTTCCTGACGGACCAGCTTCACCTACACCAACGCAACGTACGCGGTGGCCATTCATTCTGGCAGTCATGCTCGGATTTGGCCTGCTGTTCTGTGGCGGTATCGTCATGCTTGGCTACATCGCAATTCAAAAAGCCGCGGGCGTTCGTCCAGTCGTTGACTTGCCTGATCAAATGCCATCACGAAGCGATGACCGCGATCAGTTCAATGCATCATTGACTGACTTTGTAACCAACCCAACCGCAGACCCTTGTGTCGCCCCCGAGGTATGCGAATTCGTAGAGACCAGCATCGGTCAACTTCGCAACAACGAAACCATCCCATTCAGCCGAGAAATGTTTCTGGGAGTCGTTGCTGCGAGTCCCATCGGCGAAGGCAAAATCGGATTGGCTGAACGACTCACCATCAACACATGGCTAACTGAATACGAACCGATCCCCACGATCGAACAACCCAATCATCGAATCCTAAACATCCATCTGAACGGGACCGGTGATCTGGCCACAGTCGACATGCTGATTTACTCAAGCGATAGCCAAGCCCAATCAGTACAGTGGTATTTGGTGCAGGAAAACGATGCTTGGAAGATGTATGACTGGCAGCGACTCGAATATGGGCGACGCATGTCAGATGAATACGCGGGGTACGCCGCAGCCGACACCCCCAACGCAGAAGGTTATGACCGGACCATGCAGCAATTGGCAGAAGCCAAAAACCTGTGGTTGAATGGGGAACGAACTCTAGCCGAGGCAAAACTTCGGAAATGCGAATCCACGCCAATGCTCGCCGCAGATCGCCCCGTTGCACTGCTCAGAACCGCTTACACCTGGATGGGGGTCGGCGAGGACGAAGAAGCGATTCGCATCCTAAAAAACATCCCCAATCCCGATCAATCGTGGGGAGTCTGGCCATCCATGGCGGCCTGCTTCCTGAATACCGGCCAACAAGAAGAGGGATTGCAGGCAGCTTTGAAAGCGCAAACGCAATCTCCAGATCACCCCAATGTCCAGTGGTTGCTCTCGCAGCTCAAAACCGAATCAACCGAATCAAACGAATCCACGGAATCGGCTGATCGCCTTGCCACGGCCCTTCAATTCTGCCCCCATGATGCGACCTACCTTGCTGCCGTTGTCGCCAACAATCGCCCCGAAGATATTCCCCTCATCATCGACTGCATCCTGCTCAGCGATAACTCCTCGGAATGGTCCCAACTGCTCGACAGCGCGGCTCGGTCAACAGCATGGGGAAAAGAGTTGCTGACTATCTCGCAGAAGCGAGCGGATCTGCCACCGAGCTTTGGAAGCTTGGTCAAGGCAAATATTGCCTGGTCAAAAGCGGATTACGATGATGCGGCGGAACTCTTCCTGAAAGCCCGGGATGAAGCAAAAGCCGCGATGCTTCGGGACATCGCCATACAGGACCATTTTTCAGCGCGGTTAGAAAACGGACGAATCGCTGAATTGTTTCGCGAAGTCACTCCGCTTGAAGATGTATTGGCCCAATTAACGCAACAAGCACTCGATGAAAACCTTGATATCGCCCCCGAGGAAATTCTCGCTGCGCTCGAGCAGGTCGATACGGAAAATTCAAATTGGGCCAGCGGGCTCCGCGGTCATGCCAATTATCAACTCCGTCGCTACGAATTGGCATTACCCGATTTGGACCGTTTCTCACGCTGGATCACTACCCAAAGCGAAACGTCGGAAGATGATGAAGATCCTTCCAGCTGGATTGTGGAGGCCGCTGCATCCCAATTAACGGAGGTCTTGATCGAGCTTGATCAGCCGATGGACGTGCTGAAACGTTGGCCAAGTGACCTCAATCGACACCACCATTGGGGAACTCTGCTGCTGCAACGGAATAACGACGACAAGCGAAGGAACGTACTTGCGGCGTTTGAGGACACACTACCTGATTCGATTGATGTTCAGCGTTCACGATTCTTGGCGTTGGATGCCAGACTGCGAGGGGATGCTAACACTTGTGACCAACACCATCGCGACGCGCTCGAAAAATGGAAAACACTCAACAGCGATGAATTCGCTTTTCGAGTGCAGGCTCTTATTTCAGATCGCGCTCGTGACGCAGTCTGGAACCGATTCACCGGTCCACCCTTGGATCAACAAGCAACTGCTGAGCAGCCTCCACTGAGCGAATCTTTCTTCATGGCCGCTGCCCGAGAAGCAAACGCGCTGAAAGATGAACAAACAATTCGGCACTGGATTGATTACGCCGCCAAACAAGGCATCAAGACAGGTGACACCAATGCTGTGATGCAAAATCATTCCGGAGACCTGTTGCTGGAAACAGGAAACTACGAGGAGGCTGCCAAAGCGTACCTCGCCGCGATTGAACAAGAGCAAGACAAAGATACATGGCGGTCGGACCAGCGACGACTGAACTATATCGATTCCATGATCAAAGCAGAAAAGATGGATGAGCTGCTCGCCTGGCTATCAACGCAAGGCGAATCAACCGCCTGGGATCGCGCGACAGTCGAACTGGCAACAGGAAACGGAGAAAACCTTATCGATCTGCTCGCCGACCAACCCAAAGAAGAAGTGACGCGATGGCTTCAGCGTGCACAGCAGCGGCGGAGCCTGGAACGCTACACCAACGAAGCTTGGATAGACACTCTGCTCAACGAATACCCGATCTACCTTAGCTATCTTTTCGGTCAAGCATCCGGTGATTTGGTCATGCTCCAAAAGCAATTACCGGCAACTGAACAAATGCAGCGATGGGTGCAACAGGCCGTCGGCAGCGATACGGAGCCGATCAAAATCTCGCTCCGCGACGATCAACAGCACGCATGGGTGGCCAACCTTGAGAACGGCCAACGCTACCTAGTTGCCTTCGAACTGATGCAATACGAATCATCAAGCCTGCCTGAGTCAATTCGTCTACAACTCGCAGATTCCGTTTTACGAATCTCCCTGCATGTCATCGATCACCAACCGCAAGCAACCCGTCGCTTGTTTGCGGCAGTTGCTCGCATCGCAAATGAAGACGCAGTCGCATTCCAATGGAACGATCGCGGCCTGCTTTGGGCCGGCGAGAAATTGGC
The DNA here is from genome assembly GCA_029245125.1 of Rubripirellula sp. GTDB lineage: Bacteria > Planctomycetota > Planctomycetia > Pirellulales > Pirellulaceae > Rubripirellula. The sequence continues at coordinate 8,177 of JAQWPZ010000195.1, forward strand.
TGACCAACTGAAATGGCAAAACCGAGTGCCGGTGCAGCCATCATTGGGAGAGTACCGATTACTCTCGGATTCGGATTTCAGTGAATCAAATGAAGTCGATTTATCACTGACGCAGTGGGCCGACGCATTGCAAGCGACAAGCGATAAAACCCTGCCAATTGTGACGCGGCAGTCGCTTGGCTCAATCACTGAAAAACGACCGGCACAACTGACTAACGTCAATCTCGACGAATATTTCGTGCAGGTTCAAATGGAAGCCGACAGTCAACTCGACCCGCTGGCGAAATCGGGGCGTCAGTTTCGATGTAACGCTGGCAATGTGCAGGAACGCTAACCGAACCAATCAACGCCCACTCCAACGTCCTCCCTCCAGCGAGACGTGAACTGCCCAACTGGATTCTCACATGCCCAGCTACGCCATAACGCGTTCCATCCTGATTGACGCTCCAGCTGAACAAATTTTTGATACCGTTGCGGATTTCGCAACTTGGCCAAAATGGTCACCCTGGCTGCAGATCGATCGCAACGCGACACTGAATTACACCGGCGAACCTAGCACCTTGCACTCTGGTTATCAGTGGACAGGTGAAATCGTGGGGCAAGGTGAAATGGAACACTTGGTTCTAAACCGACCACGGCGAATCGAAGATGACTTGCGATTCATCAAGCCGATGAAATCGAGGTCGGATGTCAGCTTTGATTTTGAATCAATGGGCAGTTCGACCAAAGTCACCTGGTACATGAACGGTAAATTGCCGTGGTTCCTGTTCTGGCTGAAGCCAACCATCACCACGTTCATCTCAATGGATTACGACCGCGGGCTGAAGATGTTGAAAGAGCTCGTCGAAACGGGAAGCGTCCTAAGTGATCTCGAAGTTTTGGGAATCGAAACAAGGGACGAAATGCACATCTTGGGAGCCCGAAACTCGGCAACCATCACCCAGATCGGCCCCGTCATGGAAAAAGTCCTACACGAAGTCGACACGGTGATGCAGAGTACCGGGATGACGCCCGCCTCCGAAGCGGTCAGCATCTATCACCCGGTGAACCTCAAACAAGGACGATTCGAGTTCACCACCGGTTTTCCTGTCTCATCTGCGGTTGTGGCACCAGCAGGTTTGCAATGCATTCAGATTCCAGCCGGTAAGTTTTTACACGTCAGGCATACCGGCAGCTACGACAATCTTGGCAATGCATGGAGCGGAATCTATCAATATGCGAGAGCGAAAAAACTTAAGATTGCCAAACGAGATGGATTCGAAATTTATCGCAACAATCCGAATGAAACTCCTGCGAATGAGTTGGTCACCGACGTTTACGTCCCTTTAAAGTAAAAAAGTGAGCATGGAAATAAGCAGCGGGAACTTGCATCTCCCCCAAATGCCCCATCTATAATGGCGGTCCATCTTATTCCCCCATCCCTTCCTCTCCTCATGGAACGCTCCCACCGATGTCGAAGCTGAATCGTCGCCAATTCTCCGCTCTTGCTGCTTCCGCCTACATGGCGTCTGCTACCCCGCGAATCACCCAAGCCCAAAGCCCGAATGAACAACTGGGAGTTTGCATCGCAGGCTTGAACGGACGAGGCGGGGAGCATATCCGTGGTTTCAACGCCGATCCGCGAACCGTGATCCGCGCAATCGTCGACATCGACGAAGAGGTGGCCGGGAAACGAGCGGAGCAAATTGCGAAGCTTCAAAACTTCAAACCAGAAGTGTTCACCGACGTCCGAAATGCATTGGACACCGATGGCGTCGATATCCTCACCTGTGCGACGCCAAACCATTGGCATGCATTGATGGGCGTTTGGGCGATGGAAGCTGGCAAAGATGTCTACATTGAAAAGCCGGTCAGCCATAACATCCACGAAGGCCGCGCGTTGGTCACCGCTGCGGAGCGTTACGGGCGAATGTTCCAAACAGGCACCCAATCTCGCAGCAGCAGCGCGTGCCGCGACGCTGTCCAATTCTTGGCTGATGGAGGCATCGGGGAAGTCAACTTCGCTCGTGGACTCTGTTACAAACGCCGTAAGTCGATTGGCGCGCTCGGTGATTACCCGATCCCGGCAAATGTCAACTTTGACCTCTGGAGCGGACCGGCAAGCATGACCGATCCCAAGCTCACACGTGGACGGTTCCATTACGATTGGCACTGGCAACGGCATTACGGCAACGGTGACCTCGGCAATCAAGGTCCTCACCAAACAGATATTGCGAGATGGGGACTGGGATTGAATCGCCACCCCAATGCAATCATCAGTTACGGTGGTCGGCTAGGGTACGACATCGAACGCAAAGACCCGAACTACGTCGATGCCGGTGACACGGCCAATACAGAGGTTTCGATCTATGACTACGGCGATAAATCGATCGTCTTTGAAACCCGCGGCCTGGACGTCAGCGAATCGATGGGCAAAGAAGTTGCAACCTTCTTCGGCGACGGAAAGGGCAACAAGATCGGTGTGATTTTTTACGGCGAAAATGGTTACCTCGCCCAAACACGTTATGACTATTGCCGCGTCTTTGACAAAGAAATGAACTTGACCAAAGAGTTCAAAGCGGGCAACGTGGGCGACGCACACTTTGCTAACTTCATCGACGCCTGTGTTTCGCGTGATTACGGTTCGCTTAACGCTGATGCGATGACCGGCCATCTGTCTGCCGGCGTCAGCCACCTCGGCAATATCTCTTATTACCTGGGCGAACAGAACAAGGCATCGCTCGAACAGGTTGTCGACGCCGTCGGAAAAGTGAAGAGCCTCGACGACAATGCGGCCACCCTCGAGCGAACCGTTGAACACCTCAAAGCAAACGGCGTGGATCTCGAAAAAACTCCGCTGGCCTTGGGGCCTTATTTGGAGTTCGACAATGAGTCGGAAAAGTTCACCAACAACGACGATGCCAACGAAATGCTGACGCGAGAGTATCGTGAAGGCTTCGAAGTCTAAGGAATACCAAAGAAACCGAGCGTCTTTCCCCTGACCCCTCGCTCGCCATCATGACCAAGAACCAGGATGGCGAGGCAGGTCCAAAGGGAGACAGGCAGATTCTTGAGGGCAGATTTCTAACGGACAGATTCTTCAGGGCAGGGGATCCAGCAGAATCCTCAACCATCACGACAGGCAATAAAAAACCTCGGTGAGCAAGTTCCTGCTCACCGAGGTTTTATTTTTCCGAACTCAGCGTGTTCGCTACACTTCGCGTGATTTACGACTCAACAGAGCATTGGCTTGCTCGTCGTCGATAAACATTTCTTGCTTGGGATCCCAGCGAAGTTCCCGACCGAGCATCAACGCGATGTTGCACAGATGGCAACTGGTCATGGTGCGATGGTGCGACCAAACATCGGAAATCGGCTTGCTGCGGTCTTCGATACAAGCAAAGAAGTTCCCCATGTGACTGCCCGGCTTTTTACCTTTGCAAAGCTCGACAATCTTCTCATCGAGCTCAGCACGATCTGCATCAGTCAATGCACTTACTGGAGCTCCCTCCAGCTTGCCACGATTCACAAAGATACGCCCCTTCTCGCCTTCGAACAGGATACCGTTGCCGAAGTCGACGTTATCACCTTCGCGTTTGTAGTGATGATTGACGTTCATCACGGAGCCGTTCTCATAAGTCAGGTCGATGTGAAACTCCGTCGCGGTGTTGTAACCGTTGGGAAGTTTCGCATCACCATCAAGAAACGCCTTCCAATTGAAATCACTGGGAACAACTTCGGGGAACTTGCCTTCACCGACAACCTTGACTGGTCCGGTTTCGCCTGGAGACAGCGCCCACTGAGCAATGTCAATGTGGTGAGCACCCCAGTCGGTCATCTTGCCGCCCGAATACTCGAAGTACCAGCGGAACATCCGGCGGCGCTCTTCGCAGTAATCAGCATCGGGTGCCGGGCCAACCCACATGTTCCAATCAAGATCGTCAGGCGTCTCGGTGGACTGGAATGGACCGCCGGAGGGTGCTCCACCGATTGCCACATAAGCGTTGACTTTCTTGCCAAGTCGCCCGCTGTGCACCATTGCAATCGCGGTTAAGAACTTATCTTTGGTGCTGCGCTGTTGCGTTCCAACTTGAAAAACGCGACCTGTTTCTTCCACCACTTTGCGGATCTGCTTGCCTTCGTCGATCGTCAACGTCAGCGGCTTTTCGCAGTAGACGTCGGCTCCACTCTTCAGAGCAGCGATTGCGATTGGAACGTGCCAATGGTCAGGGGTGCCAATCGTGACAACGTCTGGCTTTTCCTCTTTCAACATCTCGCGATAGTCGGTGTACATATTCAGCTCGCCACCGAACGCCTTATTGAATTCCTGGCAGTGCAGTTCGTCCACGTCACAAACGGCAACCATGTTGGCATAGCGTGCCGCATCGCGAGCGATCCCACCACCTCGGTTGTAGCGGCCACGACTGCCACCAACACCGATCGAAGCCAAACGCAATTTTTTCGAATCCGCTTGAGCAATAGCGGGAGAAACAGCCAGCGCGGAACCGGCCGCAGCGCTCGTCTTCAAAAATCCACGACGTGATGAATGCATGAAAATGCTCCTGGTAGGGGGTAAAGGCAAGAACCCAACATCATAACTGTCGGAACCGCCCGTTGGGAGGACTTCTCGTCACTCCCAAAAAAGCAAGACTCAGAAAAGGAAAGGGCCCACAATAGATCGGGTCAAGAAACCGTAACAACGCGTATCAGACCAGCGCAAAATCGCGTTACACCGACGGCCTGCCTTACGACAATGGCAACGGACTGCCGCATAAACGCCGCCAGAGCTCAGTCAGCTCTTCTTCCCTCGGGATTTCCCCACTTCGGTCGACCACCAGCCACGGACGGGCTCTTCGAATCACTCCCTTTTCGAGAAAATCGCCGAACAACCGCAACCGCAGAAGAGAGTCCGTCGAATGATTCGTGGTGAACGGACTGTCGTGAGGCCCCAACAAGACGCCAACGGCGTGTCTCCGACTCTTGGCCAAGCTAATCGGAGCTGACCCAGCGGTGTCCAAAGTATCGTCCCCCGATGGATCATCCGGCACGAAGGAATCAATGTCGCCACACATCGTCTCGATATCGAGCTTGGGATGTGTATCCAAAAGTGAAGTTTGAATGGACACGGTGACCTCTAAGACCAGACGCGACGCACTCACCTCAATCGGAGAAAACACCAACCGCAATGCGTAAGAGTTTTCACCTTGCGGGTAGTTGACGTGCCAATGGTCACCACGCACATACTGTTCATCTGCCCCCGGCAACTGATCTTGCTGGACAGCGCACAGCTCGACCAAGGTCGCTATGCCGTCCCCGTCGACCAGCTTGATCCCATGATCACCACCTCGGGCGTCGACCGCCCAGCTACTCGATCCATCCGCCCAGGTCGCAACGCCCAGTTTCTCAATCTGCCACATAAGTGTTTGTTGTCTGTTGTGAGTATTAAATGGTTCATGCACTTGAACCGTTAATGAAATCGCCGTCGCTACCTTTCAAATTCTTGCAGCAACGCTCCCCAGCCGACCGACCGCGTTCTCGACAAATGCTGGGGCTAAATCTTTTGGCTGTTGTTTTGGCCGTATCCGCAGAAATCAGATTCAATCAAACCGTCACCAGTTTTCGTGTTCTCACACTGATCAAATTTCCAACATCAATCACAACCACCCGGTTACTTGACCACCTCTTCAGGGATGATCTTTTCACCTTGCCAATAGAATCCATCGCTCCGTTTTTCCAAGATCCTAGCCCGACTACCGGGCGCCAGTGGTTTCTCGTCATTTGGCAAGAACGCAGCCAACTTATCAGCTTGCTGGCGATACTTGGCATCAACGTTTTCACCCCACAACAAGTTCGTCAGTTCCAACGGATCAGCCTTTCGGTCGTACAACTCTTCGCCACCATCAGCGTAGCGAATGTATCGCCAACGATCATCACAAGCACTGTGATTCCCTGCGTTGTGCGAACAGATCGCGGGCCGCGCTCGTGCTGTTTCCGGATCCTGGATTTGCGGCATCAAGCTCAGCCCCTCAATGCCGTCAGCTTGCGGCAACCCAACCATTTCGGACAAGGTCGGATACAAATCCATTAATTCAGCAGGCTGTTCACAGCGTGCCGCTTGGGGAACATTCGGCCCAGCCACAATCAAGGGAACGCGAGTCGAATGCCGCCAAAGCGAGTTCTTTCCCGAAATCGCCTTCTCTCCTAAGTGGTAACCGTGGTCACTCCACAGCACGACAATCGTGTTATCCGCGTGCGGAGAGTTTTCGAGTGCATCGAGTACCCGCCCCACTTGGCTGTCAACAAAACTGATGCACGCCAAATACGACCTCGCCAAATTGCGAAGCTGATCATTTTTTTGCAACCAGCTTGTGCGGGGTTCCGGCAGGTACCAATGGATGAACCACGATGACTCGGGGGTGTCATCACGATCGCCCTTCAGGATTGGCGGCATCGTCATGGTTTGCTCTGGATACAGATCAAACCACTTTTGGGTCGCGTAACACGGCACGTGCGGCAGGAAAAACCCGACAGACAGAAAGAACGGTTTGTCGTCCGGCATGTTCTCCAGTTCATCTACCGCCCACGATGCAACTCGCCAATCGCCTTTGTCTTCGTCTTCATGCGGGAACACGCCCCAGTCCATCAGCGGATTGTTGCCGCCGGGAGTGGAGCCGATCAGCTTTTGTTTCGGTCGCGCTCCAACGCCAGCGGGAGGCCCCCAGACATCGACCTCCTCTTTTCCCGCTTTGCGACCGTAGCTTCCGTGATAAATCTTGCCACCAATCAAAGTTCGATAGCCATGACTCCGGAAGTGCTGCGGCATCGTCACGATGTCAGCGAGTTCGGGAACATTACGAATCCACGGAGCCAAGCCGTAGACGCCGGTGGAGGTCGGACGACGGGATGTCATCAACGACGTGCGGGATGGGTTGCAAAGTGGGGCCTGGCAATGAGCATTGGTAAAGGTCAGCCCACGTGCCGCCAGCCGTGCCATCGCAGGCGTTTTGACATCGGGATGACCACTCAGTGGCTCCACCCAATCATTCAAGTCATCGATCGCGATCATCACGATGTTCGGACGATCAGCGGCGACCACTGTGGTCGCAGCGAAAATCAACATGGCCAGGCAAACAAATCGCTGCATCGGAAGGTCTCTGCGTGAGGAAGAATCCATCACAGAGCTTAGCAGAACAAACGCCGAGTGTGGCGTTGGAATCCGATGACCCAAGATCACTCAGCAGAGGGCATGTAGCAGAGGTCACATTGCCGCACGCTACCCGGCAAGATAACAAGCCAACAGCGACTCCAAAGGCTGAACCTCCGCTACAGATTGTCCAACACATAGTCGGTCATCATCCGCCTGAGATGCCGTGTCGTATTGGTTCGCTCGCGGATTGAATGCGTTCGCCCAGGATAAAGCATGAGATCAAATTGCTTGTCATGGGCGACCAGTTCATCGACTAGCATTTCGGTGGTGGCGACGTGACAGTTGTCATCATCGGTCCCATGCACCAATAGCAAACTGCCCTTGAGGTGCTTCGCAAAGTGAATCGGCGATCCCTGGTAAAAACCTTCCACATTCAGGTGCGGCAAACTCATGTACCGCTCTTGGTAAATCGTATCGTAATAACGCTGATTGGGTACCGGTGCGATCGCAATCGCCATCTTGTATAGGTCCGGATGCTTGAACACAGCATGCAAACTAGACGAACCGCCACCACTCCATCCCCAGATCCCGACGCGTTCCGCGTCCAAGTAGGGACGTTCTTTTAGCACCGCGCGAACCGCAGCCGCTTGATCTGCCGGTGGCAAGATGCCAATTTTCTTGTAGATGCTCTTGCGAAACTCGCGACCTCGCGGAGCCTTGGTGCCGCGATTGTCAAAACTCATGACCACGTAGCCTTGCTGAGCCAACATCAGGTGCCACAAGTACGATTTGCCGCCCCAACGATTGACCACTGTTGAACCCGCCGGCTCGCCATAAACATAAACAAGCAGTGGATATTTTTGATCCGCTTTCATGTTGGGCGGCTTGATACACCACCCATCCAGCTCAACTCCATCCTCCACGGTGACACGAAAAAACTCCGTATTCGTGTGATCAAGCTCGCCGAATGTCTTTGCCAGTTTCTGATTGTCTTCCAGGCGACGCAGCGGAAAGTGATCGGCCAACCGAATCAAATTCACAACGGGCGGTTGATCCGCCGACGAACGCGTGTGGATCGCCAAACTTCCATCGGGTGAAACGCTGTAAGCGTGCGTCCCGGGAACAGAAGGACCAGATGCCGGTGTGACACGTTGAAGCTCAGTGCCATCTAAGTTCACACGGTACAAATATCGCTGGGTCGCCGATTCAGGGGATGCGATGAAGTAGGCAAGCTGGTTCTCGTCGTCAACTTCTAGCAATTGAATCACATCAAAATCACCGCGGGTCACCGCCTGAACTTCACCTGTGTCGAGTGATGCCAAGTAAAGATGCCTCCAACCAGTTCGATCACTCATCCACGTGAACTGCCTGCCATTCTTCAGCCAGATCGACTCATCGTTGACATCAATCCAGGCATCATCACGTTCGACGAAAACTTCGGAGACAGTCTTGCTTAAAAAATCAGCCAAGTAGAGGCGGTTCGTATTCTGCAGCCGATTCAGTTGCTGGATCAGCAAACGCGGTTGTTGGTCACCGGTTCCAAAAGCATCCCGAGGCACAAAGTCCATTTTGGGCAGGTAATGCTCGCGGGGATCACCCGGAATCCCAATCATCGTGCTGACACCTGTTCCACAGTCGACGACACAGACTCGACAACTTGGATTCGTTTGACCGACCTTGGGATAAGCGAAGTACCGTACCTCTGGGTACAAAGAATCAAGATTATTGATCAATGGGAACTGCGGGACACCCTCGGTATTGATTTGCCAATAGGCGATTGTTTTTCCATCCGGGCTGAAGCGGAATGCATCACGCAAGCCCAGCTCCTCTTCGTAGACCCAATCGGTCGTTCCATTGATCACAAATTCATTTTCGGCAGTCGTCAATCGTGTGATCTTGTGATTGCGACAATCTTCTAAATAGATGTCGCCGTCGCGAACATACGCAACGTGACGATTCGACGGTGAGAACTTGGCAAACATCAGAGTCGCTGGTGGTGCATCGCCACCGAGCTTTGTCAACTGGCCGCTGGTACGATCCAAAACCCAATAATCACCACGCGTGTTGCTTCGCCAAACACGCTTGCTGTTGGTGTAGATCAGCACCAAGTTATGGTCGTTGCTCAACGCGTACGATTGAATCGCCAAGGGACTCAATCCGCCAGGCGTCAACTCGCGCTTTGAAACCATCACCGACTTGTCCCCGCTTTCCGCATCAACGCGGACGATGCCACCTGCTTCGATCATCGTGAAAGCTGGTGAATCCGAGTTCTCTAACCAGCGGCCAGTAAAGGAGCGACCGTTGAACTCATCACTCTGGTAGATGCGGTCGAT
>JAQWPZ010000209.1 GCA_029245125.1 Rubripirellula sp.
AAGCTTGTTGCGGTGAATTCCAGGCAGCCACCGGACCAGGCGGCTTCATGCAACCAGCGATTTGAGTGGCCACACAAAGGCCAATTCCCGTCTGCCGCATCTCAGGAAAGGCGACGGTTCCCCTGCCGCGGCCTTGCAAATCGGTCATCCCGCTCTCGGCCTGACGGATCTCCGCCACGGAACAACGGAGGTCGCGATTGTAAGCCAACGCGTTCAGGCTGAGATCAAGATGCGCATCAAAAAATAACATCGCAGCATTGTACCGTTCTCTCCACGCCGACGGGGATCGTTCTCTCCACGCCGACGGGGATTCAGTGGAGCTTCATCTCTGGAATCAATTGCTGCCAGGGAATCCTGGAATCAAGTGCTGCCAGCGCACGAAAAAAGCCAACCCGGTTGGGTTGGCTTGCTTGTTTGACTCGCGAGTCGAACTGGTTTACAGGTTCGGCGTCGTGTAAGGCTCTGTGTCACCAACCATGTGGAAGTGGTTGTGGTCAATGTAGAGGACTTCGATGGCTTCCCGATCGTGAAGCGTGTGAGGGACCGGATATCCGACCGTCGTTCGCTCGTCAAAGTAGACCGTGCATTTGTAGTGAGCGTGGTGCAACTGAGCGGGACCCATCAGAGGATAGAATCGCGGCGGATCGATGTAATCGGCGATCTTCTCTTTGATGATTCGAACGCCGTTACGCTGGGTTTCCCAGAGGAGTGGGATTCCGCCCTGCACCGGACGTGCTGTTTCCAACGCGTGCATGACTTCGTCGTCGCTGGGTGGGTCGAGCGCAACAGCTGGTCCGCCAGCCGTTGTGGGACCCAGGATTGGTACTCGTTCGTACCGTTCCCTTTTCCAGAACTTCTCTTCCTGCTTGTGCTGGTAATAGGGGCTCACTGGCATTGGATAGCCAAGGAACCCGAGGTTGTAATTGGTGCCGCCCAGGCCGTAGCAGCCGGTTGAGGCAAATGCCAGCAATGCCAGCGAGCAAAGTGTGGCGTTTCGACTTACCCGGCTGATCCGGGATTTATTTGGAATCGCGTGTGTGGTCATCCGAGCAACCTTCCGTGGTTTCGTTCCATGCTGGCGACAATCTTGGCCGGAGGTTGGATTCGATCCGGCCATGGATGCTGGGCAAAAGTTCCAGCCGCTTTGGTACAGTAGTTATCGTGTGAACTTATGCCGATCTTGCGGATAATTCCGCAGAATCGAGGAATTGCAGTTCTGCAGTCTCTGCGATTCGTTTCTCTACGCTCGAAAGACCGCAGATTACGCTGGCGAGTCGGTCGTGGCGATGCCGTTTGAGGCCCTGTTGATGATGGCCCCGTTCGTTGAGGCCCGTTCGTTGAGGCCTGTTTGTTGAGGCCCTGTTGATGACGGCCCCGTTCGTTGAGGCCCTGTTTGTTGAGGCACTGTTTGTTGAGGCACTGTTGATGACGGCCCTGTTCGTTGAGGCCCTGTTCGTTGAGGCCCAGCCTGCGATGGCGACATTCGCCGCGGCTGCGGCGGGATCGCGAAGTGGAATCGGTGAGCAGGCATGAAAAAACCGCAAGCAGATTGACTGCTCGCGGCTTTGCGTGTCTCAGGAGACGTGAATATGGACTGCAGCTCGTCTTGCTGAGCCAACGCCACTCGAGTTACTTCGACGTGAAGTCGAGGAACCACCAGCCGTCATCCCATTCCAGGCTGACCTTCCGCCATCCCAGGGGTACCTGTGGATAAGGGTAGAAGGGGCCGATGTATGGCCAAGCCGAGGGGCTGTACTGCTGTGGATAGGTCAAAGCAGCATAGTTCGGGTGGGCTGCGTATCCTGGCCAAGCGTAGTTGGGCAGGTTAGGCGAGTCATACCGAGGTGCACCAACGGCGGAGTGAGGTCCCATGGGCATCGGGCCGCCCATTGGAGCTCCGACAGCAGCTTGCGGTACCATGCCTGCCTGAGCAGGAACAGCTTGCTGTGGATATGGCGTTGCCATGGCAGGCATGCCGACGGGTGCCGAAGCGACAGTGGCTGGCACTTGGCTGTAGTTCGGGCGAGCGACTGGGTCGACCGCTACTGGAGCCAATTGTGAAGCACGAACTTCCTGCAAGGCAGGTGGTTCAGGCAGTCTTGGCAGATTAGGAGCAGTGCTAGGGACCGCAATCGCTTCGCGAACTCCTGCTACCCCGGGGACGCTTTCAGCGATCCGGAGAATGGTGTCTCGCTGAGCTGGCGAGCTAGCTCGGCCAGTCAACTGAAGAATGCCGTTGGAGCTTTTGACGTCAACTCCGAACCCTCGAAGCTGGCCGGCATCTTTTGCTTGGCTCAGTGCCGAAACGACGGCTGAAACCACTTGATTATCGCTATTCACGCCGCCCGCGGGGGCAGGCTCGACAGCCGCTACCGGCTGAACTTTCCCGGCGGCAACCGGTGAACTCGCTTGGGCGATCGGCTTGTCAGCCGGCGTCACCTGATTGCGAATTGCTTCTGCCTGATTGGCTAAAGCTTGGCGGAAGGAAAAGCCTTTTTTGCTCTTCTCCGTTTTGGCTCCAGCCTTCGCTTCTGTGACCGACACCTTGTCCACCACTTTGGTGACACCTTCGATGCCTTCGGCAGCCTTGAGTACCAGATCTCTCTGGCTACTCTCGCTTACGCTACCTTGGAATAAGACCACACCCGCATCGACTTTCATGTCGAGGGTAAAGTCTTTTAAAGCGCCTGAGTCCCGGTTGACTTCCAACCGGGAAATGATCTGTTCTGCGATTTCACGATCACCACCCCAGGCCTGCAATGGCCCAAGGGTCGCGAACGCGGCAATCGCCAATCCGAAATACTTGCGTCGCATCGAAATGCCTCCCTGCAGTCCTAAATCACTCTGGGTCTGAGCCCAACCTGAGATCCAACCGCACGATGCGAATCGGCAACGTGTTGCCGCGGGTGGCAACAATCTCGGTTGGAAATACCAGACCGGTGTTGTTGGTTGTTTCGGTCATAACGAGGGAGTCAAGGTAGGTTTTTTCGGATTTTGTCGTCGATTGCGTCCGGGGAATCATAAAACCCGCTTTTGACGAACAAAAGCGTCAGTTTTTTTCGCTCCATCCGGCATCGATCCGAGCCTTACAATCAGACCAGTCTTGTTGATCGTCAAACTCGTCACCGTGGCTCGCCGAGCCAAGATTTTGTTAGGGTGAGGAGATTGCGACTTAATCCTCCCTCTTTGGTTATCGACCGCCATGTCAGATTCGAATCCCTACGAGGTTCCGCCCCATCCCACCCGGTTAGAAGATTTGGAATTCGAGCCGAACGCCGACGATCGTAATTTGGCTTTGATTGCGCACCTCTCCGGTGCAGCGGGGATCCTGGCGGGTGGATTGATCGGTTTCTTGGGGCCATTGATCATCTACTTGATGTCCAAAGAGAGGTCACCCTATGTGGTGGGGCAAGCGAAGGAAGCGTTGAATTTTCAAATCACACTGATCCTGGCGGGAGTCGTTTTCGCATTGCTGACAGCCGTATCGTGCGGGTTTCTGTTCCCGCTCCTCTTCGTCCCTGTTGTCTTTCAAGTTGTCTTCGCCATTATCGCGGCACTCGCGGTGCGAGACGGCGAGGCATACCGCTATCCGTTCTGTGTTCGCTTGCTGCGATAGTCTGGATTCGCTTGCTGCGACAGTCTGGATTCGCTTGCTGCGACAGAGAGGACATCGGTGTCGAGTGCCCCGGACGGGATTTTTGGACGGGATTTTGGACGTACGACCCGGTTCCGTGGCTCGCTGTTTCTACAGACGCTTCGCTTGCTGGCGTGTTTGCCTTCGAGCTAAACCGCTTGCGCTAAGCAGAGTCAGTTTCCTCGCTCCGCCATCCGCCAGCGATCCGCTCGTATCGGATGGAGTCCTACTGTCCAGTTCTCTCAACTACGATCCAGTTCGCTTAACTCGATGAGCAATCCTCGGGGGCCAGCGTTGAAAATCCGCGTCGACCCTAATGTGGCTTGCTTTCCCCAGTCGTCGTGGATGTGCCCGCAGACGACCACCTGAGGTTGCTTTGCGAGGATTGTTTGCCGGATTGCTTGACTGCCACGAATCCGGCCGGAGCGATCTTTGTCAACAGTATCCAAGGGTGGGGAATGGACGACCAGCACGCCGCCTGCGGGACATCCCGATAACATTTCGGCCCCTTGCTGCTCGTCAAAGTCGTAGCTCCAAGCTCCAAAAGGTGTCACAGGGATTGCGCCACCAACGCCCCAAAAATCGATTCCATCAATTTCACAACCACTGCCGTGCAAGACCGTCGCCGATTTCCAGACCCGGGCTGCCTCGATCAACTCAGCGGCTGATTCACCGTTGCCGGGGACCAGAATCGCTGGCTTTTCGATGGCAGCGAGGATCTCCAGGGTGTCGCCGAGCCCCTCGTGTCGGTTGGCGAAATCCCCTGCCCCGATGACGCAATCGACATCCGCGGCCGCGTGGACCAAACTAGTGGCAGCTTGTCGGTCGCGATGTAGATCACTAAAGCACAGCAGTTTCATTTTTTTCCTTGGCGACGTTCGGGTCGCCTCAACGAGCCATTGCGAATGAATCAACCCGATGCAGAACCGAAGGACTATCGACGCTTGCTGGTTTTGCTATTCGCAATACTCTGCCTTGCGATTTGGGCCGCGATCACCTTTTTACACGGGCAGTCGGGTTCAGCCAAGTTCGTCGCTGCCGCAGCTGGGCGAATTGCTTTGGTGATGGTCGCGCTGTGGCTGGCATGGTCGTCCCTGCAGCGGCCAGCATCTTGGTTGCCACCCGGTTTCGCGATGATCTTAGTGGTGACGCTGGCGATGTTGGCCGCGCGGCCCCGAATGATCATCGTTGCCATCCCAGCGTTGGGGGTCCTGTTGGCATTGGCGACCGCAGTGCGCGTCTTCAAGCCCTAGAACTCTGGCATCTGACAACCGACAGGACGCCAGTTGAACGCAATGCGGCGTCGAGAATCGGCCGCTTAAAAAATGCGGTTCAAACTCCGCTGCAGAACTCCGCTGCGGCGCAACGACACGCAGTTCTGGTCAGAGCCGATACGAACACTCGTCACATTACATGCCGGTGCGGCTGCACCCGCGTGCGACGCTCCGTGGGAATCAACAACGCTTCGATGGGGGCACCGCGTGAATTCGGTTTTCATTGTCAGACGCAACACGCTGGCCTCGTTCCGGGCCAGTGTTTTTTCGGGCTGCTTTCTGTCGGTTTTTGGGGCTGTGCTTAGTTGATTTCGTCGTAGACCAATTCGTCACCGATCCAAAGGCGGAAGCGGCGGATCATGAGGCCGCGGGTGAAGTCGATCTCGATCCGTCCCGTTCGTCCCAGGGTGTCGACGCTCGGCGGCAGTTCAAATTTTACTTTTCGCTGGATGGACAACCAGCTGATTCGTCGCGATACCAAAATACCATCGATTTCGACTTTTTGACGGAACCACCAACCGTCGTAAATAAAACGTAAAAAATGGGGGTGGCCGACCTCAATCACGCGATAGAGGAAGTTGGAGCGAATTCGTTTGGATTCGCCAAAGGTCCCCGTTTCCAGCGGAGCGACGTTAGTGACCGCGAAGGGGTTCATGCGTTGGTGTTCCGAGATTCCGCGACGATCGACTTTTCGCGTTGCTTGTTTGATTTCAAACACTCAAGTTCGGGGCGACCCGTAAGCGGATACTGAGATTGCTGAGTGGTGGGCGGTTTGCATGCCACCCCGTTTGGAAGACACCGTTTGGGTCACACGCTTGGAATTTTACACATGTGTCGATCCTCGCGATCTGGTGGTTCGATTCGAGCCATCAGGAATATCGGTTAGCGAGTTTGTGCGAGTGCGCTTTTGTGTCGCCCCTCTCCATTATCGTAGTAATTGCATCTTTCCAACGCTGGATAATATTGACATGGAGCGGGCCGATCGTGCCTGCGGGGGGTTCGTGATATGATATGCGGTCCCTGATCCCTTTCAATGTTGAGGTACGAATGAGCACCGCGGACAGTCCTTTGAGTGAAGCAGTAGCCAGCCAAGCCGCCGAGGCCAAGGATCGGCTGAACGAGCACACGTTAAAAACCGTTCACTGGCACTTCAGCGACGAAACCGGCAGCCCGTTTTGGTTGGAAAAAAAAGCTGAACTGAACTTCGATCCGCTCAAAGACGTGAAAAGCTTTGATGACCTGAAGAAGTTTCCCCACTTCGAAGACGAGTGGCTCCGCGGTGGTCCTGTTCGTCGTTGGGTACCAAAAGGGCATGCTGGAAAACCAACTTACGTTTTCGAAACAGGCGGGACGACAGGGATCCCCAAGAGTCGCGTTGTGATCGAAGATCACTGGAAAGATTACGAGCTCTTCAGTGAAACGTTGCCGGACGAGTATTTTCCCCGTGGTGCCAACTGGTTGATGTTGGGGCCGAGCGGACCTCGGAGGTTGCGTCTTGCAGTCGAGCATCTCGCTCAGTTCCGAGACGGGATTTGTTTTTGCATCGATCTCGACCCACGCTGGGTGGTCAAACTGATCAAAAAAGGTTGGATGGAGCATCTTGAGGAATACAAGAAGCATTGCATTGATCAAGCAGTGACCGTGCTGACCGCCGGCCACGATATCAAGTGCATGTTCGCCACACCAAAGTTGCTGGAATCACTCGGTGAGGCGCTCGAAGAGCGGGGCACGAGTCTCCAAGAAGTCGGCATCACCGGCATCTTCTCGGGCGGGACCGAGTTTACCCCGCAGTGGACACGGTTTTGCGTAGAAGAAATGTTGGGCGGACCTCCAGAGGAGAGCGGCGTCTACATGACTCCGACCTACGGCAACACGCTGATGGGTTTGGCTTGCGGGAAAAAGATCAGTGCTGCGGACGATTACAAAATCGCCTACTACGCACCGCAGCCACGAGCGGTTACTGAGGTTGTCACGTTCGATGACTACAACCAAGTGGTCGATTACGGTGGGACCGGTCGAGTCAAGTTGTACACGCTGACTGATGAGTTCTTCGTGCCCGGTTTCATGGAACGCGACGAAGGTGAGAGGGAAGCCCCCTACGACGTTTATCCTTGGGATGGCGTGAGTGGTGTTCGCCCCTTCCACGAGCTGGCGAGTGCGACAACAGTTGGCGTCTATTAAACGCCAATTTCGATCGCTTGTTCTCTGCGAGGTCGCCCATCGGGATCGCAACGAGGCGAGTTCACGGCAGACGTTTCTCGATGTTGATTCGTCTGCCTTTTATCAACATCTTCATCCACTTTCGTTTTAATTTTTCAACGAGTCATGATCACACTTAGTCCATTGCGTTGGGGAAAGCCCTACGAATCTCTTGACTTCACCGATGTTGTGCACTTCGACACCGGTGAACCTATTGCACGAATCGGAAATGTCGGTGGTGGGATTGTCGGTCGTGATATGCGGCAAGCCCACAAAGCACGTCAGGCGCTGTTGCAGATGTCGACGGACTCCCTGATCGACTGTTGCAAACGGGCGGCCGTACTTTTTGAGTCCGCCGATCTGTCGGTTGGCGATTCCACTCAGTCGGTCGACCAATTCGTTCATCAACAGTCGGCGAGCACCGGGTTGCCCGAGCACATGTGCCGCTCCAACATGATGAAGAACAGTTTCGTCCTGAGTAACATTGACCAGATTCTCGACTGTTTGACTCGCGGACTCGACCTGTCGATCTTGTCACGCGGCTACGGCGAGGAAGGCCGAGGCGTGATCGTCAGCTACCAGTCTCAAACCCCGGTTTTGGGAGCTGTGCTGCCGAATAATTCCCCGGGTGTTCACACGCTTTGGTTGCCCGCTATTCCATTGCAGGTCGGGCTGGCGCTCAAGCCTGGTTCGCAAGAACCTTGGACTCCTTACCGAATGGTTTCTGCTTTCATCGAGGCGGGAGTGCCAGCAGAGGCTTTTGGCTTGTACCCCGGAGGGCACGATGCGGGGGGCGCGATCATGACAAAAACGCCCCGAAGCATGATCTTTGGGAGTGCCCAGACCGTCGCCCAACACGAGGGCAACCCGAGAGTTCAGGCCCACGGGCCTGGTTTTTCAAAGGTCCTGCTCGGCGACGACGTCGTCGACGATTGGGAAGATTATCTCGACCTGATGGTGGAGAGTGTGCTCAGCAATTCGGGCCGCAGCTGCATCAACTGCAGCGGTATCTGGGCCAGTCGCCACACGCGAGAGATCGCGCAGGCGATCGCGGAGAAAATCGGTCCGGTAGAAGTCTTGCCACCAAGCGACCCGGAATCCCAGTTGGCCGCTTTCACCGTTCCGGCCATGGCGACTGGTACGCATGGCATGGTTCAGCAAGATCTGGCTGAGTCGGGCGTCGAAGATATGACCGCCCAGTATGGCGAGAAGCTAGTCGAGAAAGAGCATTGTGCTTATCTGAGACCGATGGTCGTCCGTGCCGATTCGCCCGATCGCCAAGTCGCCTCGAAAGAGTACATGTTCCCATTCGTCAGCGTTGTGGAGTGTCCGCAGGCGGAAATGCTTCGTCGGATTGGACCAACCTTGGTGGGGACCGTATTGACGGCCGATCCCGCGTTTGTCGCTGCGGCAGGATCCAGCATCGACATCGATCGCTTGAACGTTGGCCCGATCCCAACCAATCGTTTGAATTGGTTGCAGCCGCATGAGGGCAACATCATCGATTTCCTCTTCCGTTCACGTGCGTACCAACTGGCGGACCTGCCTGTTGCCGCGAACGTTTCCTGATCGCGTTGGAAAGATCAACACGTCGGCTGTCGTCCGGCGTGTTTGCCAGGGGATCAGAGGTTGCAACTGCCGCGTCTCGGTCCCTGTTGGTGCTGTGAGCCTTCGCAACTTTCTGGTTCCCGGCTAACTTTCTGGTTCCCGGCCGGCTGTGGGTTCCCGGCGGGCTGTGGGTTCTTTGCAAACTTTCGGGCGGTCTGAATCGCCGTGGAAACGTTGGCAACTCGGCCTGCGGTGGTGACCTTGTTTTCCGAAAGAACCGCTTTCTGAGGCTTCGTTGTGATTGCCGGTGGGGCGATTCAGCAAGATGCGTGATCGGTGGCAAAGAAACCTGCGGTGAATCGGCCGGGAATCAGGCGGTTGCCCGAATGGGGCGGAGCTATAGTCGAGAGTAGAGATCTCTTCCGTGGCTGATAAAATCCCCATGACCGGTACGATCATTCCCGCTGCCTCGCAATCACCGCCGCCACCTGCGGCGGTCATGAACGATTCGCGCGCCGATCGATCTGATTCGGTTTCCGGACAGCCCGCTGATTTGGCCGCTCGCCCGCGCAAATGGCTGGCTGACCCCCGCGTTGCCGTTCTGCTCAGCACGATCTTTCACACGCTATTGCTGCTGTTGTTGACGTTGTTCGCCTACCGCCATGGCGACCGATCGTCTGGTTCGATTTTGGCTCGCCAGGGACAAACGTCAGAGGTGGTGGCTTTTGAATCGGCTGGCAGTGATTCCACTGCTAGCGATGCACAATCGGTTGTTGAGCCGACAGTCGCGGTGGAGATTGGTGTTGTCGAAGTAACGCCTGTACCCTCCCCTATCGAATCGCAGTCGGCCCAGAACGATGTAGCCCTGCAGGAACTCGGCTCCGCCAGCACGGTCACCAGCCAAACAACTTTGATCCGTCTGCCGAGTGGCGGTTTGTCGGGGCGGACACCCGAGGGCAGGATTGAATTAGGTGATCGATACGGCGCGACAACCGAGAGTGAACAAGCCGTTGAGATGGCGTTGGAGTGGCTTGCCAGGCATCAACGTCCCAATGGCAGTTGGTCGTTCAACTTGGACTTGGATCCTTGCAATGGTCAGTGTCGTCACAGCAAGCGAAAGGGGAGTGAAACACCGACGCCTGCGACCGGTGCGACGGGGCTGGCTTTGTTGGCGTTCTTGGGCGCTGGGCATACTCATTACGAGGAAGGCCCGTATCAGGAAAATGTTCGGGCAGGGATTTACTATTTGCGTTCGGTCGCCGCCGAGGCAGTGGCCGGTTACGACTGGCAGCAAGGCAGTATGTATGGTCATGGCATCGCTTTGATGGCGTTGTCCGAAGCGTTGGCCATGTCTCGAAAAGCAGGTCGCAGCGAAACTGATTTGATGGACTTGGTCCAACGCGGAGCTGCATTCACGACAGTCGCACAGCATCGCAGTGGATCTTGGGGCTACGTGCCGGGGAGTCCCGGTGACACCACGTTGACCGGCTGGCAGGTGCTGTCGCTGATTGCCGCCCGGCGGAATCGCGTCGCATTGAGGACCAACACCCTTCCCGATGCCAAGGCATTTATCAAATCAACGTCCGACGATCCCAAGTATTGGTTCGGCTACAAAGGGCCACCAGGTGAACCGACAACCACTGCGGTTGGGCTGACACTGATGCTGTATCTAGGCGAGTCACCCGATTACACACCCTTTTATCTAGCGCTGACCGATTTGGCTCGTCGTGGGCCGAAATTGAATAACATCTACCACGATTACTACGGGACCTTGGCATTGCATCACAGTCGACATCATGACTGGGACCAATGGAACACTCGTTTGCGTGACCACTTGGTCGCGACCCAAGCCACCACCGGACACGAACGCGGAAGTTGGCATTTTCAAGATCGCTGGGGCGACATTGGTGGGAGACTTTACACCACCGCAATGTGCGCAATGACATTAGAGGTTTACTACCGCTATTTGCCGCTTTACGAGTCGATCGACGAGTTCCCTTTTTAGGAACTTTCAAGGTTGGTCCACGATGACGCAGGTTTGTTGTCAGAGGAAGGGCGAGCCGAGCCATCCGTCAGCGTAACTGCGTGCGTTTGACGGAGTCTACGAGAGGCGAAGGTCCGGCCGCTTCTATCGGTTTGCGAGTCGCCGTCTGATTTGCGAGCCACACAGATCGATCTGGAAGTCACCAGCTGATCTGGAAGTCACCAGCTGATCTGAAAGTCATGGCGAATGAACCGAATCTTCGTGCGGCTATTCGCTGTCACCGGAATTGCCGGTTGTCGCCGCGGCGATGTCGGCGGCATAGCATTCGATGAGTGTTGCTTGGTTGGCGTTGCGGTCGACTTCCTGCAATGCACGAACGGATCGATCGAGACGAGACAGCGTGGCTTGGTCGAATTGAGATGCAAATGCTTGTTGTCGCAGACGCTGCCGGTAAAACTGCATGGCGATTGCAAAGGCATCTCGCATTGCTTCTCGGCGGAACCGTGCTTCCTTGCCCGCCTCGCCAACGTGTCCTGAGATGATTCGATTGATCTGTGTCGGATCGGGGTATGGCGATTCGAACTGCTTGGTCAGCGATTGCCGCAGATGATCGCTTTGGCTGGTCAGTAATCTTACAGCAGCGTGGACGTCACCCCCTGACATTTCCGCTGCGGCCCGAATTGCATCTTCGTCCGCCTCGACTTGGTGCGCTGTACGGATTAGCCGCACAGTGTCATTGATGCTTAATGGTCCCAGTCGCAAGATTCGGCAGCGCGAGCGAATGGTCGGAAGTTGTTTTTGCTCGTTGGTGCCGATCACCAGCACGACGGTGCCGGGTGGTGGTTCCTCGAGTGTTTTTAGCAAGCTGTTAGCAGCTTCATTCTGCAGGTAGTCCGCGTCGTACAAAATGGCCACTTTGCGTTGACCGCGAAGCGGCTTGATACGGACATCACGGCAGAAACCGGTTTGCATCCGCGCTTCCTCGGGGCCGATCAAAAGCTTGATCGGAATCGAGCTTTTGTCTTTTGGTTTGGCGACCGTCACGACATCCGGGTGTGTGCCGGCTTCGACTTGAATGCAGCCCTCGCAAGTGCCGCACGGTTCCATTTTTTCCGGCGGTGATTTCTCGCACAGCAATGTCTTGGCGATCAGTTTTGCGACTGTTCGTTTACCGACGCCGGGTGTGCCGACCAACAGAAAGCTGCCGCTGAATCGATGACTGCCGATGGCGGCGGCCAACCAGGATCGCAAACGATCGTGGCCGACTAATTGTGACCAGGTGGTGACTCGATGTTCCGGCAAGGCCTCAGCCATCTTCGCTGAATTCATTGCTCATCAATCGATGCAGGCGATTTCTCGGTTTGGGCTGTTTGGGGGCTTTCCAGCTCGGTGATTTTTTTGAGCCGCGACGCGTGTCGCCCACCATCAAATTCGGTTTGCAGCCACATCAGCACAAGCTCATCGATCGGTCGTTCACCAATCATGTCGCCTGGCAGGCAAAGGATATTGACGTTGTTGTGACGGCGGCTCATCTCCACCATCACCTCGTCGTAACAGGAGGCGGCACGTACACCTGCAAACTTGTTTGCGGCGATTGCCATTCCAATCCCGGTCCCACAGATCAAGATGCCTCGATCCGCCTCACCGCAACTGACTTTTTGGGCCACCTGGGCCGCGAAGTCTGGATAGTCGCAAGACTGGTCCGAGTCGGTGCCTTCGTCGGCGACATGGAAGCCGGCACCGGTCAGGGACTGAATCAGTCGGTTTTTGATTTGGACACCACGATGGTCGCTACCAACGGAAACTCTCATTTGTCTTGCACCTCATCTTCGTTCGAGGTGTTAATGGGGAAAAAATCTTCATCGAGCGAGTCGAGCCAAGCAGCGAGCTCATTTTCGATCTGGTCGGCACAGGCTTGGTAAACCTCGACCGGCATCCCAACGGGATCCGAAATGTCACCACCGTCGCGTCGCAGGTTGTGGACGCGATCATGCATCCCCGGCCAGGCAGCCAAAATCGCGGCACGATGTCCCCCGGTCATTGTCAGGACCAGGTCAGCGACATTCATCACCGAATCATCCAAGGGCCGACTACTGTGGCCGGTTAGGTCGAGACCGCGTTGGCCCATCACTTCAACTGACTGAGGCGAAGCACCGCTACCGGCCATTGCCGCGACGCCGGCCGACAGCACGCGAACGGCGTCCTCGGACCCTAGCTTTTGCCGTATTTGTTCACGTAGCAACGTCTCAGCCATCGGGCTGCGACACGTGTTGCCCGTGCAGACTAACACAATGACTGGTTTCACAAATTGATTCATGGCAGCCCGCTCGATCGCCCCTTCCCGCAATATTTCCAATCGATTGCCCATGATTCGGGCAACCGTCGAGACTCCACCATAGCGGGTTGGGCCGTCATCGAGCAGCAGTGGTAGTGAATCGCCTAATTGCTCCGCGACCGCCTGGGCGGTCGTTGGAGCCGGCTGACCACTCAAATTCGCACTCGTGAGCACCAAAGGACCCGACAAAAAACGATGAATTCCGGCCATTACCCGATGATCGACCACGCGAAACCCAACGCAGCCAAAATCACTGGTAATTCGCTCATGGACCTTCTCAGGCAGCTGGGTGACGGCACTCAGCGGCGACTGGCAGGGGGTTACTAAGGTCAGAGGGCCCGGCCAGCAGCGGTAGCTCAGTCGCCGAACCAGCGGGCTGGGGCCGCACATGAAGTCCTCCGCCGCCTCCCGGCTGGCGACGGAAATCGCCAACGGAACACTCGCATCACGGCCCTTTAATTCGTAAAGCTCATCGATTGCGTGCTCATTCAATGCGTCGACGGCCAAACCATAGACCGTCTCGGTTGGCACACCAACGACCTGGCCTTCCACCAAAGCCTGCACCGAGCGATGGATCATGTCCCGGGGGTCATCGGTGGTGCGAAGATCGAGCAGATTCAGCATGAGGCGATTGAATGACTTTCCATGTGGTTCCCGCTTCGTCTGCCGCGGATTTCGACGAACAGCCGTCGTGTCGAAAGGCCGCAGACAGGTGCAACGACCTGAACGCGTGCGGGTCAGCGGGTGACTGGAGTAGAATGTGGATTGGGAGAAGCAGGGAGGTGGCGAAATCGTCACCAACAGCTCACTATTGTACGAGGACTTAATTTGAACCCACAAGCAGGCGAGCTGCTTCCCAGTCAGAGGCAGGCCAATCGACAGGCAGGCCGATCGCTATCGCTTTCCCTGTTGCCCCAACTTGCTGTGTCTCAGCCTCTCGGCCCCTCTCGCGGTGCTCATCCATTTTTGACTCTTAATCTGCAGCGATGAAGACGACCACATTGCCGAAGCGTGTCTACCGTCGCGAATTTCTCAGTGGCTGTTTGGCTGCTGGAGTCGCGATGAGTAGTGGTTGTGTTGCGACTGGGGTCGCGGGTGCCCCAGAATTGGTTTGGGGAAGTCGGGGCGTCGGGCCAGGTCGATTTGTGAAACCACGTGCGATCACCATCGATCAGAGCGATCAGCTTTACATCGTTGACACGACTGGCCGCATCCAAGTCTTTGATCGTGACGGTAACCTCTTGCGATGGTGGAGCACACCGCTCACCAAGAATGGTCGGCCCACCGGTTTGGCATTGGATACCAATCGCCCCTCCAGCGGTCGCGATGTGAGGTTGCTGGTGGCCGATACCCACTACTATCGCATGCTCGATTATTCATTGGATGGTGAATTGCACGACGAAGACCAGATCGGCGGCACGGCGGGGCATCAGCCTGGTGAGTTTGCGTTTGTCACCGACGCAGTGACCGATCGGCACGGGTGTGTTTACATCGGTGAATACAACGCTTCAGATCGAATCCAGAAATTCGATGCTGATGGCCAATTCATCACGCAGTGGGGTGCCACCGGCAATGCTCCGGGTGAGTTCTTGCGGCCCCAGAGCTTGGTGGTTTCGGGGGATGTGCTGTGGGTTTGTGACTCTTGTAATCATCGCATTCAGCGATTCGACATTCGCGAGGAGACTCCCCGCTTGATCGACATTTGGGGCGGTCCCGGGACTCAGAACGGGCAGTTCTATTATCCCTATGACATGGTGATCGCGAACGATCAGACGGTGCTGGTGATCGAATATAAAAACAATCGTATTCAACGGTTTGAGCCTGACGGCACATGGATCGCCAACTGGGGAACAGCCGGGTTTGAACCCGGCATGCTGAATCAACCCTGGGGGTTGGTGGTCGATTCCCAAGACCGAGTCCACGTGCTGGACAGCAACAATCATCGTGTGCAGCGGATTGCTATGCCGACCTAGGCGGATCGGCGATCGACCGAATGATTTTGCTCTGCCGAGCGGGATTTCTGCCCAGCGGGAATCCTGTCGAGCGGGAATCCTGTCGAGCGGGAATTCTGCCCAGCGGGAATTCTGCCGAGCGGGAATTCTTTTAGGCGTAAAGGGCAGCCTGCCGCATGCGAAAGACTGCCTATTCCCCCGGCGAGTCGCAATCAGCTGGTCGCGACCAGACATCGGACCAGACGTGTCATCGGAGGGACGAATACTTCAGCAGTCGAGTCATCCAAAGGGGGGTCAAATATGAATCGAATGTTGCAAAAAGCGATGCGGGACGCGGACAATTACGTGATCGAAATGGATTATCGCGATTCCAAAGGAAATCAAACGCATCGGGTTGTCAGCCCGATTCGGTTCATGGGCAGTTACCGTTTTTTGGGACTCTGCCTGTGCCGCGAGCAGCCACGGCAATTCCAGCTGTCACGCTGTAAAAACATCCGTCTGGTATCGGCCAGCGAAATGTTGATGCCAGTGCCGATCCAGTGAAACCGTCGATTGAGTGATGTGGTGGATGCCGCTAGGCGGGGTGAGTTTTTGGCGGGGTGAATTTTTGGCGGGGTGAATTTTTGGCAAGCTGATGGCAGCCATTCAATGATCGCGATTTAGCCACGGCGATTGAGTATTCACTGGCTGATGAAATGGAGCGTTCACTGGCTGATAGAAACGACGAAAAGCTCGAGTTGCCAAATCGGCAATGCTCGAGCTGTTCGTGTACGAGGATTATGGTTCCCGACGCTAATGGGTAACCCTCGTAGAGCCTCCGCCCACGGAAAGTCCTTCGATTTATTTAGGTAGCGGTGTCCGCTTAACTGGGACAGGTGCGGAGCCGACTTCGACACTTTGCTCGTAAGCCGTAGGGATCACTCGACCCTGTGCTGAGACTCGGTGGATTCGACTCGACGCCTGCTGAACTGGTTTCACGACTCGCTGCCCGGGGGTTTTGCGGCTTGCTCCCTGACTTGGGGTTGGACCGCCATCGGCACCGTTCGGGCTGAGAATGCTTGGCCCGTCGGGCAGTTGATCTGCCGAGGGCAGTGGTACTTGTTCGACGTTTGGGGTGGCTTCTGTGGGTGGGGCGATCGGGTTGGGATTGAGCGACGGATCGTTCAACATTTCGCTTTGCGAAGCTCCCATTTTTCCCAGCGGCACTTCGCCAACCTCGAACATGTCGTTGTGAGGGGCTTCCAGGATGACGGAATCGGTTGGCAGCTGGTTTTCCATGTCCGATTGGTAGGGCATGCCGGCCGCATGTTGGCCGTTCAGCAGTGGTCCTTGTCGCACGACGCTGGGTCGGCTGACACCGTCTTTCCATTGTTTACCCGCACTCCGCTCACGTGCCCTCTCGAGGGCGTCCCAGTAGGCTTTTTTATTCCAAGGACCTTCCGACAGGGTGATGTTGTTGTTGGCCAGCATGGATCCTTTGAGGTAGTCGACGTAGTTGACCGACTTGTTGTATTCCCCCAGGGATCGATAGTAGGAAATCTGAGCATCGGCTCGACGCTGTTGGCTTTGCAGCACGACATTGACCGGGCTTCGTCCGCCTTTAAATTGTGCCAGCCTCGCTTCAACCTCTTGCTCGGCCGCCTGCCAACGCATGGCGTGAGTTTGGACGAGTTGGTAGTGAGTGGCGACTTTAGCGATGGCGTCACTGAGTTGGCTGACCATCAATCGTTCGGCGTCTTGCATGAAGGCACGTGATTGGTGCAGCCGCAGTTGGCTACCTCGAATCCGTGTTCGTTCACGTCGACCGCCGATGGCTGGCGGCGTGATTTCTAAACGAACGGCACCTTCTTGGTAGTTGCCGCCGGTCAGTTCGCCCAACGCACTGCTGCCAGGCGAAGGGAAGCTCACGTTTCTGCGGGCTGGAGGGCCAAGGGTATCACCGACACCGACCCAACGGTAAAGCAGTGACAGGTTCACTTCCGGCAGGATTTGATTCTTGGCCGAGATCTGCTCGAGTTCGCGTTGTTTGATCACAACCCGCCCGCGTCGCAGTTCGGGGCTGAGGTAAAGCAGCTGCGCGATGCACTCGTCCCAGTCGTATTCCAGTCGTGCCAGACTCGGTTCCTGAATGGGGCGGACCAATCGGCCGTCCGTCGCCGAGAGTCCCATCAGGTCGCGAAGTGCCCGCTCGCTACCGTAGACACCCTGGCGATCATCGCCGAGCACGTTCGATCCGGCGAGAGCAGACGATAGACGTGCACGGAAGTTGTAGTACTGTTCTTCGGCTTGGGCCAGTTCCTGTTTGGTGCCGATGCCGTTGGCGATATTCAGCCGAGCGGATCGGGCCGTCGTGATGGCGCTGTTGCGACCGATCACAGCAGAGGAAACATTTCGGTAGGCGACGTACAGATTCCAGTAAGCGACTTCCACGTCACGAACCAGGTTACGGACTTGGATTTCAAAGTCCGTGATCGCAACATCTTCATTCAAGCTGGCGAGCACGACGGGAATCCGATTGACCAGAGTACCCCGGTTACGCATCAGCGGATGCTGGACCTGTGCTTCCAAGACAGCAGTCCAAACGCTGTTGAGGTCTCGTAGTGCATTCTGTGCAGGTGGTGATTCAGATCGGTCGTACAGCACCTGTTGTCGCAGGGTGGCGACGCCGCCGGTGGCGAAGCGTTTGCTGATCGCCGACTGTTGCGTCGTTGTGATCGTTTGTAGTGGAACCGGAACCGTTGTGTTTTGCTGGCGGTCGGTTGTGCTGACGTTGAAAAACGCACTGGCTTGAGCGTCAAACTCCGACAAGGCATCTTCCACTCCACCGATTTGGTTGGCTCGCAAGACAGCCCGCGGCAGCACTCGGTTGCCGTTCCCATCGACCGTCAGTGGCACCGATTGAGTCGTCGACTGCGTGATCGCGATATCGTAGATGCTGCCTAGTTGGTCGGCCGTGGCGCTGGTGAACTGAGCCGCAACGTTCTGTCGAAACTCAGCGTTCCCGCTGGTGGTCACAAAGAACTTTGCGTTTTGCAGCGCGATGGAAACGCATTCTTCGACCGTCAGATCCCAGAACTGATAGTCGTGGTTCCCAATCGTCAGCGGCGGTTGCGCTTCGGTGGTCTCCGCTAAACTATCGAGCTCGACATCCGGATACTCGATTTGCGTGGCACTATTGAGATAGTACTGCAAGTCGGGTGATTCGTTGAAGAAGAACGGTTGAGTTTGAGCGCATCCGGTTGCCACCAGGAACATAATTCCAAGTTGCAAGTGAGCGGTAATTCTTAGCAGTGAGCGGTTCATGCCCTGGACTTCCTGGGTCGTGCCGCCGTGAAACACACGTAACGTATTCGCACAGCGCGAATGATGTGTTCCCGTACGGGCCGAGTGTGGAAGCCCCCCACGTTGTTTTCAGCGGTTTGCTTGGGATCTTTCGATCCCAGGCGGGCTGTGAAAACCTCGTCCAGTGAAAGTTATCGGGTGGACCGCTGTTAAACTTTGACGGTTCTGAGAAAAAAACTCAACGAACCGATTATTCGGCCGTGGCCGGTTCGTTGGTGAGCGGAGGATTGATCCCTTCGGCCGCGGAATCGTCCACGTTTGGTAAGTCTTTTTCGACGTTGGGTGGGGTGAGATCGGATGGCGACTCTGTTGCTTCCGATTCGTCCTTGTCTCCAGGCTCAACCCCGTCTTCGGTTGCTGGGACCGCTTCAGAAGCCTTCTCCGCTAGGGGTGCTGGCGGAATATCAAGTTCCGCTGCTGTCGGAGGCGGTATAACCTCGGCCGGATCTAATGCCTCAGCCGGATCATCAAGCGGGTGGATGTCCAGGGTGGGAACGTCGAGGTTTGATTGCTGACTGTTTCCAGCGGTTGTCGCCCGACGCGGTCCGATCCTCAAACCCTCCCACGGCTTCGGGTAGAAGTAGTGGGTCACCATGCGTGGGCTTTTGTTCTCATAATATCCACGATGGGTCGCATTGTGCCACGCCATCGCTTCCTGGCTGCTGGGGGCGATGTGATACGCGATCTTGCCCATCCAATTGCTGGGGCGGTTGTATTTTCGGCGATGCGACATCGGCAGGGCGTTCCCCAACGGAGGAATGACTTCGATCCGCGGGTGAACTTTCTGATTTTCCTTGTCGGGGTGATGTGCCAGCGTGATGGATGAAACGCACACCACTAAAGCGGTCGAAATGAATAGACGCATGTTGATCCCCGTGCAAAACAAAAAAACGCGTGAAACAGTCGTCGCCACATGACAGCCATGTTGGCGACGGCATTTCAAGAGCCAAATCACGGCTCTATTAGCCATTCGTCTTGCGTCGATGGATTCACCCAGTGAAGGGTCGAAGATGACGGATAAGCCGATCAGGTTCGGCTTGTCGGTCAAACGCGTGATGTGGTGTCCGGGATGCGTTGGCGGCGAAGACGCATGTAGGCTCTCTTGCTGACCTCACCGCTGACTTGGCCTGCCATCCACAGCCCGCCAGCGATGGCGATGCCCACAGGCCCCGAGACTGCCCCAGCCCCGATCGCAGTGGTCGCACCCAAGACGCGACCTGCATTCCGCCGTTGGTTGGGATCACGCAATCCTAGGTGATGTCCACCTGCTTCGGTCAGCCATTGGGCGGCGTCTGCGAGATACAAACCTGGACTAACGCCCCGAATCATACGAGCTCCGACGAGCTTTGCTGCCATACCGGCGGTCGCTTTGATTCCCAGAGAACTAATTCGCTCACAGGCCGCATTGATCTGCTGACTTTCGTCGTCGCCCACGGCGCACCATCGGGCAAAGTGCTCGCAGTTATCAAACACCAAGTGATAACCTTGCCGTCCAAGCTGACTGATTGCCCGCTCGACGATCTCATCGGCCGAGAAACGAGGGGCGTGCTTGATGAAGTGCAGTCGGTCGCGTCCGCCCCGTTTAACCGAGTCCTCGGACGTCCTCGCGATGATCATTTCGTCGGTTGTGCCCCCCGGACCGGCAACTCCGTCTTCACCGTCGGTGAAGTGAACCACCGTTCCATCACCGAGATCGATGCCGTGGTGCTGGAATGGCAGGCCCCGGTGATGTCGCCAAACAAAAAAATGGTCGCCTCGTGCCATTTGATCTTCTCCCTTGGGAAACCAGTGTGCTGGCTCTTCAGAGCCTATTGTGCCACGTCCTGTTCGTTCGCTGAGCGAAAATCTTGGTGCGGTGAGGCTGAATTGCTGGTGATTCGATCCTTGCTTCGCTTGTTACGCTGGTCCGCTGCTTTCGGGTCTGCTGCTTTCGGGTCCGTTCTGCTCGGATTTGCTGTTGCTGGCGCGTCCGAGGCTGGCCAGCGTGGCGAACAGAGCGATAATTGTCATTAGCAGGGTCCCATAGGCCAAGCCAATCTGCGGAGCCATTTTCCAGAAATCGAGTGGGCTCGCCCGACTTCCGGAGCGATCATTCAACATGACCTCAGCCACGGTCAGACCGGCGGCACAGAGCATGGTTGTGCCGATCGACAAGAGTACCCAACCGATCCGTCGTCCGCGTTGCCGAGATCCGAGGATTGCCATCATCATGAATGCTGCATTCAGCGGGGCCACGGCCCAAAACGCCAATAATGTTAACCAATAGCTGGCCGAACCGACCACGTTGGGTTGGTAGCGAATCATGATCGCCAGCAAGAAGGCGATGCAGGTGGTGGAAGCAAGAATGTCGCCGATGCCAAACTGTCGGGTTGGATTCTCATTGCGATTCGGTAAATCTTGGGCAGACGAACCGTTTATCCGCCAACGCGGCATCCCGAGCAGGTGGAAGATCATGGCTTGTGAGAAAACCAATCCACCCAAGGATGAAAAAAAACGGATCCATTCACCCTGTCGCATCTCTTGCAGCAGACTGGCAAAAATCACCACCAGGCCGACTTGAAGCACCCAGCGAAAATACCGTCGCTCGATGCATGACAGCAGCCAACTGCCCGCGGCTGTCCAACCGTAAATCAAGCCCACCACGAAGAAGGGATAGAGGTTGGAGTTGGTGGAGTGCACCGGGCCGGGGGTGGTTCTGTTTGCCGAGCCAAGGCAATAATTAAGAAATAACGCCGTCGAGACCGACAGCAACAACAACAGTAGAGTCAGCGAAGATCGGCCGAGTTCTGGTTGGACGTATTTCGAAGCCGTCATCACTCGATTGCTCGCGTTGCACAATTTCTCCTAATTTAACACGCCGACCCCAGACTGTCGCTGCCGCCATGGAAGGAACCACCGAACCAATCTTGACGATCCTTGGGAATCCCATTGCCGGGAACCCGTCGCAGTTTGCGATCGAGCGCGCGTTGGATGACATGAACCTTGAATGGCGTGTTTTGTCGTTTGATGTTCGTGAAGCTGACATCCCGGCTGCTTTGGACGGGTTGGAGGTTTTAGGAATTCGTGGCGTACTGGTCGATTCGTCGGTCAGCCGTGCGGTCGCCAATTGGTACGCTGCAAAGCACTCACAGCAAGATGGGGCGGTACTTGCGATCGATTGTTTGTACCGAGATCGCGATGGATTGCTGCGTGGCAGTTGCGAGTTGGGTGATTGGTTTACTGCGGCCGAGGCCGCCAAGCCGATTGCCGAATCAACACAACCAAACGCTGGCTCCCCCCAGGCAACGTTTGACGCTTCCCAAGCGGATCCCACAGTCGACCAACTGGCCGACAGAGGTGACCAAACCAGCCCGAGAGCCGAGCAGGGAGGCATCAGAGCCGGCCAAGCCTTCGCCGGCACTGGCTCTGATCGAGCGGACACCGACTCTGGTCTCGCAGGCACCGACTCTGGTCTCGCCGGCACCGACTCTGATCGAGCAGACACCGACTCTGATCGAGCAGGCACCGACTCTGATCGAGCAGACACCGACTCTGATCGAGCAGACACCGACTCTGATCGAGCAGACACCGACTCTGGTCGAGCAGACACCGACTCTGGTCTCGCAGGCACCGGGGCAATCCAAATTAACGCCGGATCTATTTCGTCGACGCAGGCTGCAGCGGAATCCTCTTTCCCAGTTGCCGAGGAAGCATGGATCTGGCTGGGGGACGACGCCGCGGGTGAATCTCCTTCGCGGGCCGTGCCTCGGTACGAGCAGTTGGATTTGCCCCCCGATCCACAACGTGTGTCGCGGGCAGATTTTATCGTATTGGCTGAAACCGGCGAGCTTGAGGCCGAGGATTGGCCTAGCGATGATGGTTCCACGATTGTGATTGATTTGACGGAC
This sequence comes from Rubripirellula sp., assembly GCA_029245125.1. Classification (GTDB taxonomy): domain Bacteria; phylum Planctomycetota; class Planctomycetia; order Pirellulales; family Pirellulaceae; genus Rubripirellula. Next base: position 22,156 of record JAQWPZ010000209.1, read on the forward strand.
GGGCATCCGGAACGGGATCGGCTCGAAGATCTCGGCTATCGTTTTGTGGATGAGTCTGAACGGCGGAGTGTGACGCTCAGTGGATGTCTGCGGCGTTGGACGGGGCTGCAGCCTCCGCATGATGTGATTTGTGATGCGATCGAAGAGTATCTGGGGGTTTGAAACGACTCGTGTTCTGGAAGCGAATCGAAGGGATGAATTATGGCGAAAGACCTTTCCAAGCCGGGTGCTGACTTGAATCCGCTAGACCAAGTCAGTGAAAAACAAGTCAGTGAAAAGAGTGAGTCGTCTGCGAGTGGTCGTTCCGCTCTCACTCGCGACACCAAGGGCGATTCGAGGTTTTCGTTGGTTCTGCGGGACGATCGGATTATCGAGACGGTGTCGCAGCTTGAGCGGCGTATCAAAGATCGATTTCCCGAGTCAGGTCTGGCGACCCTCTGCGGACAACTGCGCGGCAATGCGCAGCAAGCGGCTCGCCGTGCTTTGCAGATCTCGCAGCCAATTCGGTGGATTCGATGGCTCAGTCTGTTCGTCACCACGTTGTTGGTTTGCATCATAGGCATCTCGGTCTACCTCGGCGTGGAGGCAGCGGAAGGTGAGAAGATTGGTGTCACCGAGATTATTCAAACGCTCGAGGCGGTGATGAACGAGCTGATTCTGGCATCGATCGCGGTCATCTTTCTGTTCAGCCTGGAGTCGCGTCTGAAGCGACGACGGACGTTGGCTGCAATCCACGAATTGCGTTCGATCGCGCACGTCATTGATATGCACCAGTTGACCAAGGATCCGGAGCGGTTTCTTAGTGGCTATGCCAACGCCGAGCATTCGCCGGAGCGCAATCTGACGCCGGAACAATTAAATCGATATCTCGATTATTGCAGCGAGATGTTGTCGCTTACCGGGAAGGTTGCAGCGCTCTATGTTCAGAGATTCGATGATTCCGAGTCAGTGAACGCGGTCGGAGAGGTCGAGCAGTTGACGACCGGATTGTCTCGTAAAATCTGGCAAAAGATCATGGTCTTGCATCAGCTTCGTCATTTGGAAGTAAACAATCGGCATCCCGCCGGGGCGTCGAAATCGAACCCACCGTCACCTCCATTGCAGAGCCCTTTCAATTGAGTGCAGCCAATCACGCCTCACGTCGTTTGCTCGATGCCGCCGCTCGTTTAAGCGATGCCGTCGATGCGTTGAGTTTTGCGTCTCCGGTCACGCATGTTTACAACCCGCTTGATTACGCATGGGAATCACATCGGCTGTATCTGAAGAATGTTCCCAATGATGGAGTCCGCGTGTTGATGCTTGGCATGAATCCCGGACCCTGGGGGATGGGGCAGACCGGCGTGCCGTTTGGTGAAGTCGCCGCCGTGCGCGATTGGCTCGGAATCGAAGTGCCTGTCAAACACCCGGACCCCGAACACCCGAAGCGTCCTGTCGAAGGATTTCAATGCACACGCAGTGAGGTCAGCGGACGGCGATTGTGGGGCTTGTTCAGGGAGAAGTTGGGAACCCCTGACCGTTTTTTTGCCGATTACTTCATCGCCAACTATTGCCCGCTCGTCTTCATGGAGGAGTCGGGGCGAAACCGAACCCCGGATAAACTACCCGCTGAGGAACGCGTGGTGCTCAATGAAATTTGCGATCAACACTTAGTTGAAGTGATCGAAACGGTCGACCCTGAGCACCTAGTGGCGGTTGGCACTTACGCTGAAAGCTGCCTCAAACGGGTTGTCGCGAAAACGGATTGCCAAGCGAAACTGACCCGCGTGTTGCATCCCAGTCCCGCTTCGCCGGCAGCCAATAAGGACTGGTCGGGTAAAGTGACTGCACAGCTGCTGCAGGCGGGGATCTGGTAGGCCCTGAAACGCTGTAGAGAAATTCCTCCGTTGGGTGGGGCGTGTTTGCCTCTGGCGGGCATGGTGGTTCCGTTCGCCACCATCGAGGTCCAGGATGGTTTACATTGGGCGAACCTCTAGTCGCTAGGATCTTGTATGAATGCGGATGATTTTCAGGAGCTGTATAAGCTGTTGCGCGGGAGTAAATCCGCGATGCCAGTGCTCGATGCCAAGGCGTTGTATCAAGAACGCAAAATGGTCGCTGCGACTGAGAAGCTGGCTTACGCTCGCGAAACGTTTTTGGAGAGTCGTTCTCGACTCATCAAGCAAGACGTGGAAAAGCAGGTCGATAAGAAGGCCAAGGATGCAGACCGCCAAATCAAAAAGTTAAAACGCAAGCAGGAGAAGCTGCTTGACGTTGTCAAAGCCTTTGACGAGTTACTGCCGCAGTTAGAAAAGTCCGCCGAGCGTGAACGCCAACGGAATGAAAAAAAGGAAGCGGCGGCTAACGTCGTTACCGAAGTTCAAACGCGGAAAGAACGCAGGGACCAATTGATCGGCAAGTTGGCGCGGCGGTGCGATGTGCCTGACGAATTTGCGCTCGCATTTTCGAAAGCCGACGATGACCAGCGATTGGATCTGATCTGGGATCTTTTTCGATTCGAGGAAGTTAAAACCGAAGAAGATGTTTTCGGCGAGAGTTTGTATTTGATTCGGGCCGATCAGCAAAGCTACCTCGTCTACACGCCCAGCGAAGATCAGATGACTTCATCGTTCGTGGTGACAAGCGTGGTCGATGATCGACCGTTCAAGCCTTTTTCACCCCAAGAATTTTTGGAGCTTGGAACACGGTCCAAAATGGTCTTGCTGATTCGGAATCCAGATCGCAAGGTACCCGATCATCGCGAGGTACCCGATCGTGGGCTCGCCGAGGAGGCGTTGGTGCCCGATGGCAACTCAAATCCTGATGGCAAGGCGGAGGTTCATCCCGACCTGGACGCAGACGAAGCTACGCAGGTTCGGGCGATGGACATGGGGACATTCAGCCAATTGCTGACTTCCGCGCAACGGTGTGGGTTGGTGCCCGGGGCGGATCAAATTGGGCATGTTCGTGATCGAGAGTTCAAGAAGGGGCATTACGACCTGGCCTTTCAGACCATCGATTCACTCTTCACCAGATTTTCAGCCGCCGCGTCACAGCGGGCCCAGCGTTTGACGAGGGAGGATGCTGAAATTTCGTCAGGGCGGATCAAGATCTCCCCGAAAGATTTGCAAGCCAAGCGATCTCGAGATCGGACCGAGGGCCAGGAAATTGAGCGTGCCAAGCGGCGATTCCAGGTGGTCCTGGAGGGGCTCAGAGTGCTGATGAACACGAAGGCCAGCGATTCAAAAGCGACTTAGGCAGAAAGCGGGCCTCGACGATCTTGCTGGAGTGCATGCACCGATTCGAATTCCACCAGTTGGGGGGTTTCTTGGGCGTGGGCTCTTTGGGCCGGTCGGTGGGTGTCTGCGCGAGGTAGGGCTAAAGAGCTCAATTGGAGGCAGCGAGGGCCGATCGCGAAACGGCTCGATCGGCGGGTGTTGGTCGTTTCAGACGCAAACAAGTGGATGATCTTGGGTCTGTGATGACAATTTGGGAAAAATCTGGGGCATCGGCCAGCGATTGCCGTTGACGATTTGCGATCCGTTCGCCAAATTCGCTGCTCCTGCGGAATATCCGCGCATGTGGGAGACTTTGCCGCCGTGGCCCTCGTCGGGTAACGGGACAGGTGATGTCGCCAAACCACCCGACCTATGGAAGTCGTGACCCGATGGGTAAAAAATCAAAGCGCTATCGCGCTTCGCTCGAAAAGCAGCCGGCGGAGGCTCTCCCGCTTGGCGAAGCGGTTGAGAAACTGAAGCAGTACGATTCGACCAAGTTTGACCAAACTGTCGAAATCCACATGCGACTCGGTGTCGATCCCAACCAAGCTGACCAGATCATTCGTGGATCATTGGTTTTGCCCAACGGGATCGGGAAAAGTCAACGTGTTGTCGTGTTCGCTAAAGGTGATGCCGCAACGGCAGCAACCGAGGCAGGAGCCGACATGGTTGGTCAAGAAGACTTGGCGAAGAAGATCAAGGACGGTTGGACCGACTTTGATGTCTGCATCGCCGCTCCGGACATGATGGGCTTGGTTGGCCCACTTGGACGGGTTCTGGGCCCCAGAGGTTTGATGCCCAGTCCACGTGCTGGGACCGTCACGCCAGATGTCGCCAAAGTGGTCGGCGAGTACAAGGCTGGAAAAGTCGAGTTCCGAAACGATAAGGGCGGTAACGTCCACGCCATGGTTGGCAAAATGAGCTTTGACGCAGCGAAGTTGGTTGAAAACATCCAAGCCTTCATTGCGTTCATCGACAACATGAAACCCCAGACAATTAAAGGCACCTATGTCAAAGGTGTCGCCATTTGCGGGACGATGAGCCCGAGTGTTCGCATCGCATCCTAGTCGTCCCATTGAAATAGTGAATCAATCCGATGAGTAAGTACGTCAAAGATCTCGTCACACGCGACATCAAGCGGCGACTCGAGGGAGTCGAGGACGCGGTTCTGGTGAGTTGCGTGGGGATGGATGCCAACACTACCAACGAGCTGCGAGGCGAGTTGGATAAGCGAGACATCCATCTGTTAGTTGTGAAAAATTCGTTGGCCCGTCGGGCAGCCGAGGGCACCACGTTGGCTGCCGCCTTTGAAGGGGCGGCCGGCCAGATCGGTGTCTGTTGGGGCTCGTCCGACTTCGTTTCGCTGGTCAAAGAGGTCGTTCAGCTCGACAAAGACAGCGAAAAGTACGAAAGCTTCGTCGCCGATGGCGGCGTCATGGATGGCGAACGTTTGGATGCCGACGGGTTGCAAGCCGTCAGTAAATGGCCCAGCCGACAAGAGCAAATCTCGATGTTGGTTGGACAGGTCCTCGGACCAGGGGCCCAACTGTCGGCCGCAATGCTCGGACCGGGCAAGATGCTCAACAGCCAAATCAAAAAGGTCGGCGAAGACGAAGATTAGGTCCTGCCAATCTTCTGGTCACGCCAGTCACTCCACATCCGTTACCAAATCACCCATTTGTTTTTGAGGTATATCCGAAATGTCTGAAGAAACCGCAGTCGCCGAATACAGCGCCGACACCAAAGATCTAGGCGACAAAATCGCCGACATGACGCTCAAGCAAGCCAAAGAGTTGAGCGATTACTTGAAGGACGTCCATGGCATCGAGCCCGCTGCTGGCGGTGGTGCCGTAATGATGGCCCCTGCAGGTGAAGACGGAGCTGGTGCTGCCGAAGAGCAGACCGAATTCGATGTCGTCTTGACTGGCTTTGGTGACAAAAAGTTGAACGTCGTCAAGGTTGTCAAAAACCTGACTGGCGCTTCGCTGATGGAAGCCAAGAAAATGGTCGAGAGCGCTCCTGCAACACTGAAGGAAGCGGTATCGAAGGAAGAAGCTGAGAAGGTTAAGGCCGAAGTCGAAGAAGCTGGCGGTTCAGTCGAAGTCAAGTAGTCGGCTCTCCACCAACTTTAGCTGGTGCAATAACAGCGGGCTCGGCTGTCTCGATACAGCCTGCTCGCTCGCGTCGTTCGACGTTGCGCTGTATGGCGTAGTCAACAAAGTTGCTGCGTCTGCGACGCTACCGAACAACGCAAACATCGCGAGCCGCACGCATGATTGCATGCCGGTTATACCTCGCCGGCGATCTTTGATGCGCGACTAACTCTAGCCGCTTCAGGTAGTTGATTCAGTTCAGCAACCCGCAGCGGTTTTTTTGATGCGCACATCGGTTGTCGCCTCTCGTTCGCGCGTCTCCATTACCTGAAGACGGCCTGCTACCTGAAGACGGGTGGTGCAGGAAGCGTTGCGATTCCGCTGCTGCTGTTCGAGGGTGGCATTGGTCGCGTCGGCATGCCCACGCTGAGATTCGTCACGGGCAAGCCGTTCTGCGTGGAACTGCGCTGTTGTGCGACGTTACCGAAGGGACCGACTGACCTGGCCGCTGCCGTGGCCGTCGTTGCAACAGATGTCGAGTTGAGCGGCTGGATTCTCGTATTCGCATCGATCGGTCTTAATCGCGAGGCAATCTCGTTATTGATATTTGGGCTGCCGGTATTCGGGCCGCTCGCGATTTGACTTGAATTTGGTGCGACGCGACCAACAGGTCGATAGTCGATTTCTTGTTTCCGCTCCATGCGGACGAATTGTCGTGGAACATCGATGACCCGTTTCTCGGCAACCCATTCGGTGCGGGTGCTGGTGCGTTGCACCACTTGATTGCGAGCTTCCCAGCGGGTTTGTGGCACGTGGTGATAAGCGACGGTGGAGCGTTGAAAGGGATTCCAGCGTCCGTGGACTCGCGGTTCCCATTTATATTCAAGAACAGGGGTGTAAATCGTGTTGGTCTGTGGGGAGGTTTCGGTGATCGTTTGTGGCCGAAAGACCGTTTGCTGTTGTTGTTCGACCTTCGTTTGGACCACCGGCCGATCAATGGTGCGAGTGACCTTTTGGTAAACGATTCCAGTTGAATCATCCGTGTAGTAGCCACTCTGTGCCAGTGTGCTTTGTGAGAGCATCAGCACGAAAACCGCGACTAACTTTCCAGGCGTCTCGATGCAGACAACCGGAGAATAGATCCGAGCAAGCATGGCAATCCCTCGCTTTGATTTCGGACGGTTGGTTGTAGGTCGGCGGCGGCGGTGTCATCATAAGTCGACCGACGCCTCTGATCCTTTTTCGGTAAGCGGCGGCCACCGTTGTGAGCGAAAACAATGATTGATGCGAAATTGCTTGAGATGCTTCAATGCCCGGCGGAAGGTGGTCCGCTGAGAAACGCCGAACCCGATTTTGTGAATAAAATCAACCAAAGTATCGAAAAAGGTGAGATCCGCGATCCGCTCGATCAACGCGTGGAGCAATTGGTCGACGGTGGGCTGGTCAATGAATCGGGTACCCGGTTGTATCCAATTCGAAACGGAATTCCCTCGTTAGTCGTGGATGAATCGATCCTGCTGTCTAATCGTTGACGGATGTGTCGTCGGTGTCAGATGACGACGCAGATAGCCACATTCGATCGCCTCGCTGCTGCCAATTGCGTTTTGACCGCATCGACCGAATTTGATCGTGAGTCAACAATTCCCTGCGATTGGGGAACGGGCGATTGGGGAGCAATTCCCAGCGATCGGGGGACGGGCGATTGGGGAACGGGCGATCGGGGAACCGGGCGATCGGGGGACGGGCCTCAGCCACGGCCGGTGCTACCAATCTTCGCTGTCTCCACGGGGTTCACTGCCCCAGCGATTGAGTGCAGCCACGACGGAATCACGTCCTTCGCCGTTGGTCCAGAGCGAATCGTCAACATCAAGGCGAATCTCGTAATCGCCTTCGTGCATGCATTCCTCGTCTCCGCAAAAGTGGGGGACGTCGCTGACCCACACGATGCGGTAGAGGGGAACTTGCTTATCGTCAACTTTGACCAGCGGAGAGTCCATCATGTCTTTTCCGAATAGGACTTTTATTCATCACGACCCATTGAACGGCTGCGGTTTGCCGAGGCGGCCACAGCCTCGATCAACGCGCCACGCAGCCCATTTTGCTCTAACACCGAGATGGCGGCAATCGTCGTACCCCCCGGACTGGCCACTGCGTCTTTGAGTTGCCCCGGATGCTGACCCGTTTTTGCGATCATTTCGGCCGTTCCCCGCACCGTTTGGGTCGCCAATTGCATGGCCAGCGGTCTTGGCAGGCCGGCCAGGACGCCGCCATCAGCGAGTGCTTCGATGATCATGCAGACGTAGGCTGGCCCCGATCCGCTCAGCCCAGTGACGCCCTCTAGCTGATTTTCTTCGACTTCCACGGCTAGGCCGACCGAATCGAGCATGGCTTGGATGGTTTTTCGGTCTTGTGGGGTCGATTCGTCCCCGCAGCAGAAGCCACTCGCCCCGGCGCGAACCAAGCTGGGGGTATTTGGCATCACTCTGACGACACGCTGGTGTCCAATCCAATCGCTGAGTTGTTGCAGGGAGATTCCGGCGGCGATTGAAATCACCAGTTTGTCCTCCCAGAAAGATGCGTTTCGCATGGCAACCGAGGCAATCACGTTCGGTTTTACGGCCAGCAGCACGACATCGCTCTCAGCGACGGCCGTTTCGAGCTGTTCCACGTCAACGCCCGGATGATGTTCACGCCACCAATTTTCGGAAGCCTGGCTCGGTTCAACCAGTCGAATCGAGCTTTCCTGGACGACTTGGCTGGCTAGCATACCGCCGACCAGGGCCCTGCCCATCTGGCCTCCACCCACGACTGCTAATGTGATTTCGCTCATCAGTCTGTTCCCCACCGCCTCAGCGGCTGTTGTTGTCGATTGACCCTACACCGAACCCGCTTTAAATTGATCGGTTTTTCCCGTCCCGAACACCCCCGGCACCCCTCGCGTGATCATGTCCATCACTGCGTTTCAGGACCAAACTAACGATATTGGAGATTTGAGCGTGGAAAAAGCCATCCAGAAAGCTGACACGCTGATCGAGGCGATGGGCTGGATCCGGCGTTTTCGCGGAAAAACCACCGTCATCAAACTGGGCGGTAGCCTGTTGGATGACGAGACCGAGCTGATGCACATCTTGTTAGATGTGATCTTCATGGAGTCGGTCGGGATGAAGCCTGTGATCGTCCACGGTGGTGGCAAGGCGATTAGCCGTGCGATGGCCGAGGCGGGAATTGAACCGAATTTCATTCGTGGTCGTCGCATCACCGATCCGCCCACGCTGAAAGTCGTGGAAAGGGTTCTCGGCGGAGAGCTAAATGTCTTTCTGACTGAAGAGATCGAGCGGCTCGGCGGGCGCGCGATGAATCTTTCTTTTGAAACCACCAACGTGCTGTTCGGCGAAAAGCTGCCGTGTGAATCGGGCGAAGATCTTGGCGCCGTTGGGCAGGTCACCCGAGTCGACCGCAGTGTGATCGAGGGGTTGTCCTATACCGATCAGGTCCCTGTCATTCCCTCTATGTGTGAAGGTGCCGATGGCGAGCACTACAACGTCAATGCCGATACAGCAGCCATGGCGGTTGCGCAATCGCTCGGGGCCGAGAAGTTGGTCTTCTTGTCTGACGTTAACGGTGTGCGACGCGACAAAGACGACCCAGACACCATCATTCATTCACTCACCGCAGACGATGCAAAGCAGTTGATCACTGACGGAGTGATTGAATCAGGCATGATCCCGAAAGTGGAGGCGTGTTTGCAAACGCTTGATCGAGGGGTTCGCAAGGTGCACATCATCGACGGCCGATTGCGGCATTCACTACTTTTGGAAATCTTCACGACCAGCGGTGTTGGAACCGAAATCCGAGTCTGATGAAAGTAACGACACTGGAGCGACCCCGGCGAGGTGCCATCGCAGCAATCATGAGTTGGCTCTGGACCGCCAAGGTGAAAGATTCAGCCCTGTGTCCAACGCGTTCGAAGATTGCCAAACCTGAATTCTTTTCTTTCTCATGACGAGCAACTGAAACGAAATGAGTGAACCGGAATCCGATCAGCCACACGACGAAGATGTCATGCCGGCAGACAACTCGACGCCGCAAGACAACCAGCTGCCGCACGATCAACAATCGGAGTCGCACGCAGGGTTTTCCAATCACGACGACGCGAATCACGCCGAGCAAAATCTAGAGCAGGATGAGGAAGATCATCTCGAGGACCAGGAAGACAGCGGCGAGGAATGCGAAGAGGACGAAAAGGATTCCGAGGACGCGGACGAAGAAGAGCTAGAGGATGGTGAAGAAGAGCTAGAGGATGATGAAGAAGAGCTAGAGGATGGTGAAGAAGAGCTAGAGGATGATGAAGAAGAGCTAGAGGATGATGAAGAAGAGCTAGAGGATGATGAAGAAGAGCTAGAGGATGATGAAGAAGAGCTAGAGGATGGTGAAGAAGAGCTAGAGGATG
>JAQWPZ010000214.1 GCA_029245125.1 Rubripirellula sp.
GCGGCGTTGGGGTCTCCATCATGGGGTCCCATCGCATTGCGACCGACCGTACGCGATTTGCAATGCCGGAAACTGGCATTGGATTGTTTCCTGACATTGGGGCTGGTTATTTCCTGTCGCGGTTGGGGCCGCTTGGGAAACTGATAGGATTGACCGGTTTGATCATCGATGGAGCGGCAGCGGTCGAACTTGGTTTGGCGACGCATTTTGTGCCTCATCAACATGGTGATTCACTTTTGGGTTCGATTGTCGAGCGAGGGATCGACTCGAGTTTGGAATCCCACGCGGCCAAGTCGGTCGTTAGTGATGATTGGGAATTGCTTTGCGAAGTGGCTGAACGCTGTTTTGAGACCAATCAGATCGAAGGCGTGTTCCAGTCGTTAGAGAAGATTGCCGCGGGTGATACCGGACTTTCAGAAGTTGCACGTGATATCGTTCAACGATTGGGAAAACGGTCTCCGACAAGTTTGAAATTAACCACCGAGCAGTTTCGTCGTGGCGCAGCGATGTCGTATGAAGAATGCCTCGTGATGGAATATCGACTCAGCCAAGCCTGTTTGCAGCGAGATGATTTCTACGAGGGAGTGCGGGCGGTGTTGATCGATAAGGATCACTCGCCATGTTGGAATCCCGCCTCAGTGCAGGAAGTTGACGATGCTGATGTTGCCGCCTGTTTTGATTCACTTGGCGAGTATGAGCTTGCGTTGTAGCGGTTAACAAGTGACCGCTTTGGTGAGCCCTTGTTAGGAGACGAGCGACAGCGAATCCGCCTAAGTGCGTGTTTGAACAGCCGCCTCGATCGATGGCGACCCATCCGGTGGGATTGCTGTTGGGTGATTTGCGAGTGACGTATCAAATCACGTCTTAAGCACTGACCAGTCAACCCACAGGTTCCATGCAGCCGACCGAGCCTGTGTTTAGCTGGCAGCCATTTCCGTGGGGTTGTTCTCGCCTCTTGTTGCGTTCAGCACACCGCAGACGATGAAGATCGTTGCCCCAATCAGATCGACCAACAGCCCAACTTGCATTTCTCCAATCTGTGAGATTGGCGCCAGCAATAGCGCGGCGGAGAGAAACATGATGGTTCGGGCGAACAGGGTCAGCGGGTGGACCAGGCAACCAGCCAAGCCGGCGGCGAGCGCCAGAATGCCGATCGTTGCAGCGGTCAACGCATGGATCACGGCGAACGCAGTTAGTTCGCCACCGACCGGTGCTAGCAGGCAGAGTGCTGGGCGATACACGAACATGAAAGGCAGCGTGAATCCGACTAGCGAGAATCGAAAGGCAGCAAAGGAAGTCTTCATGATCGGCGCCTCGGCGATCGATGCACTCGCATAGCCAGCGAGTGCAACAGGGGGCGTGACCATCGACATCATGCCGAAGTAAAAAATGAATAGATGGGCGATCAGCGGCTGCACTCCTAATTCGCCTAACAGCGAGCCCATCAAGGTGGCCATCAGCAGGTAGCAGACGACCGAGGGCACACCCATTCCAAGAATCAGCGAACAGACCATGATTCCGGTCAGTGCCAGGAACAGGTTCGATTCCACCACGCCTTTGATCACCGTGCTGAAGTCAGTCGCAATGCCGGTTTGTTGAACGATTCCGATGATGATTCCTACGCAAGCACTGGCGGCAACCAGTGCGATTCCATTCTTCGCAGATTTAATGAACGCGCTGATTACCTCAGGTCGCCACGCGGGATTCGCCAAGCCGAACAGCAAGAGAACAAACATGCCGATGATTGCGGAATCAAGTATCGATCCGATGGCCAGCACGGTGCTAACGGAATCGGTTCGCGGATCGATCCAAGCCCCGGCCAAAAATTGCCGAAATATGCCTGGCACTGTTTCCGGGTCGAGCAAGACGGTGAGCTGACTCAGAATCAGGGCGATGAAGAAACTGGCCAATGCCATGTGTCTTGCCCGGTTGCTGATGTCCAGTTCGCGGCGCATTGTGGCAAAGACCAAAATCACCGCCAGGGAACCGGTGACGCTCCGGAAAGGTGAAAAGCCCACACCCAGCAATCCCACCAGTGTTGTTAGGGCACCGACGAATACGATCGCGTCGAAATTTGCCAGGCTTTTCTTGGTAGCTTCGGTCGTATCGAGGCCATCGACGCCGAGTCGGCGTGAGTACAAAAAGACAACAGCAAGGATCGAAAGATAGAACAGGATTGCCGGTAATAGAGCTGCCTTCATGATGGCCAGGAACGTCACCTGCGGTTGGACCAGTTCCAGCATCATGTAGGCGCCGGCTCCCATCACGGGCGGCACGAGTGCTCCACCGGACGCCGCCGCGGCAGTGATCCCACCCGCAATATGGTTCGGGAAGCGGGCACTCCGCATCATCGGAATCGTAAAGGTTCCAGTAGTGACTGCGTTCGCAACGGCACTGCCGGACAGCGAGCCCATTAACCCACTTGCCATCACAGAAACCATCGCGGGACCACCTCGGACTCTGCCAAAGGTTTTCGTCGCGAAGTCGATGATGAACTGAGTCGCACCGGACATTTCCAAGAATGATCCAAACACAACAAACAAGAAGACATATTTGAACATGACCGAGGCTGCCGGTCCGAACACCCCGAGTGACTGCAAGAACGTCGTGCTGACAATGTCTTTCATGCTTTGGCCAGCATGCGGCAGCATCCAGTCCGGCATCATCGGCCAGTCATAGCGAAGACTGCCGTAGCAATAATACGAATGTGCAACGAACGCTAGCGCCAATAGCGGAACAATCAAACCGATGCTGCGACGCGTCGCTTCCAGCACTAAAATCAGCCCGATCAGTCCGACCACATAATCCGTTTGGGTTTCCCCCCCGGCACGATTTCCCAGCGATGATCCGTTCGCCCACCAAGCTTCGAAAACGGGCTCTGTCTGAACAATGACATAAACGCAACAGGCTGCTGCGGCAAACGCCAGCAGAAAGTCGACCAGACGGAGAGAGCGGACGTTTGCAAGCTTGGGATGCAATGGGAACGTCAGGTAACAAAGTAGTAAACCGATGCCCACAAACACCGCTAGCGATGATTGCGGTTGCAACACTTTGTAGTTGACCGCGAACAGCGTGAACAAACAGAGCAGCACACTGAACAGAATCACCAAGTGGCGATTCAGTTTGGTCAAAAGACTGGAGCCTTCAGTCACCTCAATACCTCGTCAGCCAGATGTGGCTCGCCGTGTCTCAATTCGACAGATTTGAAAACGATGAAATTGATGCGGTTCAATTCTCAACCGCTTGCGGTTGGGCAGCGGTTGCTTCGCCCGCTTCTGCTTCGCCCGCTTCTGTGTTCTCGTCGCTGCCACCGTCCATCACACCGATTTCTTGGTAGAACCGAATGGCTCCGGGGTGATAGGGGATCCCGGTATCGCGAGTGATGTTTTTCTCGTTGAGTGCTTTTCCGGCCGGATGAATCTCTGCGATTTCGGCTCGATTTTCCCAAACGGTTTTCGTCAACGCGTAAATCAAGTCTTCATTTTGCGATGCGGATGTAATCACGTGCATCGACCCCACATTGAGTCCTTGGTAATCGTCGTCCAGTCCTTTGTAGGTACCGCCCGGAATGGTGGCGGAGTGAAAGAAGGGATACTTTTCGATGAGTTGTTGTCGGGTTGGCTCATCAAATGGGATGTACTGTACGTCGAAAGTGCCGGTCGCTTGCGTGATTGATCCAGCAGGAATGGCGCCACCTAGGAAGGCGGCATCTGCCGAGCCGTCGCCCAATTGGTCAACCGCCGCAGCCATGGTGGCGGGGATTGAATCGATTTCGTCCCACGCGATTCCGTGTTCGGCGAGGATCGGTTCAATGAACATTTTAAATCCTGCACCGGCTGGCCCGGTGATGACTCGTTTACCTTTCAGGTCGGCAATGGTTTGAATGCCCGAGTCAGCGCGAGCGATAAAGAGGGCGACGTTGGGTGCCATCGTGGCAATCGCTTGAATGTCATACTTTTTGTCCCAGCCTGCTTCACCTCGAACAGCAAAGTAAGAGATTGCTGCGTTGGAAAGGGCGAGTTGGAGTTCGTCTTGCTGCAAGCGGCGGATATTTTCCTGGGAGCCTTTGGTTCCTTTGGCTTGAACCTTCCAGTCGATGTCGCCTTTGTGGGCGTTGAGGACCTCGGCAATCGCTCCGCCGACGACGGGAAAGACACCACCAACCGGAGCGGTTCCCATGCTCAGAAATTGCCTTCCTGATCCCGTGGTCGAACCGGTGGTCGAAGAATTCGATTCACTTTTGCTGCAACTGGGCAGGAGGGTTAGGAGTGTCAAGCCGAGGATCAAGGCGGGGATGCTTCGAGACATCTGAATTAACCATGCGTGTGGGAAAAAGGGCGATAATCATGTTAGCACGAGCTTGCAAGGCAGGATAGAAGTCGCTGTGCTGCTGGGGGCGGCGATCCTTGCCTTTTCTGCGGCGGGGCGAGTTGTCGTCACCGCCTGCGTCCGGCGTGCTTTGGTTCGTGCTGAGCAGCGGGACCTGTTGTCGATTCGAGCAGGCGTTTAAATTGTGTGAAATTCGCTGCCAATTCAATACGCGCCGGACCGATTTTCCCATGAAAGATTTGTTTCGACTGGATGACGACGTTGCTGTGGTAATTGGTGGGACCGGTGAATTGGGCGGTCATATGGCCGAAGCCCTCGGCGGATTCGGAGCCAAAGTCGCGATCGTTGGCCGAAATGCTGAGCGTGGTGAGGCGAGAGCGAGCAAGATCCACGCCGAGGGTGGTGAGGCAAAGTTCTTCGCAGCCGATGGATTGAATGCTGATTCATTGGGCGAAACTCGGGAAGCGATCACCCACTGGGCGGGCGGGCCGGCGAGCATCCTGGTCAATGCAGCCGGTGGCAATCGACCTGATGCGACGATCACTCCCGGTGGCGATTTTTGCAAGCTGCCACTCGATGCGTGGCGTGATGTGTTTGATTTAAATCTGGTCGGCGGGGCCTTGCTGCCAACCCAAGTCTTTGCTCCCGCGATGATTGAAGCGGGCGTTGGCAGCATCATCAATATCGCATCGATGTCCGGCATCATTCCTCTGTCGCGAGTCGTTGCTTATTCCGCGTCCAAGGCTGCGGTCATCAACCTGACGCAGTGGCTTGCCCGGGAATGGGCGACGACCGGGGTTCGCGTCAACGCAATCAGCCCCGGGTTTTTCCCCGCAGAACAAAATCGGGCGCTGCTGTTCAATGAGGATGGCAGTTACACCGAGCGTGGTGGCCAAATCATCGGGCATACGCCGATGCAGCGATTTGGGAAGCCCGAAGAATTAGCGGGTGTCACTGCTTGGTTGGCGAGCCGACGAGCTTCGTCATTCGTGACCGGACAGAATATCCCTGTTGATGGTGGCTTTGCGTCGGTCACCATCTGATCACCAATACAGTTTTTTTAGAAACGAACAACCTTCTATATCGGAGCAACGAAATCATGGCCCAGTTGAATATCCCTAGTGCTGACAAAGAACTCGACTTCGTGGCGCTCGGTGCCTTAGTGCATCGTTTGGATCCAGGCGTGACGCCATTTCGCACCGCGAGTTCGTTCGATGTGCATGTCTCCGGCGGTGAATACAATTGCGCGGCCAACCTTGCTTCCTGCTTCGGGCTGAACACCGGCGTAGCAACGGCGATGGTCGATAACGGTATCGGTGAATTGATTCAGCGGCAGGTGCGTGCCATGGGAGTCCGCCCCTTCTACAAGCATTTCAAGCACGATGGTGTGCGTGGTCCGAACATGGCGACGGTTTATAGTGACCGAGGCCAAGGGGTTCGCGCGCCGGTCGTCTTCTATAACCGCGCAAATGAAGCGGGTGGGATGTTGAAGCCCGGTGACTTTGATTGGGACAAGATCTTTTCCGGTGGACTGCGATGGTTTCACAGTGGTGGCATCTTTGCGGCTCTCTCGGAAACCACCGCTGACGTCGTGATCGAGGGTATGAAAGCAGCTGGTGAAGCGGGTGCCATTCGTTCGTTCGACTTGAACTACCGCGCGAAATTGTGGGATACGATCGGTGGCTTGGAGCAAGGGCAAAAGATGATCGCCAAGATTGTCGAGAATGTTGATGTCCTGATCGGCAATGAAGAAGACCTGCAAAAAGGGCTTGGCGTGAAAGGGCCAGACGTGGAGGAAAAGACTGACGGTAAGCTGGACCCGAAGAACTTCTTTGGCATGATCGGCGCCGCCGTTGAGAAATTTCCGAACGTGAAAGCAGTCGCCACCACGTTGCGGGAAGTTCACTCAACCAACCGACACTCGTGGAGCGCCGTGTTGTGGCACGACGGTCAGGAGTATGTCGCGCCGACAGCGGAGCTGGACGTCATCGACCGGATCGGCGGGGGCGATGGGTTTGCCTCGGGCCTGATCTACAGCTTGCTCGATGGGCGACCAGCGGAGGAAGCCTTGAAAATCGGTTGGGCGCACGGGGCTCTGCTCACCACCTTCCCGGGCGATGTCACACGGGCCAGCCTGCCAGAAGTCGAAGCCTTCGCCGCGGGTGGAAGTGCTCGCGTGCAGCGATAGATAGCTTGGCGTCCTTGATCTGATTTAGCAGCCCGGTTTCGATGAGTCGGTCTCGATGAGCCGGTTTCGATGAGCCGGTTTCGATGAGCCGGCTGGAAAAGGATGCGGAAACCACACTCAATCGCGGTGGTTTTCGCCTCCGCTGCCCCCCAGTGTGCCGCCCGTGATTGGTCGGCTTGGCGACTGATTTCTGCGATCCCTTTCACTCGCATGATTGCTGATCCGTGTTTTCGTTACCTTCGTGAAAAGTTGGTAAAGTCTCCCAACCCCCGCAGGTTAAATACCGAGCCCGTTTTTTTGATCATCAGGCAGGTGTTCGCGGCGAAAGAAATCCATTTTTTTGACGTTTGTGCTAGTCTGAGGGGATGAAAGAGCATCCTCACCGCAGCGATGAGACGCATCAGTTAGCACAGGTGATCGAACAGCTCAATGCGGGCGATCCAGCCGTTCGCGGTGAGCTGCTTAATCTCGCCTGTGGGCGGTTGATTCGATTGACAGCGCGGTTGCGGCGTCACTTTCAGGGAATCGAGGGAGCCCAGCCCGCCGAGGATGTTTTTGAACATGCCTCGCTGCGTTTGTATCAAGCGTTGCACGATACCCCGATTAAAGATGTGCGGCACTTTTATCGCCTGGCAGCGACGCAGATCCGGCGGGAATTGATTGATCTTTGCCGCCAGTGCCAATCGCTTGACGCGCCGCCCGTCGAGGTGCCGCCTTGCGACGCGGCTGCTCAAGGCCAGCCATCGCTTGCACTGGATGTATTCGAGCTGATCCCTAACCGCGAGCCAGTGGAATCGCAGGTGACGGCCGCCGAGTTGCGTCAGTGGGCGCATTTTCACGATAGCGTTGACGGGTTGCCAGACGTCGAGCGTGAGGTTTTCGAGTTGATTTGGTACCACGAGTTATGCCGCGATGATGCGGCGGGTTTGCTCGGCGTCCCTGTCCAAGAGGTCAGGAGGTTGTGGAGGTCAGCAAGATTGCATTTGCATGACCTGTTGGGGTGCGAAGGAGTCCTGCCAAGGATCGGCGAAGATTAGGACGTGATGTTGAACATGGACATCGGGTTTTTTGCGGAGACGGAAGCTGGCCAGGTTAATCCTGCGATGCGTAGTTGAAATCACACTTGCTGCTGAGTTGAACGTTGATATGAGTGAATCTTCTAAGCCAGAGGCGGCTCCCGATTCATCCGGCGAGATGACATTCCAGGATCACGATGTTGATTCTCCAGCCGTCGAGGACAGAGCGGTCGAGGAAAGAGCGGTCGAGGAAAGAGCGGTCGAGGAAAGAGCGGTCGAGGAAAGAGCCGTCGAGGAAAGAGCCGTCGAGGATAGAGCGGTCGAGGATAGAGCTGAATTGTTGGAAAGTCAGGCCGATGGTAATGAGCAGCAAGACGAAGTGGATCAACTTCTAGATGCCTGGGAGATGACGAACGAGGCGGGAAATCCAGTCGATCTGGCGACCTTATGTGAGCACCACCCAAAATTGATCGGCGAAGTGCGGGAGCGGATTGCCGCCTTGCAAAAAGTTGACGCGCAATTGGATTCACGTAAGAAGAATCGCAAGCAGGTGGCACCGGTCAGTATTGCTGCGACCATCGATCAGTTGCAGTTTGTGAATGCGGGAGGATTGGGAGAAGTTTTCGTTGGCGAGGATTCGTGTTTGCGTCGTCGAGTTGCGGTTAAATTCATGCACTCGCGACTCTGCTTGGATCAAGCGGGGCGTGATCGCTTCGCCCTCGAAGCGGAGGTCACCGGAAGATTAGAGCATCCCGGAGTGGTGCCACTTTATGGTTCCGGTTGTACTGAAGATAACCAGATGTATTACGCGATGCGTTACATCGACGGGGAGACTTTGGATGATGCGATAGATGCTCATTATCGCAAAGTGGATCATCCCACTGAAGACTTGGATGAGAGCGAAATCGGTGTTGAGTTTCAGCGTTTGCTGGCGAACTTTGTCTCCGTTTGTAAAACCATTGGATATGCTCACAACCGCGGGATCGTGCACCGTGACATCAAGCCGGCCAATGTGATGCTCGGTCGCTTCGGCGAAACCATTGTCGTCGATTGGGGGCTGGCTGTGCCGGTGCTGCGAGACGAGCGATTCAAGAGTAGCGGTGAAGAGACGCTGATGCCCAGTTCGAGCGGGACCGGTGCCTCGTCGTCAGGGCGTGGTGCGGGGACCCCGGCGTTCATGAGCCCTGAGCAGGCCTCCGAGTTAGCGCCCACGCCGGCCGGCGATATTTACAGTTTGGGGGCAACGCTGTTTAAGATTTTGTCGGGCAAGCCGCCGATTAAAGCGAAGTCTATCGATCAGATACGTCATGATTTGATTGACGGAAAACTGCCGGTGCTGCGGGAGATTCGCAGTGGCATTCCGGAGCCTTTGCAGGCCATCACTTACAAGGCAATGTCGCGGGACGCAAAGAATCGTTACCAAACAGCCTCGGAGCTCGCCGAGGATATTGAGCGATTCCTCGCTGATGAGCCCGTCACTGCTGTCGATGACCCGTTCGGTGTGCGGATCGCTCGGATGGCTCGCAAGCATCGGTTAGCTGCCCAGGCCGCAGTCCTCGGATTATGTGCTTGCTTATTGATCGCTGGTGTTTCATCGGTTGTCTTGGGTGGCTTGGCGAATCGAGCGCAGCGTCTGCAAAACCAGAACTTGGTTACCTCGTCTGAGCTAGTCGCTCGCTCACTTTCACTGGAAGTTGATCGTACCTGGCGGGTGCTGGAATCAATTGCCGCTACGCCCGAGCTGTGTGCCTTGGTGGCTGCTTCGAATCAGCTTGAGGTTGATGGCGATATTACGCTGGCTAACCAGAGTGAGGTTCAGCAGTGTTTGGATCAGCGCCTCGGTAGCGAACAGGTTCGCATCCTGGAGCGAATGTTCATTCTCAGTCGTCGTGGGACGCAGTTAGCGCGGTCACCGCTTCCCGATCAGCCACAGGTTGGGATCAATTTCGCCTTTCGTGACTATTTCACAGGGTTGGGATTTGATCTCGAACGCGAGTCGCGCATGGCAAGGTCAGCGGAACCTCTGGCAGGACCAGCGGTTCATCCATGCGGCGTCCACATGTCGCCGGTGTACCTGAGTACGCTAGCCAATGAGCAGCAGCTGAAGGTGACCTTGACCGTTCCTATTTACCGCGACGGCGATTATATCGGTGTGCTGGGGACCTCGATGGATGTGGGGATCATGATGCGGAAGCTGCTCGGTAAGTCGGATGTTTGGTTGGTCGATTTGAGGGAAACGATGATCGACGGCAAGCGAGTAAGCGGCATCTTGTTGGCTCACCCAGATATGGAGCAGCAGGCTCGACTGTCGGAGATACCAAGATTGCCGAATGCCACCGTGGATCAGCTTCATGAAAGATTTGGTG
>JAQWPZ010000224.1 GCA_029245125.1 Rubripirellula sp.
CGTGATATGTTGAAAGGTTTAAGCGATGACTTTCCCGGCAAAATCTTTCTCCTGCCGACCTGTGATGCGATGGTGTTAGCCGCTGAATATTATCACCGCGGTGAACTGCCCGGTGTCAAAGGAATTCACCAAGCCGTCGGCAAAGAAGAGAGGTCTTTGTGGCGGGATCGCCTTGGGCATCTGGGGCCCGGCTTTGGACGGCTCGAAGGGTATGTGTTCTATGCAACCTTGTATGGGAAATCTCCCGAATTGATCGAGCAAAAGATCCCGTTTTCAGCTTCCGACGAATATCCAAGCCCAGAGCTTGATCGAGTTTTTCGTAAAATCGCGTGGGAGGTAACGGTCAGCAATCCGCTCACCGGCGTGACCGATCAAGATGGCGATGGGATGGCTGACAAGTAGAAGCCAGCGATTAGAAGCCCAGTCGCTCGGGTAGAACCTCGCGAGTTAATCCATCGAGTGAGCGTGATTGATTTCGCTCGGCAAGGCCTTTCACCGTCGATTGGTTTGCCGATGCTGTTGCGTACCGACTGGTGGCAGATCGTTGACCATGCCGGCGTCGGTGCGTTTGAGTTCGGCTAGCGTTGCCTGTCGAAAACGCTTCAGCTCTTTGTCGTACGCCGCATCGAGCGCGAGATTCACAAGTTCTTCTGGGTCAGCATCCAGGTCGTAAAGTTCTTCCATTTCGCCGGGAACGAGATTTCGGATGTACTTGTAGCGGCCTTGGCAGAGCATCACATACCAAGGAACGCCGGGGCCGTGGTACAAGGCCGGGTCGTCTTTGCCAGGGATTTTGTCAGTCGCCGAGCCGTAGGATTTGCCCGTATGGACGAGCATGGCTGGATGCTCCCACCGGGTTTGCGGTGATTCAAACAGTGGGCTCAAGTCGTTGCCGTGCATTTTCCATGGCAAATCGATTCTTGCTTGCTGGAAAAACGTGGGAATCAGATCGACACCGCTGACAGCGGTTTCCACAACTTTGCCAGCACATATTTTTGCGTCGGGTGTTGGTGGTCGGATGATCAACGGTGCCTCAACCGCGGCTTGGTACGGCGCAACCTTCGACTTCATTCCGTGTTGTCCCCACGCGAATCCTTGGTCCGAAGTAAACACGACCCAGGTGTTGTCATCTTGCCCGGATGCCTGAAGCGCCTCCAGTAAACGTCCGACGCCCTCGTCGATGGCGAGAACGCCTTGGTGATATTGCCGCACCCAATCACGTAACGAACGCCCCGGCATATCTTTCATGCCGACGGGGCTTCGTTCACGAACCTTTCTTTCGACAGGTTGTCCGTTCGGTCCGGGGCTCCAGAATTCACTGTTGCGAACGTATTCAGGTTTGTTGGGCCGTGGTGGGAAAATATCGGCGGGTACGGGGACAGCGATCTCTTGGTACCGATCCAAGTGACGATCCGCGGGTGTGAAGGGGCCATGGACAGCGCCGTAGCAAAGCCAGAGATACCAAGGTTTGTTGGCTGGTCGACCCTCGCCACGAATAAAATCGATCGCCCAGTCGGTGTAATTGTCGGTTGTATAACCTTTGACCATTTTCGGCTCGCCGCCGTTCACGCTGATCAATTGGTTGTCGTAGTAATTTGGTGCGTTGTCAGGATGCCTCGGCCGATTCCAGACGATCTGATGATCCCAGTCGCGTCCAAACCCTGCGTCAACTCCGGTATGACATTTGCCGATATGCGCGGTGGTGTATCCATTTTCGCGGAACACGCTCGGCCAAAATCGACATTGCTGCGGGTCGTAAGCACTACCCGGATACTTGCCTTCCATACGCATCGATTCGATGCCGTGTTGTTGCAAGCCCGTCAGCAAAGAGGCTCGTGACGGCATACACCAAGATCCGATGTAGGCTCGCGAAAATCGTACGCCTTGCCGCGCTAAATGGTCGATGTTCGGCGTTCGCGCCCAGTCGAACGATTCCGGGTAACAACTCACTGTGCGATCGGATTGATCATCTGTATAGATAAACAAAATGTTCGGCCGCTCATCCGCGTGGAGCGACGCAGAGACGACGAGTACGAGCAGGAAAAAACTGTATCGAATCGCTGTCGAAAAACGAGTTTGAATCATCATTGTTCACTGACAGGGAATGTAATCGAAACCACACGCATCGTTGTGATCTGTCGGAGTCACAATCACGCCGCGTTTTGGCAAGCTGGTAGATACATCTTGCGTCACGCAAATCTTACCCGAGAAGAAATACCGAAAAGATCACCCCCAACAAAATCATCAGAAGAATCATCCAGACAAGGAACGAAGTCTTGTACTGAATGTGCGGCGTTTGGGCAACGATATCCTGGTAAGAGGACGAGAAAACAATTTGTCCCTTCTTGCAAAGCAGTAAATACAAAAAATATCCGCAGAACAACGTGCCAACTGGGAAAGCCAGCAAACCAATGATCGAAAAAATGATGCCGCCGGTCTGGGCCCAAGCCCGAAGTCGTCGTAATCCGAATCCAACCGCTCCTTGCGTTAGGCCGAGCAATATGAGGACCGCGTTCGTCGCAAAGCTCAGCGTGTTGGTCGGTCCGAAGATGCCCGTCTGCGTGTAACGCAGCAAGCTAAGAAGACCGCCTAGTGTGACGAAGGTGCTGCTAAGTAAAAAAAGTGTTCCGACTGATTTGCACGAGGCCTCGTGTTTCAGATGAGCCCGGCGATACGCCTCGGTGTCGTCCAATGCTGGTGACTGACCAAGCGTTTCGCTCGTCGGTGCGTACGGATTTGTAGCGAATGGACCTGGATCACCTCGACGCTGGTCGTCAGGCATGCGGATTCGTTTTTGAGGATTGTTGGCTAGGGACGAACCTCGTCAGTGTAACGAATTCAATTTCGAGGGTTGAGTGTCATCCCGCCATGCTGGTGAAACGCCATTCCTGGTGAAACGCCATTCCTGGTTTGCTAGACTGTCTGACTGACCACAATCTTTTCTGAATCACACGATCTTTTCTGAATCAGGAGATGCCTTGGATGCGGCCCTGCCATCAGCTGATTCGAATCGTTCTGATAACTGTTGCATCCCTGGCAGGCCCTATGTCGTCCCAGCACGCTCATTCTGAACCGTCGCCTTCCTCGTTGAAGTCCGATGAGCAGGTTGTTTTTTATCCGACCTACGGAAGTTGGGATAAGGAGCATGGTGCCTTGCGATTTCAGATCCATGGCAAAGTTTTTGAACCTGAGCACAATTCGATCAAACGAAGATTTGTGTTGGCTGTGTTGCGGTCATCGGTCGACGGACAACTCGAAAGTGATCAGCTTCGTGAAGATCGGGTCCGCCATTTTTTAGTGGACAATGAGCGAGGCAAGTTGGTGACGATTGCGATCGCGGGCCAGGTTATTTGCGCCGGAACTTCAGGACCGAATGGGCATTTTCTGACAGAGCATGCGATCGCGGTGTCGAAAATGAATGGGTTGGAAAGCAGGCGTGATGGCAATGTGATTGCGTTTCAGGCTGTTCTTCAAGAAAACGATTCTCGCTCATTCGTCGGTCGTCTGCATTGCCTTGCTGAATCAGGCGTGTCGGTGATCTCTGACATTGACGACACAATCAAAGATTCTTGCGTTACCGATAAATCCGAATTGCTTCGCAACACATTCATGCGCGAGTTCAAGCCGGTAGCGGGGATGCCGAAACTTTATCGTCAACTGGCCAACTCGGGAGCCGCGTTTCACTATGTCTCCGGCAGCCCATGGCAACTCTATCAACCGTTGGAAGAGTTTTTGACTCAGTCTGGTTATCCTCAGGGGACGATGCACCTGAAGCATTTTCGTCTCAAGGATTCGAGCGTGATGGATTTGGTTGGATCACAACAGGAAACGAAACTGGCTGCCATCGTGCCGCTGCTGGAACAGTTTCCACTGCGTCGCTTTATCTTGATCGGTGATTCGGGCGAGCAAGATCCCGAAATCTACGGGCAGTTGGCGCGGCAGTATCCCAAGCAAGTCACAGCGATCTATATCCGGAACGTCACCCGTGCAGCGAGGGAGGATTCGCGTTTCACCAGTGCATTTCGTGACGTTATGAGTGATCGTTGGCACCTGTTCAATGGAGTGCCGGAAATCGCTGCCGATGGTCTAGATGCTGAGAGATAAAGACTTCATGTCGCATCGCCGATTCAACTCGGTGGTGACGCTGAAGCAGCGTGTTAATCGAGCCGATCAGTTCTTGGTCTCACGAATGAAACGCAGCAGCAAGGGGTGGGCTGGCTTGGCCATGCCGCCATGGTTGTAACCATCCAATTCGAATATTTTGGTGTCGGGGTGCCCGATCACCTGCATCATTCGCCAAAGGTAAGCATTCTCTTCATACCGCCCGAGCAATTCTTGTTCGCGATCGCCGGTGATCAGCAGCAGCGGCGGCGCGTCTTTCCGCACATGAAACAGGGGTGCGAGATCGTCGACAATCGGTTGTTTCCCCGAAATACCTCGTTCGTCTCGGACGGTGAAATGGGTGATGGTGTGACCGCTGTAGGGAATCAACCCGGCAATGTCATTTGCATCAATTTCGTGGGCAGCCAGCCAACGTTTGTCCAAGCCGACCATGCTGGTCAAGTAACCGCCGGCGGAATGTCCGCTGACGAAGACCCGATCAGGTGAGCCACCGAATCGTTCGATATTTTTGAATGTCCAAGCGACCGCTGCCGCCGCATCTTCGATGTAGACCGGCGAGGTGACTTTGGGATGCAGCCGATAGTTCACTGCGACAACGGCAATCTTCTTGTCCATCAACTCTTTCGGGACGGATTTGTTGCCACCTTTCAGGCCGCCTCCATGGAACCAAACCACTGTCGAAAAAGGCTTGCCGTCCGTTGGATGATAAACATCCAGTCGACAGCGACTGCGTGCGTACTCGGTCAGTTCGTCGCCGTCCCGATACAAAATGTCGAGATGGGTTTTGTAGCCATTTTCTGTTTTTGTATCCGCGGTTTTTGTGTCTGCAGATCTTGATTCCTGGGAACAGGCAGGATGGACCAACCAAATAAGAACGAGGAGTGATGCTAGGGTCGTTCTTTTGAAATATGTCATGCTTGATTCAATCTGTTTATTTAGAGGTGCAGCTAGGGGTTTTCAACTCGAGCGATTTCTGACTCACGCCAAGCTTGCGTAAAGCGAGCAAATCCCTGGCGGCAGGCTGGTTCGGCCGCCTGCCACGTTGATCGGACCGGTTCATTCAACAGGTTGCCGTGGGCTGTTTGCCAAATTGAGGCAGCTTGCACAGCAATTGCTTGATCGTAGTCTCGCAGTGATTCAATCAGGCTTGCAAAGTCGCCAGCTGAATTCTTGTAGATGTTTTCAGCCAAGCCGCGAGCGCTGGTGAAACGCTTGTCGCCGTCCGCATCGACACGAATCGCGCCAGTAAAACTGAGGACTTTGGGCGTCCAGTCGCGGCTATCCGGTTGGTACGGTTTTGCAATCGGCCAAGAGGGGTGTTGGGTTCCCGGCCCCAATGCGAGTACCGTCAAGAATACATCATGTTTGGGGCGAGCAATCTTCCACGTGCCCTCGCGGTCATCCGTTGCACGGATTTCGGTTTCTCGAATTGGGATGCCATTCTGGAACAGGGTCACTCGTTCCGCATTGATCCAATCCGGGCAATCGACGGAGTAGCGAATCGATAGTTCAGGTTTCTCCGCCGATGCCAAATCGCCCGGTCCATACTGATCATTGACGATTGCGTTGACGAATAATCCTGCACTGACGATGACATGTCCATCTCGGATGTCGCGGCAGGCTTTCCCGACATCGAGGTTGCCGGGGTCATCATCATCGGTGCGGATATAGGTTCTGCCCTGACCGACGATGTAGCGGTTGACGTCATGTGAATCGCTGCTGCCGATTGGTGTGATCACCCAGCCTCGATTGGTCAGCGTCATCCAGTCGCGGAATAGTTCCAGCGGATCGGTTTGTTGGGCTCCGGAATTGAGTGTTTCCATCGCATTGAAGCTGAATTGCCGATTGTCCAAGCTGTCACCGCTGGCTGCGTTGAAATTTTCCGGGGCAAACGGTCGGTAGCCGCGATGAACATCGCGGCCATGATTCAGAATGACCACTTCGACATCTGGGGTATTCTTGATCGCAGGGATTAAAACGTCCCAATCGGTCTCGGTGTGATCTGGAGTGGGCACGCCATCGCGGAACGGAAACGCGTTGAAGTGGCCAAAGCTAGTTGTGACTTCGTTACCGATGACAGGTGTAAAGTATTGCCGAACATTCTGGCGTTCTGCATCGGGCTGGTAATTGATTTGCTTGTTGTGGTCTGTTGCAATTGGCAGTTCAATTCCTTCGCCAGCCAGCGTTACCATGCGTTCAGAAACGGTTGCGTCACCGTGTCCGGAATGGGTGACCGTGTGGACGTGCGTATCGCATGCCACCCAGTTATCTGTATCGACTTGGCGGCCGATGGAAAGAGAGACCTCCTCATTCGATCGTGGATCAACGGAGATGCTGGTTTTGGCAGAGCCATATTCGAAACCTCGGCCTGCATGAATCTGGTACTTGCCAGCGGCTAATCCAAACGATGCGCGTCCAGTCGAGGTGTAGATCACTCCAGTGCGAATCGCCAGCGTGTCTGTGGAAGCACCACCGATTGGAACCAGTGACCCGTCTTGGTCGATGATCGTCAAGCGACAAGGGAGCGACTGATCACTGTCAGTGTCAGTGACGTGCACATTGACGGTCACTTCATGAAACAATGTTTCGGTTGGCAAGGGTGACCAGCGAATTGGTCCAATTTGAACATCATCCGCGGTCTGGTCCGTGCTTTGAATTACGAGCGAATTTTCGCCTTGGCGGACGGCTTTCGCAGGTACTGTCAACGATTGGATTAAATCGTTTTCATCACGTTGCAATCGACCAACCTCCGTTCCGTTGACGGAAACTTTCCAGGTCAGGCGAACATCCGCTTGGCGTATCAACAGGGTTCCGGCGGCCGGTTCGCCGTCAATTTGAAACGTGGTCTGGAATCGATTGCCTTCACTTTCGTCCGCGAACCAAGACCACTCGGCTTGGGAAGTACTGTTAAGGTGATGACGGTTCGCATCAATCACCAACCAGTCGGCAGCGAATGTCGGCGCGGGGCCAAAGCCATACGACCAGCAAACGCAGATTGCCAATGCGGCGGAGCAACACGATTTCATGGATCGGGAAACCTTGGAGGGGAAGGACGACGAGGCTGCCCCAGTTTATACCCAAATATTCGCAAGTAGTTGGCTTTCTCGGTCCATTGCCGACACCCTGGTGCATCGTCCTTTCTGCCAAAGCACGATTGAATTTCTGTTGTGACACGACTTCGAAGGCCATCGCGAGACGACTGCAAATTCCTTCGGCATTACGGTGTAAACAACGCCAAGCCGCGGGTTGTGTCATCGACAGAGGGCGATTGGGCTGAGGTGAAATCCAAAAACTCAGGCAGCAAGTTGCGAAAAAACTTCTTGATCTCTTGGTTTTGCGACAGTCATCGCGCATAACAGACGAAGGTTCGGGCTCTTGATGGTGATCCGTGTGCCCTGATTCTGATCGATCTATCGCTGTGCAAAGGACTTGTTTCTCGTGATTGATACTTACTTGCCCGCTGTGTGTCTGAGGCCCGCTGTGTGCCTGAGGCCTGGAAGCCGCTTTGTTCGTGGGGTCGCTTTTTTAGTGGTTCTTAATGCCCTCGCCGCGGTGGGCATGTCAGAGCAAGTCCAGGAAACGAAGCATGCCGCTTTGGGGGATGGACAATTGCACGCATACGTTGGCAAGGTCGATCTGCCAGCCGACGGAGTTTGGAAAATCCGCTCCCCGAAGAATGAAGTTTCAGTTCGCGAGCTTTATCTGGTTCCGACTCAACCCGCTCGTCTTCGGCAATTGGGGAACCGGATGTATGCCGCGTTGGAGGAGCGGGAAGTTCAGGCGAGTCGCTGGCAGGTTCAGCGAGGATACGAGGCGAGTCGTGAGTTTGCCCAAGAGAAGAACGGAGTCGGGCCAAAGGCGTTCAGTGATTTTGAGGGTGATCGCCGTTGGAGCTACTTGGTGGAGAGTTGGGATTCCTTGAGTTATCGAAGAAGCGACATCACCGAACTCCTTGGTGAGCAATCTCCGAAAGGGCCGTTCGTTCACTTGATTCCGGGAGTCTCCTTTGATTTCGAACCATTGACGGCAGGTTCGCCAACAACGCCTCTCGGCGCGAAGGTTCGGAGGAATGTCAAGAAGGAGAACCGGAAGTTGTTGGCATTTCAGTTGCGTCCCTTCGTCGAAGACGGTCAGCACTGGGTGCTTTACACCGATGGCGAGTGTGAACGGATTGAGATTGATCCAGTATTGCTGGAAGAGCAACAAGTTGAAATTCGCCCAATCATCACCAAGGATCAATGGAAGGCGGTTGATCAGCCAACCATACCGTACCAGGTGGTGTTGGTGTCCGATCAGTCACTCGATGACACTTTATTGCTCGAAGTTGACAACCAAGTTCTTGACCGTGAAGCAGTGATTCGGTGGGGGATTTCCAAGCCGACTGAAGCTGGCACTGAAGTGATCCATGAAACGGTGAACCGAGTCCGGCGATCCGCATGGCAACCCTATCTGATGGCAGGCGGTCGCGGTGTGCTCCAGATTTGGGATCAAATTGGAAAATCGAGCCAAACCAATAATGGAACGCGCGGCAACGCCGCGGCTCGAAACTTGTCGATGTTTTCGATTTTAGGTGGTCGTGCTGCCATCGAGGAAACGTTGCAATTGCAAAATCTGGTGCTCGCTGAGGAGGATCAAACCGAGTCAGTTGACGTTGATTCGCTGAAAGGCGTGGAGGTGGAATCGCATCCGTTTGAGGAAATGCTGGATGGTCAGGTGGGAGGTCAGCTGGAACTTTCGCGGTACGTTCCTGCGGACCGATTCTTCTTGTATGTCGGGCAACCGGAATCAATCCCGGCGCTGCTCGATAAAGGAGCACCGTTCATCGCCAGCATGGGGACATCGCTGACCGGAAATTGTTTGAACTACAACCTCGAAGCGCGTTACCTTTCCCGCTTGGGGATGACACGAGATTGGGTCGATGCGGTGCTGGCGTCGGGATTGACTAGTGAGATGGCGGTCTTCACGCCGGACCTATTCTTTATCGATGGCACTGATATGACCATTGTTGCTAGATTGCGTTCGCCAGAGTTGCTGCGGCGAATGCTCGGGTTGCTTGGTGCGGCGGACCTCACGACTGAATCGGTGTTGGAGCTCCCGACCGGCTCCGGCGAGCAGGCTTATCTTGCCCTGCGTGGTGATTTGTTATTTGCCAGTACGCACCGTGGTGAATTGGAGCAATCGATTGATCTATTCAACCAGGAGGGACGGGGCAGCCTCGGCGACAGCGCTGAATTTCGTTACATGCTGACGAAAATGGCCGTCACGGACGAGACTCGTTTATACGCGTACTTATCTGATCCCTTTGTGCGTCGTTTGGTCGGGCCGCGTGTCAAGATTGGACAGCGACGACGTGTCATTGCCAAGGCAAAGATGGAAGCGTTGACGGCACATGTTTTGATGTCACGTCTGGATGGTCAGGACTCGGGTGAGTCCTTTGATGAATTGATGGAAAGTGGTTACGTGCCCAAGCGTTGGGACCTTGGGGGGATGTCGGTCGACTCGAATGGTTTGGTTAGCAGTCAGCATTACGGATCCTTGCCGCGGATGCGGTCACTTCCCGATCTGCCACTGAAGAATGTGACGCCTGCTGAAGCGGAAGCTTATCGTCTGTATGTCGAAAATTATTCGCGATACTGGCGTCGCTTTTATGATCCGATCGCTGTTCGGCTTGATGAAGTTGGCTCGGATCAACTTGAGCTTTCAACATTCATTTTGCCGCTGGTCGATAATTCCATTTACAACGGATTGCGTGAGGTGCTGGCGCATCAAGACGATCAAACCACACTGTCAGTCCCGATCGTTGATCCCGCACCTGTCTTGCAGTTTTCGATGAACTTGAGTGAGAAAGCATGGGAGCAATACGCGGGCGGATTTTCCGAGTTCTTTTCCCGATACTCGGGCGTCAGTTCAGCGATCTTGGATGACTTTGGTCCCAGCGCTCATGTTGCCATTTTTGATGCAGATCCAATCGTTGCCTGGGGGAGTGGTGATATCTTCGGTGCTTTCGGTGGTCAGGCAATGCGCGGCGATGGCGATGAAATGCTGATGCTGCCGGTGGCCCTTTCGATGTTCACGCGACCTTGCAGCATCATGGTCGAAACAAAATCGCCGCTACGGACCAAGCAATATTTGCGACAGGCGGCGATCGCGGGCGGAGCGTCCAATCGTACCGGTGGGTTCCTTGATACTGCTGTTTCGTTTTACCAAGTTGGCGACCAAGACTCATGGGTTTGGACGTTGGACATTGTTGGGATGGTGAAGCTCCGCTACGGGGTCGAGGTGGTCGGTAAGTACCTTGTCATCCGAAACATTCCCTGGTCCACCGGTGACCGAGTCGTCAGTGTCTCGCCCGCCGAACTCAATGGGGCTGAACTACAAGCGAATCCCTCTGCCTGCGAGCAGCAGTTGCCCGCCTTGTTTGCGGCGGCAGCCGATGGCAATCGTCGAGCTGCGATGTCAGGCCTGGGCCGGCTTTACCCCTTCATGCTTGCCGGTGCAGAAAGCGTAAGCGAGGCCGTGAATCAGCACCAACGCTTGTACGGGTTTTATCCCAAACCCTTGGGGAATGATCAGTGGCGGTGGGCTGATTTTCAAATGCAGAGTGATGACTACGGTCGACCCACCAATCAACGTCAGCCCGGCTATGATCCCAACGAACCATTCGGTCTGATGAATCAAATCGATTCGATTCGTTTGAATATGCAATTCGAAGAAGACGGGTTGCGGAGTTCAGTCCGTTGGCGGCTTCGGTAAACGCGTCTGGTCCCTTCCAGGCGGGAAACAGGATGCAGGATAAGATCGCCCGCTGCCATTTGCCAGTCACCACTTGCGATGGCAAATGGTGGTTGGGTATTTGCCAGATTTAGCCTCTGTGCATGTGGTATCCTGGTTGCGATTGAAAATCGCCGGAATCACAAATGTATTGGGCGGATCACCAGTTTCAACGGATGCGTGCCCGCCTGCGTCCCAGTGATCCCTCGAGAACAGAGAACAGAAAACAGAGAAGGGACGAAAGATGAAACTGGGTTTGGTTTTGATGCTTGGACTTGGGTTGTGGTCTGCGGGGGTTGCTCGTGCTGACCATTATGCAATCGTCGTCTCCTCCACGACTCTCGCCGATCCAGAATGGCGGCAAGTGGTTTCGGCTCTGGCAGAGAAGCACGAAGGTGCCGAAGTGGTCACTTGGGATGATCAAGTGGCAGATTCGCTTTCCGCGTTGCGGGAAAAGCATCCTCGTTTCACCTGCTTCGTGGCGACATCGGCCGAGGCCGATCGCCAATTTGTTGCGGATGTCCATCGCCTGACCCGCCGATTTGATGAGGACCCGTATACCGATACGCTGTGGGGGATTCTTACCGGGTTCGATGCTGCGAATGCATTAGAAATTGCGAAGCAGCGAGAGCCGTTGACGGTCGATCGAGTTGCGTCGGGGACGGAACTTGCACTTGAAATGTGCCGCGAAGGTTTGTGGTACGACGAGCTGGTTCAGTACAAGGCGGTTCGTAAACAAAGCGATGGTGAGATTGAGCAAATTCGTGGCCCCGGCGATACGACGCGGGCGCTCGCTGATACCTTGACACAAGACACCGCGGATCTGTTTGTGACATCGGGGCATGCGACCGAACGCGGCTGGCAGATTGGCTTTCGATACCGCAATGGTCAGTTCAAGTCCGAAGGCGGGAAAATGTTTGGTGTGCCGACCAGCGGTGATCGATTTCGAATTCAATCCAGCAACCCGAAGGTCTATCTGCCCATCGGTAACTGTTTGATGGGCCACATCAATGGACCGGATGCGATGGCACTGGCTTGGATGAATGATCTTGGTGTGCAGCAAATGATTGGCTACACGGTGGTGACTTGGTACGGATACAGTGGCTGGGGAGTGCTTGACTACTTTGTTGAGCAACCAGGGCGTTACTCCTTGACCGAGGCATTTCATTCCAATCAACACGCTTTGATTCACCGGCTTGATACTTATTTTGACGATGTTGTTTCCGTTGATTTGCAGGTTGGAGAAATGAATCTTCCAGCCCGTCAACCCAATGCAGCGGGTAAGTCACTCGGGCTTAGTACAGCCGATTGCCGTGGTTTGCTTTGGGATCGAGATACAGTTGCGTTTTATGGCGATCCGGCTTGGGAGGCACATATGACCGCGATGCCGACCGCTTATGGCCAGCAGCTCACTGTTGAAGACAATCTCTACACATTGACTGTCATTCCACAGCGGGGGACCGATTCCTTCAAACCAGTGAATACCAATGGAGCCCAGCGAGGGTGGCGGCCAATCGTACAACTGCTCGATCATCGAATCGGTGACGTGCAAATCGTCGAGGGCGAGGAACTGACCCCGGTGGTGACTGATGATTTTATTTTGGTGCCGAATCCACGGATGGCCGACCCTTCCGAGACTTATCGAATTCGATTTACCGCGACGCGAATGTAATCAGTCACGGTTGGTGTAGAATGCGATTCGTTCTGGTCTTTTCGCGGACACCGAAATTGGTCCGTTCCAAATAATCGAAGTTGGGTGGGTAATGTTCCGGTCGTTTCTTTGCACGGTTGTGTTCTTGCTTGTTTCGGTTGAATTCGCGTCGGCGCAGTCGCCGGCATCTGCCGCTGCCGCTCGGCGTCGCCAGCAGCAGATGCAACAGAAAGCGAAGGAGATGGCGGAGAATCAGCCGCAGTTGCCATCCGATCCGCAGTTGCTGACGCTGCACAAAGAATTCATCGCCAAGGCGGAGCGATTGGCGGTCGAGTACGAACGTAAAAAGCAGCTGGATAAGGCCCGTGAGGTTTACGAAGCGATGGTCCGCTTGGTGCCCAAGTATGGTGCCGCCGAAGATGGGCTCAGTCGCGTTCTTGGTAGCCAACGATACAGCGATCGCAAACTCGTCAACGTGGAAGCCAACAAGTTATGGCAAGACACCGGAGTGGTGCTGCAACAGGGAATGCCGGTCCATGCGGAGATCAAGGGGACCTGGAAAGTTGTCTATGAGACGGGACCAAAGGGAATTGAAATCCCCAACGAAATGCGTCCTCGGGACAACCGTATTAAGCTCGGTACCTTGATCGGTGTGATTGCCAGCAACCAAGCGGAATTGACCGAGGCAAATCCCTTCATCCTAGAGACTGGCAAGGATTTTACGGCCCGCAAGACTGGTCGACTGTTCCTGCGGATGTTCGACGTTGATCCCTCCGATAACGAGGGGAAGTTGTACGTCCTGATTCAGAGTACGTTTGCCAATTGACGCTCTCCAATTGACTCGCCGCACAATTTGCTTGGGCCAGTTTGCTTGGGCCAGAGGAAGGTTACCCGACCAAGACGGTTGCCTGGATGTGCCTAAACGTGAAGTTGCAAGTATTTCAACAACACCCTGTTTGTATGTTCGAGATGAAAATCATGAAATCGTTTTTTCACGTGATCTGGATGGCCGCGTGTTGTGCTGCTCCCGTGGTGGCAAAGACCGAGAAGCACGACTTCAAAGGTGCCGCGACTGCGGAGGTTTACAAGACGGCGTCCGGGGATGATTTGTGGATCTATCGTTTTGATCCTCCCGCAATTGCCCAGGACGATTCTGCCAAGACGCCACGGCCTGCGGTGGTCTTCTTTTTTGGTGGTGGTTGGAATGGCGGAACGGTGACCCAGTTCGAACAGCATGCGACTTATCTTGCCTCTCGTGGAATGGTTGCGTTTGTGGCTGACTATCGGGTCAAGTCGCGACAAAAAACCAATCCAGATGCTTGCGTCGCTGATGGTAAGTCGGCCATCCGGTGGGTGCGATCCAATGCCAAAAGGTTGGGGGTTGATTCCGCTCGGATTGCCGCGGGTGGTGGCTCCGCGGGCGGGCATGTTGCCGCGACAACCGGGATCTGTGAGGGGTTAGATGATCCGGCAGAGAGCGGTTCCAGGACTAGCTCTAAATCAAATGCGCTGTTGCTGTTCAATCCTGTTTATGACAACGGCCCGCAAGGTTACGGTCACGATCGCGCGAAGCCATGGTTTCCAGCAATTTCCCCAGCACACAACATCAGCGCGGATGATCCACCCACGATCGTTTTCTTGGGATCAAAAGATTCGTTGATCCCCGTTGGTACCGCTGAGAAATTTGACGCTGACCTGAAAGCTGCCGGTGTTTGTTCGGAGCTCTGGATTTACAATGGGCAGCCGCATGGGTTTTTCAACGAGGGAAAGAATCAAAAAGCGTTTTTGGATACGGTCCTCAAAATGGATGCTTTTCTCGTATCAATTGGCTGGCTTGATGGTAAAGCCGATGAGGAAAAGTTAAATTCATTGCTGAAAAAACCTCTCCGGAAAGGTTGAGACTCGGGGGCTTCGTTGCGGCTGGCAAGTCTCGGAACTTAGGTTTCTGATGCGAGGCGTGGGCTGCCCGGTTCGCCTTGGACCTGTGGTCGGAATTGGGTGTGATCGTGCACTCATGACCGACAATCACGCGGTCATTAATGCGGACGGATTCGACAGTTTTGTCATTTTCTTTTGACTGAGGGTAATGTGATGCGCGCGAATGCATGGGTTGGTTTGTTGCTGTTTCCCGCCTTACTGCTGCCTGGTGTTTTTGCCAATATTTCAGCGGCTGCGGCGGCCGAGAAACCGAATGTCGTGTACATCATCTGTGATGATCTCGGTTACGGTGATATTCATTGCTTGGCCCCAGAAACCAGTAAGATTCCGACCCCGAACGCCGATCGACTTGCGTCGGAGGGGATGGTATTTACCGATGCCCATTCAGGGTCGTCGGTTTGCACGCCGACTCGCTACGGGATCATGACGGGACGCTACAGTTGGCGAACCCGTTTGCAGCGGGGCGTGGTGACTGGCTTTGCGCCAAGTTTGATCGATGCCAAGCGTCCGACGGTGGCCAGCTTTTTGAAATCAGAGGGCTACCACACGGCTGCGGTTGGCAAGTGGCATCTCGATTTTCAGTATCTCGATCCCGTCAGTGGGGAGGCTTATCAGGCCAAGGATCATAAGACGCCACCGGTTGGAGCCAAGATTCCCGATGGCCCGGTGAGTCGAGGATTCGATTACTACCACGGTTTCCATCACGCACGGAATATGGAGGCGGTGATTGAAAATGACGAAGTGATTACGCACGACGACGTGATCAACATGTTGCCTCGTTTGACGAAGAAGTCGGTCGAATACTTAGATTCTCGGGTCGGCGACGATACGCCCTTCTTTCTGTATGTTCCGCTCGGTTCACCCCACACCCCGATTGTTCCCACGCCTGAATGGCAGGGCAAAAGTGGACTAGGTGATTACGGTGACTTCGTCATGCAAACCGATAATGTGCTGGGCGAGATTTCAGCAGCTCTGAAACGGAACGGGCAAGCCGATAACACCTTGTTGATCTTTACCAGCGACAATGGCTGTTCCAAGGCCGCTGGGATCGACAAGTTGCGGCAACAAGGTCATCGCGTCAGTGCTCAACTCCGTGGCTCCAAGGCTGATCTTTGGGATGGGGGACATCGCATTCCATTCATCGTGCGTTGGCCGGGGAAAGTCCAGCCTGACAGCCGATGCGATCAGTTGATTTGCCTGACGGACTTGTTCGCGACTGTTTCCAGAATTGCCGAAGCGGAATTGCCCCCGGCAAGTGCTGAGGACAGCGTCAGCTTTTTGCCAGCACTTGTCGGAGACGAGATCCAGTCGACACGGAATGGTGTCATTCATCATTCGATAAGTGGGCATTTTGCTTACCGGCAAGGGAAATGGAAATTGTTGCTTGCCCGTGCCTCGGGTGGTTGGAGTTCGCCCAAGGAGAACGCCGCTGCCGGAGGCTCGCCGCCGGCTCAGCTTTACGATCTGGGTACGGATATCGGGGAGCGAACGAATCTCTACGAACAGAAACCGGAAATTGCGAACAAACTGTTGACCCTGTTGCGGGAAGATATCGCTCGAGGACGCAGCACCCAGGGGGCGACGTCGCCTAACGACATCGAGCAGATCGTGCTCTGGAAAAGCGGAAAAGATGTGACGCCACCGACAAAAAAAAAGCGACGAAAATCAAAATAGAATCGGTTTCAGATTCATGGTTTTCTGCACCACGATGCATCGAGGTGTGAGCGTGAATTGATCGTTTTTGGGTTTTTGTTTTGCCAGCCTACCGCTCGTTGTGATGAAGTTTTTCATCTCAATGCGGTTATCGCTCACTGTGATTGCTGACCAACGCCTCGTTCGGAAAGACTGGGTTTTCAATGACGAAGAAGAATGACACGAACGACTTTGATCGTCGCAAATTCATTCAATTAAGCGGCGGTGCAATGGCGGCCGCATCGGTCGGGTGTTCGGCGTTGACGGCACCGGTTGCTGCGCAAACGGTGCCAACAGCGATTCCCGATTCGCTTTATCACGGATCTGGCTGGGAGACATTCAATCCTGGTTTCTGGCAAGTCAAGAATGGACTTCTGCGGCGTCGGATCAAGAACTACGGTGATCGGGCACGTAAGACTGGGTTCCCTTATCACTATGAAACCCACCAAAGAAATGGCGGGAGTATGCCGATGGACTACGATCCATCGCTGCCGCCTGGGGTTTTGTATCGCAAAGAGTGGAAACTTGCTGGTGAATGGTCCATTTCGGCGCAGTTCGTATATCACGGAAACGAGGATGTTCGGCGAGACGGAGATTCTGATTCATGGCAAATGTTTCAGCCCGGTTACGGGATGATGGGGCTCGCATTTGGATCTAAGAATCTGTTTGAGAGCTACGATAAAGTTCGTAACGCGACCTTTGTCACTTGGCGGGATGATGGAAAATTCGGTTTCCTACGGAAGTCAGCAAAAGGTGCCCGTCCATCAAAATGGGTCGATGCGCCAGTTTTGAAAGCGGGAGACATCGTCGAGGTTTCACTTACCGCTGAACGCCGCGAGAAAAATACTGGTGAGACCTACACCAAGTTGACTGCGAAGTTTGTCGCGCCGGGCGGGCAGGTAATTTCGATTTCGGAATCGGTCGGAAATCGCAGTGCAGAAGGTTATGTGGGTATTGTCGGGCGTGGGTTGGCAGATTTTTCGGTTCCATCATTCAACGTAGATCCTGGTTCAAATCAGCCACTTCGAATTGCAGACGTTGATTGCTACAACTGTTACCCGCTGGGCGATACTCTGAAAGAAGAACAGGGTGAATGGAAAGTCCGTTTCGTCGGATTGTTCGCGTCCGATGGTGAACGTGTCGAATTGCGAATCGCTGATTCGCCGAATCCAAAAGGTGGCTGGCAGCAAGTAAAAGTGGCCGGAGTGGCGGACATCGTGAACCACGAATGGCGGCGAAATACCGCGACGATCGATGTGGTCTTGCCTGCAAACCCTGCTTCTAAGACGCTTTTCTATACCGTCTGGAAAGATGGCCAAGACGTGACGAGCGATCCGAGAATCACGGGTGGTGTTGATGATCGTGCTGGGACTGGCCCGGGGACTGGATACGTTGGCGATGTGCCTGAGTCGGGTAAATACGTTGGGCGACTGCCGCAGTTACAAGCACCCTACAAAGTTTGCGGATTGAGTTGTCATGCGCTGACCAGTGGTTTGCAACAACGCACCGAGCAAGGTTGGAAGATTCTGGGCGGTGGTGATCAATGGCAATTTCGTGATCAGCCCACTGTCGAGGCTTACAAGCATCTGGACGATTATGGTTTTCAGGTGATGTGTTGGGAGGATGATGTCTGGTACATGGAATTGGTTTTGTACCCGCCAAGTACGGATGATGCTTATAAGACCGTGATTGCATCGATTGGTGGACCGACCACTCGATGGCAGATGATGCGGCACTGGAATGTGATAAATCCCGGCGATCATGATTACGGAATGGACGATGTGAAAGGTCCTGAGCAAATCGTGATCCGGCTGAAAGACGGGCTTGGTCAAGACCGCGATTACATGCGTCGGAACTTTCAAATCGTGCAGCATCTGATCACGGGTGATGAAGATGTTGATCCCTTGGTCAACCCCAAGAAATGGCGTGCTTGGAAAATGCCCAACCGCGACTTTACTTTTGTGATCTTGGATTCGCGGTTGTGGCGATCGAGCCAAGACACCGCGATTTGGGATGACGAGGGCTGGGGGCATCAGCGCGAATTGTATGACCGCGCCGACCCGACTCGCAGTCTGTTGGGCGAAGAACAGTTTGGGTGGTTGCAGCAGTTGATCAAGACGGATGCTTCGCGACTCATTTGCCTGACTGGCATCAACGGAATGCATACCGTTTGGGCTGGCGGCAAGGCCTATAGCAAAACCGATGACGACTTTCCCCAACGCGATCGAGTCGCCGCAGATTACGCTGGGTGGGTGGCGGCTGGCGCTGACCGCGTGCTCGAGTTAATCGGCTCGCGTGATGGTGTCATTTCCGTTTACGGCGATGTGCACAACGGATGCATCATGAAGAACAAAGACCATGGTGTGATTGAATGTAGCTTTGGACCGATCGGTCGGAGTGGTGGTCGCGCTGTGATTCGTGGCTTTGGTCGGGAGATGCAGGATTATGATGACCGGCCGTTAGAAGTGACCGCGCTCTATCACAAGACGCATGCGGATCCAGAGTTGAACACGCATGCCCCGGGGGCTCCGTTTTACTGGAATTTCCTTGAGATGGCATTCGATCCGCGGCAGCTTGATCCGACGATCGATTTGCGAATTCGAAACTTGGTGGATCCGCCCAACGAGCAACCGCGTGGTGGCGGATTTCTGAAGACTGCCGTCTCCGAAACAGGCCGGACACCGTCCAGCTACCTGCCGGAGATCAAGACGTTGCCCAATGCTGATATCCGTATTGTGTCCACCGAAGGGCAGCCGATTCGCGGCACGCGGAGTGATGCCGATGGGCGATTGACGAAGACCGCGTTGGTCGGAATCTCACAGGGGATCGATGTGATCGTCACCGCTTATGATGGTCAGAGTTCTCAGTCAGAGGTCGCAACGACGGTGTGATCAATCCTCATTCACACGACGATCCACACTCACCCGCAGGGCGGCCGCGAACCGTCGACGACGAACACTCGTTCGGCTACTAGATACCGAGTTCGCTTTTGGCTTCGCAGAATTTCTCTACGGCGAACGCAAGGTCTTCCTCGGTATGCGCGGCTGATATCTGTGTCCGAATGCGAGCTTTGCCTTGGGGGACGACGGGATATGAGAAGCCGATGACATAGACACCCTTGGTCAACAATAGGTCGGCCATTTTCGCCGCGAGTGCCGCATCGCCCAGCATGATTGGGACGATAGGATGTTCGCCAGGAATGATCTCGAAGCCAGACGTCGCCATCTGTTCCCGGAAGAACCGAGTGTTGGATTCCAGGCGATCACGCAAGTCGGTTGATGCGGTCAGCATTTCCAAGGCGCGGACGGAGGCGGCGACGATGGGTGGAGCGACGGAGTTTGAAAACAAATAGGGTCGACTGCGCTGCCGAAGCAATTGAATGATCTCGCGTCGACCGCTCGTATATCCTCCGCTCGCACCGCCGAGCGCTTTGCCGAGTGTCCCGGTAATGATGTCGACACGGTCCATCACATCGTGATGCTCGTGGGTTCCTCGTCCATGCTTGCCCATGAAGCCGACGGCGTGTGAATCATCAACGGTCACCAACGCGTTGTGTTTATCAGCAAGATCACAAATTCCGCGTAGGTCTGCGATCGTTCCGTCCATCGAAAAAACGCCGTCAGTTGCGATCATTCGATACCGCGCCGAACTCGATTCCTGGAGTTTTGATTCCAAGTCTTGCAGATTGTTATTTCGATAGCGGTGTCGCTGGGCTTTGCATAAACGAATCCCGTCGATGATCGATGCGTGATTCAATTCATCGGAGATGACCGCATCCTCAGCGGTTAGCAAGGTTTCGAACAAACCGCCGTTGGCGTCGAAGCAGGAGGTGTACAGGATCGTATCCTCGGTGCCGAGGAACTCGCTGATCTTTTCTTCGAGGTGCTTGTGGATACCCTGAGTTCCGCAGATAAACCGGACCGACGACAGCCCATATCCCCAGCGGTCCAAGCCATCATGAGCCGCCTTGACGATTGCTGGATCGTCGGACAATCCCAGGTAATTGTTCGCACACAAATTCAAGACCGGTTCGCCTTGGCCGACTTGAATCCGCATGTCTTGGGGTGATTCAATTACCCGCTCGGATTTGTAGAGTCCATTGCTGCGGATCTCTTCAATTTGTTGGGCGATGTGATGCTGGAAATCACCGTACATATTTGAGCTTCTTTGGTTGGAATGTCTTGCTCACGCTAACACGCGACCGTTACCAGGATCTGTTAGGACTGCCAATTCAGAATGACTTTCCCTGATTGTCCCGACATCATCACGTCGAATCCTTGTTGAAAATCAGAGAAGTGAAAGCGGTCTGTAATAATAGCGGAAATGTCCAAGCCACTTTGCAGCATGACCGTCATTTTGTACCAGGTCTCATACATCTCACGCCCGTAAATTCCCTTGATCGTTAACATGTTAAAAACAACATCGTTCCAATCGATCGCGAGGGTTTCGGTGGGAATTCCGAGCATGGCGATTCTGCCGCCGTGATTCATTTGGCGGATCATATCGCGGAAAGCGTCAGGGTTTCCGGACATTTCCAAGCCGACGTCGAATCCCTCTTCCATGCCGAGTTCTCGCTGTACGTCGGAGAGACTTTCGGATCGGACATCGACGGTGCGCGTCGCCCCCATTTTTTTGGCTAGGTCGAGTCGCCATGGATTGACGTCCGTGACAACGACGTGCCGAGCTGCCGCGTGCTTGGCAACCGCCGCAGCCATACAGCCAATCGGGCCCGCACCGGTGATTAAGATGTCTTCGCCGAGGACTGGGAAAGAAAGGGCCGTATGGACCGCGTTTCCAAACGGATCAAAGATCGCAGCGATATCGCGGTCAATCGCGGCGTCATGGTGCCAAACGTTGGTCATCGGCAGAGCGACGTACTCCGCAAAAGCCCCAGGCCGATTGACACCAACCCCCTTGGTGGCTCCGCATAGGTGGCGTCGTCCGGCCCAGCAGTTGCGGCAGCGTCCGCAGACGACATGCCCCTCACCACTGACGATTTGGCCTGGTTCAAAATCAGAAACGTTTGAACCCGTTTCAACAATTTCGCCGACGAACTCATGTCCGACCACCATCGGTACAGGGATCGTTTTGGCCGCCCAGGCATCCCACTTGTAGATATGAACGTCGGTCCCGCAGATACCCGTGCGATCGACTCGTATCAAAACATCATTGATGCCAATCGTTGGTTTCGGGACTTCTTCTAACCAGAGCCCTGGCTCGCTCTTTCGTTTGACCAGTGCTTTCATGTCGTTCGCCTTCGTGGATGCGGCTTCGTATTTGCGGCTCGGAGTACTGTTCGTCTAGGTGCTCATCAGAACAAATCAATCCCGAGCGGTGAAGCGGTGGTTGATTTCGCGTCGATTGGGATAGACGATTTGGGCGGTGTCGTTCGTTGGGTAAGTGCTGGAAATAGGCAAAATCCACCTCCAAGGGCGGTCGCCGCGGGGACGCCCGCGAGGAAGGGGCGGATTCAAGCGAATAAAAATATTGTCTGGCCGCTTCGGCCGACTGACCGAGCGAGAGTGCGGGTGGCGGGGTGATTCATCGAAGGTTTTGGGCGATATCTTGAGCGGTTCGTGTTGAATTTCATTGTTTGTGGGCGGCATTCAGCCATAAAATGTCGCAGTTTTACATCGTTTGGTTAATTCAACAGGAAGCTGCGTTTTGAAGATTTCGTTTCGACCACGTTTTGGCATTTGGATTTTGTTCGCGTTTGCCGCAACGTGTCTTACTGGCCCAAGTGCAATTGCCAGTGACCATCCAAATGTCCTGTTGATTCTGGTCGATGATTTGAAACCAGTGCTTGGATGCTACGGCGATCCGATTGCCAAGACACCGAACCTGGATCGATTGGCGGAAAGCGGGATGCGGTTCGATTTGGCCTTCTGCAATCAGGCCGTTTGCGCACCTTCGAGATTCACATTGATGCTCGGTTCGCACTCCACTTCAACCGGTTTGTATGGTCTTAATAGCCAGTTGCGGCAGGTGATTCCTGATGCGGTAACGATGCCGCAGTACTTCGCGTCACATGGATACCGAACCGAATCACTTGGTAAGGTTTTTCATATTGGCCACGGCAACCAGGGGGACCCCGATTCCTTCAGTGTGCCGCATTTCCATGACAAAGTGATTGAGTATTTGGATCCGGCCAGCACCGATGGTGGAAAGTTGACTCGGGAAGAAGCTTACTTCACGAACCAAAAGCTTGATCAAATTCGATCGCTTCCACGTGGTGCTGCCTTTGAGTCTCCAGATGTTGCAGATACAGATTATGCCGATGGCCGCGTTTCGGTAGAAACGATCAAGCGTTTGCAGGCAGCCAAGCAGCGGCGCTCCAACGATGAC
>JAQWPZ010000253.1 GCA_029245125.1 Rubripirellula sp.
CCAGTGGACGGCAGGGTTCTGTCCGGCAGTTCGCACGTGGACGAGTCAATGTTGACCGGGGAACCGGTGCCGGTCAACAAATCGGTCGGCGATCTGGTGACCGGTGGAACGGTGAACCAAACCGGTTCGTTTGTCCTGACAGCGATGAGTGTCGGCGATGAATCGGTGCTTAGCCGAATCGTCCAAATGGTTGCCGATGCTCAGCGGAGTCGTGCGGCCGCACAGAAATTGGCGGATCAAGTCGCCGTCTATTTTGTGCCAGCGGTGATCGCTTGTTCTTTGACTGCGTTCTTTGCTTGGACGCTGCTTGGACCCGATCCGCGTTTGGCGCACGCCTTTGTTGCGGCTGTCGCGGTCCTGATCATTGCCTGTCCCTGTGCGCTGGGATTGGCGACGCCAATGTCCGTGATGGTCGGTATCGGGCGTGGAGCGAATGCGGGTGTGTTGATCAAAAGTGCAGAGGTGCTGGAGCGATTCGAGAAAGTCGATACGGTGGTCGTCGATAAGACTGGAACGTTGACCCAAGGTCGCCCAGAGGTCACCCAGGTAGAGTCCATGGCACCTTGGGGCGAAACGGAGGTTTTGAAGCTGGCAGCCGCCGCCGAATCGACAAGTGAGCATCCGCTCGCGCGAGCCATCGTCCGGAAAGCAGACCAGCAGCAAGTCAGCTTTAGCAGGCCAGCTGAATTCGAGAGCGTGACAGGTGCAGGTGTCAAAGCGACTGTGGACCAAAGACAGGTTGTGATTGGAAACCAGAGGTTTCTGTCCTCGCAAGAAATCGCCGGTGTCGAACGGGCTTTTCGGGGGGAATTCGAAAAGAACAATCGTCGTTGCACCATCGTTGGTGTCGCAGTCGATGGGCAGCTTGCCGCTCGGTTCTTAATCGCAGATCCCATCAAGAAAACCACTCCTGCGGCGTTGGCAACGTTGAACGAGTTAGGCTTGAGGGTGGTGATGCTCACTGGTGATGCTACGCCGACGGCGCAAGCAGTTGCCGACGAATTAGGGATTCAGGAGTTTCATGGCGATGTCTCTCCGCAACAAAAACAGCAGTTCGTCAAGCAGTTGAAACAGGACGGCCGAATTGTCGCGATGGCCGGTGACGGGATCAACGATGCGCCCGCGCTCGCCGAAGCGGATGTCGGTATCGCCATGGGAACAGGCACCGGAGTTGCGATCGAATCAGCCGGTGTCACCTTGGTAGGTGGGGATTTGCGAGGGGTCGCCGCTGCTGCGAAGTTGAGCCGGGCGACGATGATAAATATCCGTCAGAATCTGTTTTTCGCCTTTGTCTATAACGCAATCGGGATTCCGATCGCCGCCGGGGCGCTGTACCCCGTTTTCGGTTGGTTGCTCAGCCCGATGTTTGCCGCTGCCGCGATGAGCTTCAGTAGCGTTTCGGTGATTGCGAATTCACTCCGCCTGAGAAACGCAACGCTGAGTTGATGCCTTGGATGCTGCACCAGCAAACGGGATTCGAACGGTCGCGGGGAGAGTGAAATTGGTTGCGCTGTTTTTGAATAGTCGACATCAAGAGTGCTGGCCAAAATAAAGAAGCCTCACGCCGATCTCGGTCATGCTGATGACCGAGATCATGACGCGGGCTTGATGGGCCAGATTTCGAAGCCGTCGGAACCAACGGCTGGGAATTGGCAACGGCTGGGAATTAGCAACGGCGAACCTTTGGTGATGGGTGACGCGTGGTCAAGTTCCCGGAGTGCTGAATCAATTTCTTAAAGCAACTCGCTGCTTCACTCCGTTGGTTCGGCAGTCTCAGCTTGTTCGGCAGTTTCAGCTTGTTCGGCAGTTTCAGCTTGTTCCGCCGGAGTGTCTTTTGTCGCGGTTTCGTCGTGATCGCCATGGTCGTGATCGCCATGGTCGTGATCGCCATGATCGTGATCGCCGGTCGCAGCGACACTGACGAGGGTGAATTTCTCCTCTTTTTCTTCGTCCGTGAGTTTGGCCCAA
Organism: Rubripirellula sp.; assembly: GCA_029245125.1. Taxonomy (GTDB): domain Bacteria; phylum Planctomycetota; class Planctomycetia; order Pirellulales; family Pirellulaceae; genus Rubripirellula. Next base: position 1,969 of record JAQWPZ010000253.1, read on the forward strand.
TCTTGAGGGCATCCGTCGCAGCAAAATCCGATCGTTTTGCCGTTGTATTCGGCAGTCAGTTCCGCAGTTGGTTTGCCGCCCATCATGGGGCACTTGGTATTGGCAAAAACGATGTTAGTGGCATCAATGGAAGATGCTGCGTTGGAAGCAGATTGATCTGTCTGCGAATCGTTTGGTGTGCAACCGGCGAACGAGAGAGCCAAGAGCAAGGCAGTGATTGCCGAAGAAATTTGAGCACGCATGTTAGGTAGATTTCGATAGAGTGATGAAAAAATGAATCACCCTACTATATCGCGCGGGGTTGTCTACCGGATCAAGCAGTTGCAGGAAAATCGGTCATTCGCATCATGTCCGGTGAGTGCGTTTAGCTCGGTGACCCTAGGGCGATCGGATTTGGCTGCTCGATCGCCGTACCGAAGCCCAGCCCCGCAGAATCCAAACGAGCTTGGGAAATCAGCGAGAATGTACCGGCATCAGTTACCGCCCAGACACCGCGGTTTCGTGCGAGGAATATTGCACACAAGACTGAGTGCAATATATTGCCACGCGATGTGGAACGAGGCCGGTTCGAACTCCGCGGGGAAAGGCTCGCAAATCGGCAACACTTTCCCCCGCGAGTTTGTTTGCATTCGGGTTTCAGCTGGCCCGGTTCCAGGGCAGCCTGGCCAGCACCATCGCCATGCCACATGTATCGGTGATACCTGCGAACATCAGCCCGCTGCCCACGAAGGCGGGCAAGCAAGCAAACCAAATGCTCCAGAAACTGAGCAGAGAGCCGAGTAAAACGAGGAATCCCGCGGCAATGCGAACTTGTCGTTCCAGCGAGATTGCTTGCTTTCCGCGAACCACTGGCAATCCAGCTGTATCCCAGGCCGATGTGCCCCCCTCTATGCTCCAGACATTCGTGTATCCAGCATCGATGAATTTTTTGTAGGCACTGCTCGATCGGCTGCCGCTACGGCAGATTATATACAGCGGTTGGTCGGCCATCTCGTCTCGCTCGGCCATCACGGAGCGTGGGTCGAGTGTGTGAAGCGGGATGTTGCGGGCGATCGAGGCGTGCAGGTCCTGATACTCGGCCGGCGTGCGAACATCGACTAAATCGATCTCCTGCTCCGGTTTGAGTGCGGCGAGTTGTTGGACGGAGATGGAAGGAACTTCAGCCATGTGAGTGCCTCGTGGTATCGTTGCGTCGGTAGGTTGCGATGTTTCGGATCGAAAAAATAACCGGGTCTGAAATCAGCCCGGTATCAAGCAAACGGTTCAAGCCGACTCTGGAAGGAATCGACTTTCGATGCAATCCATGATCTGCTGGAGATGTGGTTCGGCAACTTCGTAATAAACTTTTCTGCCTTCGCGTTGGCTGGTGAAAAAACCACACCGCTGCATCAGTCGCAGGTGTTCGGAGGCGACGTTGTCCGGCACTCCCGAGTCCTCTGCTAATTCACCAACGGTGTAGCGGCCGTGCAGCAACATTTGCACCATCCGTAATCGCACTGGGTGAGCAAGTATTTTCAGGCACTCGGCCGCTTGGGCGAATGCTTGGGGATCACCCTCTGGCTTTGCGTTCGGTTTCGTTGAAGTCTCGTTTACCATAAATTCACTTTACTTACCAATATATCGTCAGGTCGCGACATGTCAAGCAGTGTGATTGCCGATTTTTCGAAGCATCGCTTCCGCTGACCGCCGGGAACGCGGATGAGGAAACAATATTGGATACAAAGTGTCCACCTCAAATTATCTGTGGAGAACTTGCGGCAAGAAAGCGGGGCAAAAATGAAAAGACATACCATATTGTACGTCAGGGGTAGCTGACGACTCGCACTGAGGGGGTGAGTTGCGACAGGAAAAAGTAAATAACGGCAATCGAGCCCCTCCGCGGGGTGGTCGAGGGCGTGGCCGTCGTTTGCCCCCGCGAGCTGGGCAGTTTCGTTGCAAGCATCTCGCAGGGCCGTTCCCGTTCGATTCGATCAGCTCGAGGAGATTGAGGCTGCTGGGATTGGTTGCGGCCGCTCCTCCTCGATTCAGCGAAGCAGTCGCGAGACACCGAAGCAGTCGCGGGACGGACAACTGGCGGCTGTGACAGTGCTCCCGAGTCAAGCATCCAACAGATCGGGGGCACCACGGATTCATCAGCAAGCGTCGTCTTGCCAGCCTCCGGGAACCAAGGCGTTTCGAAAGTTCTGCGTCAGAGACTCACTGCTGAAATCGGTAATCGATCCAGGGTGGTGTGCCACCCCGCACACTGCGAATTAGATTTTCAGGCGTTGAGCAAGGCTGGGTTTTACCGTCGGTTTGGGGCAAATCTTGCAGTAGCGTTGTTGAAATGGGATCTCAGGTGCAATGCTCAGCGAGATCGGATTTGCCAAGGGTTTCGAGTCGCCAAAACCCCAGCGGCTGTGTTTCCAGCAGCTGTGTTTCCAGCAGCTGTGATCTTTTCATGAGTGTTGGCTCCCCCCAACACGACTTGTCTCGCAACCCGCGGACTCAGATTCGTTCCGCGGCAACGCAAGCGTCGGCATGGAGTTTTTACGGTCGTTGGTGATTCTGTGTTTTCGATCGGCGAAGCGACTGCGATGAATCGCGTTGCGATTTGTTGATTTGAATGGTGATATGTTAAATTTCAACGAAAGCGTTCCCACTTGAAAACCTATTCACCATTTCGGAAAACACTTAGATACCGATGCGCTTTCCGCGAAGTCCACGATCACAAGAAGAGTTCCGCAGCATGTCGCAATTTTATCGCCAGCAACCGATTGCGACGTATCGGCGGACGCGACGAACCGATGGGGTATCCGAATCCACCGCGAGGATGGTGGCTCCCGCAGAGCTGCCAAGTCGGACCGGGCTGCCGAGTGAAGTCAAGCGAATGAAACCAAGTCCAGGTAGGTCGGCATCGCAAAGATACTTCGCATGCATCGGTAGTCTGGTCATCACGCTGGCGTCAGCTGTTTGCGTCGATGCCCAGCCAGTCAGTGAATCGCCAGTCAGTGAATCGCCAGTCAGCCAGGAGGCATCGGCCGAGCGATTGTTTACCCTCCGTGTGCTGCCGCTACTGCGAGAGAAATGTTTTGGCTGTCATGGTGGAGATTCCGATGATCTGCGAGGCGATTACGATTTGCTGACGCGAGCGGGGATGCTGCGTGGCGGTGAATCGGAGGAGCCGTCGTTAGTTCCGGGTGAACCGGACAAAAGTTCGCTTTACTTGGCTGTGCTTTGGGACGGTTTGGAAATGCCACCCAAGGAGAACGACCGTCTGGACGAGCAGCAAGCAGGCTGGGTTCGTCAATGGATCGAAGCGGGTGCACCGTGGCCCGATCGAAAGCGGCAACAGCAGATCCAGCAAGCCGAATGGGCTGTCACCGAGAATCAAGACGGGGTGATCGTTGCGACGAGCACTGGGGCTTCCGATGATTGGACTTACCGACGTTACTTGCCAGAGGATTTGTGGGCTTTTCGACCGGTCGAAAAGCCAGCGGTGCCGGAGGCCGCGGGGCATCCCGTCGATGCGTTTGTCAAGCAACGTTTAGATCAAGTTGGGCTTGCTGCGGCAGGTCAAGCTGATCCCCGCAGCTTGATACGCCGCGCGACTTACGACTTGACCGGCCTCCCGCCGACGCCACGGGAAATTACCGAGTTTCGTAACGCCTACCAACAAGATCGCGAGGCGGCTTGGGAATCGCTGCTTGAGCGTTTACTCGAAAGTCAGCATTACGGGGAACGCTGGGCGCAGCATTGGTTGGATGTCGTTCGGTATGCCGACACCGCCGGTTTTTCAAATGACTATGAACTCTCCAATTTATGGCGATACCGTGACTATGTCATTCGGTCGTTCAATCAAGACAAGCCGTTTAACGAATTTGCAATCGAGCAAATTGCTGGAGACGAGTGGCGTCCCGAAGATCCTGAGGCGAGGATCGCCACTGGTTTGTTGAGACTGGGGCCGTGGGGTACGGCGATGATCCCGAAAGAAGAAGCTCGCCAGATGTATTTGGACGACCTGGTGCACAACGTTGGTCAAGCGTTTCTGTCGATGCCGATGCGATGTTGCAAATGCCACGATCACAAGTTCGACCCGATTCCCACTCGGGATTACTACCAGTTGTATGCCGCCCTGGCGACTACGCAGCCTGCGGAGATCGATTGTGAATTCTTGCCCGAGGAAAATCGCGGCCAGTTTTCCGACAGCCGAAAACGTGCGGAAGAGCTGTTGATGTACGCCAAGGCGAAATTAAAACAGGTCAACGACAAGCAGGAAGCGGCGGCGTTGGAGTGGTACGAGGCAAGAAGTCTTCCTTACAAGAATGAAAAGCAGCGGCGGAATGATGCGGAAGATGCAAAACCACCTCGGCACGTCGGGCTGACCCCTGAAGACCAAGGACGCAAAAAGGTCCGTGAACAGGATGTCTGGATTTGGGAACGCCGACTGAATCGCTACAAGCCGATGGTCCAATCGGTCTACAGCGGTCAGATGCCGAAGTCCCTCAATTCTCGCTACCTGCGAATGCCAAAGATTGACGAGCAATGGCGGCCCGAAACATTCATTCTCGTGGGTGGTGCTCTGCAAGCGAAAGGTGACCCGGTTCAGCCCGGTGTGCTCAGTGCCACTGCGGTTTCCGTTTCGCCCGACGAGCAGACTTACCTGATCACCGCTGATCTGCGTGGTCGCAGATTAGCGCTGGCAAAGTGGATCACCGATGATGCAAACCCGTTGACAGCACGCTCTATCGTCAACCGTGTTTGGCAGTACCATTTCAACGTTGGTCTGGTCAAAACCGCAAACAATTTTGGTGTCAAAGGGAGCAAGCCGACTCATCCTGAACTTTTGGATTGGTTGACCGCTGATTTCATCCAGAACGGTTGGAAACTGAAACGTTTGCATCGCTTGATTATGTCGAGCCAGACTTATCAGCGTTCCAGCCGTGCCATCGATACCAAAAAACAAGCGACCGTTGATCCCAATAATGATTGGCTCGCTTCCTTTCGCCCTCGACGCTTGACCGCGGAGGAGTTGCGTGACACAACGCTGGCGGTCAGTGGTGAGTTAAATCGTGAGCAGGGCGGCTTGCCGGCCATGCCGGAAATCAATCTCGAGGTTGCGTTACAGCCTCGCATGATTCAGTTCTCGATTGCACCGGCCTACCAACCCTCGCCGACTCCGAAACGACGGAATCGTCGAACCATCTATACGTACCGTGTTCGGGGCCAAGCCGACCCGATGCTGGAGGTCATGAATCTGCCAAATCCGAATGAATCTTGTGAACTGCGCGAGTCCGCTGCGGTGACGCCTCAGGCGTTCACGCTAATGAACAGCGAGGCAATGACCGACCGCTCGATCGCATTTGCGTCCCGAGTGCAACGTGAGCGACCCGGCGACACGCAGGCTTGGATCAAACGCGCTGTGCACTTGGCCTACGGGCGACCGGCGACCAAAGTCGAGCAAGATCAGTTACACACCTACCTGAAGGCAATGCAGGTCTATCACGTCGAGCATGAGCCACAGTCACGTGAATATCCCACTGAAATCACTCGTTCGTTGGTCGAGGAGTTCACTGGCGAACCGTTCGAGTTTATCGAAAAATTGAATGTCTATGATGACTATGTGGCAGATCCAAAACCTTGGACAGTCAACGCTGACCAACGTGCGCTTGCCGATGTCTGTTTATTGTTGCTCAATTCAAATGAGTTTGTTTACCTGTACTGATCGTCCTGCCGCGTGGTGTCCCGTCTGCTGGTGGCGGTCGTTGCACCACCGCAGTCACAACACCTGAGGCGAACCACGGGAAGCGAAACATGCTACACCAAGCAAATGAGTGAACTAAGTGAAGCCGAGCCACGGTTCCTTTCGACCCGAAGCGATTGCCGCGGGTTGAAGTAAAAATGTAAATGGGTTTCAAACGCAAAGTGAAGCGGCGTGGCGAACCTCTGGAAGTGAGTGAAAGATGAGTATTCGACGACGTGAATTCCTGTACGGCCTTGGTTCCTCGCTGGGCGCTCTGGCACTGACAGATCTGCAGGCGAACGCAAGTGAAGGACAAAATCCGCTTGCCCCGAAATCGCCGATGGTCCCAGCCAAGGCCAAAGCGGTCATCATGCTGTTCATGGAGGGTGGGCCATCGCAGGTCGATACCTTCGATCCAAAACCAGATTTGAATTCGCTGCACTTAGAGGAGTCGACACGAACCAAGGGTTTGGCGACCGGCAAACGCTTTTATGTCGGCAGTCCTTTCAAGTCCCGGCAGGTTGGTGACAACGGGATTGATATGTCCGATCCATGGCAATTTTTGGCGGATCCTAAGGTTGCGGATGAACTTTGCGTTTATCGAGGTTGCCAAGCGGAATCGTTGAATCATCCTGAAGCGCTGTTGCAGTTAAATACCGGCAGTCGTTTGGGTGGTGACCCAGGGCTAGGAGCCTGGGCCACCTATGGCCTGGGGAGCGAAAATCAAAACCTGCCCGGCTATGTAGTGATGACTGAGTTGGCTTTGCCACAGGCAGGTCCTGCGAATTGGTCCAATGGTTTTTTGCCAGCCCACTTTCAGGGGACGCGACTGCGGAGTGTCGGATCCCCGATTCTGGACCTGAAACCGCCTGCGTTTAAGACCCGCCAACATCAGCGACAAGCGTTGGACCAGTTGGCGATGCTGAATGCCAAACACGCGGAAACGCATCCTGAGCACGCCGAGTTGGCATCGCGTATGGAATCGTATGAACTGGCGTTCCGGATGCAAATGGAAGTGCCAGGGATCGTTGACATCGAATCCGAGCCGCAGTCCCTACAGGATGCTTACGGTTTGAACCGCAAAGAAACAGCGTCGTTCGGGCGTCAATGTTTGATGGCCCGCCGCTTGGTCGAAAAGGGTGTGCGGTTCGTTCAGATTTTCTCCGGCGGTTGGGATAGTCATGACTACCTTGAGCGAGGTCATTCATCAAGAATCGCCAGCGTCGATCAGCCGATCGCAGCCTTGATCAAAGACTTGAAATCGCGTGGTTTGCTAGACAGCACGCTAGTCGTGTGGACCGGTGAATTCGGGCGCATGCCCGATAACAACTATCGTGGCGGCGTGACTGCATTGGGACGAGGCCACAACGCTGACGCGATGAACATGTGGTTTGCTGGTGGTGGTACCAAGCCGGGAATCGTTGGGGCGACCGATGAAATCGGCGCAGAAGCGGTTGAAGTCGTTCATCCGATCCGAGACGTGCATGTGACGCTCTTGCAGCTGCTCGGTCTGGATGACAACAAGCTCACCTATCTCCATGGAGGACGCTTCAAGCAGCTATCCCAATTTGGCGGCGAAGTCATTCAGGAATTGATCGCTTGACCGTCGCGGGTCACGTCTCAGCTTTCGTCCGTTGGTTTGACCCAGATGTTTCTGTAACGCACTGGGTTGCCATGGTCTTGCAGGTAGATTGGTCCTTTGCTGGCCGCTTCTTTCACGGGAGCAGCTGTTGTGATTCGCAGTAGTTCGACATCTTCGTGCACGATCACGCCGTTGAGTTTGACGGTCAATTTCGCATTGCCAGCTTTTTTGCCGTCGTTGTCGTAGCGGGCCGCAGTGAAATCGACATCGTAGGTTTGCCATGCCAGAGGTGGCAGGCACATGTTCAGGTCGGGGTCTCGGATTGAATAAATACCACCCGTTTCGTTTTGTTTTCCCTTCAGTCCAAACGAATCCAGCATCTGTGTCTCGTAGCGACCTTGATGATAGAGGCCACTGTTGCCGCGACCTTGACCGCGGGCCTTGGGCATGTAGGGTAGGCGGAATTCCAGGTGCATCGAGTAGTCACCAAAGGTGTCGCTGCTGGTGCAGCCTTGGATCAACAGCCCATCATCGGACATTCGCGTACCAGGCTTCCAATGGGCATCTAATGTTGGTTGTGTTCCATCGAACAACACGACGGCTCCCGTCGGTGGCTTCGCACCCAGCGTCGGGCTGCGTCGCTCAATACGTTTGCTGAGATCGACTTTCGTCTTCAACGCGGCGGTGTCCAAATTGGCCCTCTCGACCTCTTCCCCGTTCCACCCGTCGCCCGGCAATCCACCAGGGTAAAAGACTGCTTGAAATTTTCCGTCACCCATCGCGATCACTTGGATACCACGCGAAGCTTCCTTGTACTCGCCTTGAATGGCAAAATCAGGGTCCTTCTTTGCTTCCGCTGGTGACACGTAAACCTGTGCCTGAGTGTTAGCAGTGAATCCAAGCAGAACGGACAGAAGAAGAAAGTTTCGCAGCATCTGAGCACCATGGAATTCGGAATCTAGTGAGCGGCGATTATAACCGCAATGATGTGTTCGGTGGTGTCATTCGCCCCGAGCGTGACTTGCTTCCGATTTTTGGCCGGATGATGTCAGTGGGCGGTTGAATTCCGTGAAGTGTGAGCCTCCGGTGGACCGTCGTAACCACTTCTCCAGTTAGCCTTTTCGTTCAATGAGGCGACGATCCCACTCGTCCCGCAGTCACTGCCCACTCTCTATACTGCAAGTTCCGAAACTCCCACGAGGCAAGAAGCAACGATGAACGAGATTGATCCGTCCTCCAAACCGCGACGTTATGGAGTCAAGGCGAGTAATCGCCGCGAAGCGATCAGTAAGCTGGTGACGAAGTATCCGTTGATTAAGGAGCTTTACGATGAAGGTCCTAATCGAGATGGAAAGGGTGGTTGGGTCAACGCGATTAAGGATCAACGTGAAGCTGTCTATCGCGTCCTCTTTTACGTCGATCGCTTGCCAATGGCCGATGAGTACAGCGATTCAGAAGCATACGAAATCTTGTATGGATCGGTGGCCGATTCTGACGTCCCCAATTTTCCTCGCGTCTTGTACACAACGACCGGGGGTGTAAATCTTGATCCTGCCGATATCCCCGCTGAATCTTTCTCCGTCGCGGTGAAAACGAATTCGCTGGAAATCGTCCCCGTCACCTTCGGGCGGGATGTGCGAACCGACGCCTTGGTCGAAAGTGGCTACGCCTACGTCTGTCTGTACGACGCCGCGATGGACGCACTGCGGATCTTAGATCTCAAATTGTTCACTGAGGTCTACATGATCAAGGAACGGCAAGAGGTTCAGGTACGCACCGAAGAGGAGATCGTGGTTGGTGATGCCACTTTCGTTCGGCCATTCTTTTTGAAATATCGATTGAAAAAGTCATCCGAATTATTGGATGACGCGAAAGATGCCGCAGCCAAAATGCTGGATGAGGATTAAGGATGGGCCGCGAGCAGATGGCTTGTGTTGAAAAATAAGACGACTTCCCAAATCAGCAAACTTGATCCGCAAACTCCATCCACGGAGAAAACGTGGACGTCTCTCGGTGGAAGTCGATGGAGTCGTCGCCGTGATCAACCTCAGGAATGTTTTTATGAAGTCGACGTTACTACTGACCCCGCTCCGTTGTTTCTCGCTCTTTTGGGCCGTGCTCTTCAGTGCCCTGCCCTGTGCGGCCCAGAACCCGAGTGACGCATTCTGGGGCAACTGGGCGATGGTGATGCCGGACGGTTCGGCCGGATGGCTGACACTTTCGACAGTGGATGGGCAAGCTCAGGGAGAGTTGTGGACCGTTGGTGCTGCGAAAAAATTGATGGGCATCACAGGCGAGGCTGATCGAATGGTTTTTCAGCGACGATGCCGAGTTGGAAAGCCAGATTACCAGGGAGGGCCACGTACTGGGCAGCGGATTGCGTGTCGCCATGTTGCCAATGTTCACGGTGACACAATCAAAATCGTGATGAGCTGGCCCCGATCGAATGGTGAGCAGCAGTTGAATGGTGAGCAGCAGTTGAATGGTGAGCGGGAACAGGTAACTTTTCAAGGCAAGCGACTGCCGCCAGTTCCTGCTCGACCCGACCTCCGCAAGGTTCAGTTCGGTGATCCGATTGAACTCTTCAACGGTCGTAATTTAGATGGCTGGCGGCTAACCAATCAGAGTCAAGTCAATGGTTGGAAAGCGATTGATGGGGTGCTGACGAACACGACTCCAAAATTAGATTTTCAACCCTATTCGCGTTACGGCAATCTTCGCACGGAACGAGAATTCACTGACTTTAATTTGAAGATCGAGTTCAACGTGCCACCGGGCGGGAACAGCGGGATTTATTTGCGTGGCATGTACGAGGCCCAGGTGGTCGACCGCGATAGTCGTATGCAAGGGATCCAGGGCGTTGGCGCGATTTTTGGACGAATCCCTCCGAGTGAAAAGGCGGGGAAGCCGGGTGGGCAATGGCAGCGGTACGATATCACGTTGGTCAATCGCCACGTGACTGTGATCCTGAACGGCAAGCGTGTCGTGGATAATCAGCCGCTAGTTGGTTGTACCAATGGTGCACTGTTTGCAGACGAAACAATCCCTGGCCCGCTCTATCTGCAAGGTGACCACACCGCAGTCCAGTATCGAAACATCGTGCTGCGACCGGTGGTGAATCAATGACCGCAGGGGATCTGCCCTGAAAGCTTTGTGGTTTTTCGGTGGATTGAATTGAATCAAACGGTCTGTCGAGGTTCAGTTCCGCAGGTTTTGCAGTAGCCGAGTGAGGCGTAGGGCAGACCGGCGGCCGATAATCGAGTCATTTCTCTGCATTGCGAATTCTGCATTGCGAGTTCTGCATTGCGAACTCTGCATGCCCTCTCTCGAGCCTGGTTTGTGAAGTGGCGAGGGTTTGAACGGTTCGCTTCCGGGCCACTGGTTTGCCCGACTGTCGCAGTTTCAAACTGTAGGGGTTCTCTTTTATCGCAGGATCAACGACGGAATCGAACAATCTGAGCCATGGGGCTAAGCAGCGGCGTGCGAGGGCGTGACAATTCAAGCGACGAATGAGATCGTCGTTCTCGGTCGTAAAGCATTGGGCTGGTTCTGATTAGGAATCCGTTTCCTTCCCAAATACGCCACAAAATGGGGTCCGAGCGGTGGGCCGCGGTCGGGCATGCTCGGTTACACTATCCCGCTTTGCGATCTTGAAACGTTGATTGTTCTGGCGAGATCGAATCAATCGTTAAAAAAATTGAGCGTAAGCGGTGCGACGCTATTGTAATTCGGCGGCACGTTGCGAATGCTTGGGCTCCACTTCCGCGACGCGTTGCACACGTACGTTGTTTCATCCCACCTTCCTGCCTCTCGTGAGTCTTCATGTCCCGTTCGGTTGATCGTTCCATGGATATGCCCTTCGCGGTGCCTTTCATTCACCGGTTGCGTGTGACCGAAGATGTTTGCGGTGCCGATGTGGCGGTGCTTGCTGAATTGCTTGAATCGGGGGATTCGGGACCCGCGAAAGTATTGTTGGTCGCCGAGACGGCATTGGAATCGAGCGCGGTTCGCTTGGCGGATTGCCTTCGTGCCGATGGCTCTGTTGACCTGGTTGGGCAGCCGCTGGTCGTGCCGGGCGGTGAGGAGGTTAAAAACACCTCCGCGGTAGTCGAGCAGTTGCTTGCTGAGATCAATCAATCGAACCTTGATCGTCGCAGCTACATTGTCGCCATCGGGGGCGGGGCGATGCTGGATGCGATCGGCTACGCTGCCGCGATTGCCCATCGCGGTGTCCGGCTGATTCGCTTGCCGAGTACGACGCTGGCTCAGGCTGATTCGGGGGTGGGAGTAAAGAATGCGATCAACCAGTTTGGGAAGAAGAACTGGGTGGGGACTTTTGCGGTGCCATGGGGTGTCATTAACGACGCCACCTTGCTTCGCTCACTGTCGGATCGCGATTTTTACAGTGGATTCAGTGAAGCGGTCAAAGTTTCGCTGTTGAAAGACGAAGCTGATTTTGAGTGGCTGTGTCAAAGTGCAACGCAGATCCGGCACCGTGATCCCATCGTCACGGGGGAGGCAATTGCGCTCTCTTGCCAATGGCATTTGCGGCATATCACGCAAGGTGGGGATCCGTTTGAAATGCTCGAGGCACGTCCGCTTGATTTCGGTCATTGGTCGGCTCATCGCTTGGAGCCTCTCAGCCAATACGACATTCGGCATGGTGAAGCGGTCGGGATCGGAGTCTTGATCGACTGTATCTATTCCAGCTTGAAATTCGGCCTCGATCCAAGCGTCGTCGAGCAGGTTCGGGATTGCCTGGAAAACCTTGGATTACCGCTGTGGCATGATTGTCTGCAGCCTTTGGACCGTTTGATGGTCGGGCTCGAGGAGTTTCGGCAACACCTGGGCGGCCGCTTGACGATCACGATGCTGCGCGGGGTCGGTGATCCGATCGATGTCCACGAAATTGATGAAGCCGCGATGCGAAAAGCGATCGGCCAGCTGAAACCTTAGTCGGTTCGTCCTAGTCGACTGGTCGTGGCTTTTCGTTGCGGCTTGATTGAGTGTCTTGCTTGGCCGCGGTTCTATTCTGCGGCCACGTTCACAAACACCTTTAACGCGTCTTTGACTTCGACGAGCAGACGCATCATTTCCTGGTAGTTATCGAGTCCATCGACCGGATGGGTCAGGATTTTTCCGAGCACGCCCGGGTACATCATTTCGCCCAGGGCGAGATCGCGAATGCCCATCTCAAAGTGAGTGCGGTTCGCATTCACACTACCCAACAGCAGTTTGTTTCCGAGCACCCAGTTCAAGTTGATGCTGTCGGCAGGAACCTCGACGCGATCATCGCCACCGGTGATCCCAGTCCAAACGACGACCCCGTTGTGGCCCAGGTGTTGCATCGATTCAAACGCTAGCCGACTGCTGCCAGTTGCATCGACGATGAGGTCTGGTTTTCCGGTCTCCTTGACCAGGTCGCCCATCGATTTGTCTTGGGTGCTAATGTAGTTGGCTTCGATCCCGGCGGTGATTTCTGCTTTCAGGTTCGGAGCCTTCCCACGAGCGAGTGTGTAGACCTCAAGCCCTCGCAGTTTCAGTACCAGGGTGGTGAGCAGGCCGATCTGTCCGGCACCGAGCACATAGGCAGTTGCGGGTCGCCAGACCTTCATTCGTTGCTGGGCTTCGTAAGCTTGGGACACTGCCTTCGCCGCGCAACTCATCGGTTCCATTAGAACGTGCAGGTGCTTCAGGCCCGCGGGGACGCGCACGATGTACTCTTCTTCTTCCACGAAGTACTCGGTCATGTACCCGTGGCGAAGGTTGATCCCACGCTCGTAATAAACCTCTTCACTGGTCATGTCGTTGTGACCGATCAAGTCGTAGATCGATCCGCCTGGGCGGCGAACCGTCGCGGTCACGTAATCGCCCGGTTTGACCCGTTTGCAGTTTTCGCCGACCGCCTCCACGACACCAAATGATTCGTGACCAATGACCAGAAAATCGTCCCCCGCGGGCGCGTTGCCGTACAGAGCATCATTGATTTCACGGTCGGTCGCGTCGACGCCCACCTTCAAGACACGCACCAAAACCCCCATGCCGTCGGGGATCTGATCCAAGGTTGGCTTCGCGATTTCCTCCAGGTGGACGCTATTGGGAGTGCCCGGGGTGACGGCAACGGCTTTCATGATTCTCAGCAAAATCGGGAGGGCGAAATACGAAATTCTCCGCCGGATCGTAGCAAGATGGTTGTGAATGCGTGAGTGGGGCCGGTTCAAAATCTGAGGGAGCGGGTTCGCGATTTCGGTCGGCGAGACTGCTGGCCAGTTTCTCCCGAATTTATCCCGATTTATTTTTAACAACACTGGTTGTCAAAAATGGGGGGGGCGGCAATCATGTAAGTACCTAGAGCGTCGATGTTTTTCAGTATCTCCCGTTTCTTCCAGTTCTGATGAGCCGACTCGTACCCCCCAATGATCACCTGCGGCCGGTTGACCGCGAACTGCTGGTTGCGATGCGCAGCGGCGATTCGATGTCGATCGGGCAATTGATCGAACCCTTGGGGGTAACGGCAACCGCCGTACGGCAGCGGATTGATCGGCTGCTTGAGATGGGCCTCATTCAGCGAGAGAAAATTGTCTCTGGACGAGGGCGACCGACCTACAACTACCAAATGACGGTCGACGGTCATCGCCGCTTGGGGGCGAACCCAGTCGATCTCGCCGATGCTTTGTGGCGAGAAATGCTGGCGATTGAAGACACAGACTTGCGAGAGCACTTACTTGATTCGGTTGCCGCTCGGTTGGGCCGGCAATACGCCGCTGTGGTGCGAGATAGTGCCGAAGAGAATGACTCGTTCGAATCGAGAATGCATCGGCTGTCGGACATGTTCGCCGCCCAGCGGATGGAGACCGAGGTCACCCAGCAGGGAGAGTTGCCAGTGTTGGATATTGGCTCGTGTCCATATCCATCCCTGACCGACGACTCTGACGAGCGTGCCATGTGTCGATTGGAAGAGCAGATGATTTCCGAAGCACTCGGCCAACCGGTCCACTTGAGTAGCTGTCGGCTAGATGGGGATTCCTGTTGTCAATTCAGTGCGACCGATACCAACGAGACGCCGGCAAGCTAGCTGGTTCGCGATGAAAAATTACACCGTTTGAAATCTTTTATCTCACTTGACGAGAATACGATAGCGACGATGACACACACATTGAAAATTGAAGACTTGCACGTTGCAGTTGGTGACAAACCGATTCTGCGAGGCGTGAATTTGACGATCCATCACGGCGAGACGCACGCATTGATGGGGCCGAACGGTAGCGGCAAGAGCACGCTCGGTATGGCGATCATGGG
>JAQWPZ010000256.1 GCA_029245125.1 Rubripirellula sp.
AGGAGCGAAGCGACGCAGTTCCGGCACCAGAACCGGCACCAGAACCGGCAACAGAACCGGCAACAGAACCGGCAACAGAACCTGCAACAGAAAACGTGCCGGAACTGCGCTCCGCTTGGTCCGGCCTACTTGATTCGTGCGAATTTTCTGCGGGGGATCAAATCGCGAACGGGCAGGTATCGAAAGCACTGGCGGCTAGCCTGGATATTGCATCGAAAGATTCTTGAGGTCTTGTAGCGCGAAAGCCTTCAATAGACAAGGAAGCGGAGGGATTTGTCGAGCCGGATATGAACGCGGAAGGTTTCTACCGAGATTTGTACTGCCAACGCTGCGAAATGGAGAATCGGATCAAGGAGCAACAGGTGTGCTTGTTTGCTGATCGGACAAGCTGCACAAAGTTTCTGGCGAATCAATTTCGCTTGATATTGTCATCGTTTGCTTACACGCTGCTGGACTGGGTGCGTCGTTTGGGCCCGAGCGGGACACCGGTTAGTCGCTGGCGCGTGGACACAATTCGCTTGCGATTACTGAAGATGACAGCACGTTCGGGTGACATGTCGCCGTGTGATTTCCTATCTTTCGAGCCAACATCCAAGTGAGCGTATTTTTGAAGAAGTGATGATGCGTCTGAGCGGTTCAGGATAAGAGCCACACTTCGAATCAAGTTTTACCACTCAACACGCCTGAAGGCGCACTTGAAGTAAGGGGCATTGCAGACTTCGTGGTCCCAAAACGTCAACAGTTCCGACATCTCGTCGCGAACACGAAAAACAAAATCGACCAAACTACCGATGCAATAGCCGCGCCACCGAGTGGGTCATCACTCTGTTTCGTTGGGATTTCACGACACATGCGGCCGCGACCAGTTCCGCGCGTGGGAATCCACTCGCTAGCGCGTCGAGCTTGTATTTCCTCACGACAAATGCATTCGCGGCGCAACATCAAAATTCGCACCACCGAGTGGGTCATCACTCTGTTTCGTTCGGATTTCACGACACATGCGGCATCGACCGGTTCCGCGCGTGGGAATCCACTCGCTATCGCGTCGAGCTTGTATTTCCTCACGCGAAATCGGGAAAATGCACTCGCGGCGCAAAACCTGTGGGGCCAGCGGATGAGGACAATTGGGATGCGTTCAAACTGATTGATGCTTACCGAGCATGCTCGCCAAAATGGCGAGCGAGAAAGAGCATGCCGTCCCGGTGGCACAATTGGATACCACGTCGTCTCCGGAGCCGAAGGTTACAGGTGCAAATCCCGTCGGGCATGCTGCAAGATTGGATTTTTCCCTTCACACTGAAAGCTGAACACTGAAAGCTGAACACTAAAAGCTGAACACTAAAAGCTGAACACTGGCTCCCCGCCAGGCTTAAGGCCAGGTCGTTGGTCACTTTCGTTTGCTGGCCTCCATTTGCTGGCACCAGTCTTTCCCCCGGCACCAGTCTTTCCCAGGTTACTGTTACCGCTACTTGGAATGACGCAGCGTTTCAAATTCGGTATAGCTCTCCCAGGCGATCCTTTGCAGATCGGCGCGGTCTTTGGTTGAGAACGTTTGTTTGATGGGCTGCTGGTCACGGTCCTTCGTTTTGTCGAATGACTTGTCAGGTCGTTGCCAGTATCGAATGTCAGTAATCGAATCGACCGGAAGCCCTTCCGGAGTGCGATCAAACAAGGCCGCGTACAACGTGCAAGCTGTCAGGTACGCCATCGTCTTGTTGAGATGTCCATCGTTGATGAACCGCAATGTCAAATCGGGTCGCTCGGTCTGTGTCTTGAATGCGACGAGAGACATGGGCGCAACCGACGCCTCGATCTGATTCGCCAAAACTGCGATTGCCCGCGTCTTTTTCATGACCGGCCCCACATCGGGTAATCCCGCCAAGGGTTCGGCATTCTGTGTCGTCGGTGTCGTAACGTACAGAATCACACGTGCTCCCTGAGCACGTGCCAATTCGGCAAATCTCGGTGCGAACTGAGCATACAGTGATTTGGCTCCCTCCAGATCATCGCGGTAAGATTGCAGGACAACCACATCCCACTTGTTGCGTTTTGAAGTGAGCGTCTTCAGAAGTTCGTGGTGCTTCTTGAGAGCCATATTCGCATAGCGATCCGTCGCATCCTTTGCCGCTTCTTTCAAGGATGCCACGGTAGCGAGTTCTTCCTTGCTTGTGAGCGAGTGCAGCTTCACAAAGTTGGCCGTCCCCAAACGCCAATGGTCCGACAGGGTGCGTCCGCCGTAGATCACGGTGGTCGGCCTGAAGTCCAAACCGGGATTGCCCGCTTCGGCCATCGCTTCCACAACATTCGCCAAATTGTGCCGGGCTGTGTAACTGTTGCCGATGAATAACACGTCCAGAGTTTTTTTTGCAGAGCGGTCGCTTTCGCTTTGCTGCGCAAGAACCTCAGGCGTTGCAACGAGCGAAATAAGAAAAACCAACGCGGACGCAACACGAACGGGCATGATGAACCTCGGGGCGACGGTAACAACGAGTCGGCAGGAATAAACGGGCAGCAGGAATAAACGGGTGACGGAATAAACGGGTGACGGAATAAACGGGCGACGGAAACAACCAGGCAGTCGGTAATCTCAGTCCCACCGGCCGAAGCGACCATTCTCGCAGAGCAGGCGTCGTCGCGAAATCACACCTCGGTGACGGTGCCAAAGCATCGGCGACGATGGTCGGAATTGGCATTTGGGTCATCACGCGACATCCGAATCAACACTCGCTCATATTCACAGAGACCTGTATCGCCAAGCCGCCCTCGGATGTTTCTTTGTACTTCGAGTTCATGTCCTGCGCGGTTTCCCACATGGTTCGAACAACCGCGTCTAATGAAACTCGAGCATCATCGGGATCGCGCCCGAGTGCAATTTGGGACGCAGTGATGGCCTTGATCGCGCCGAAGGCGTTGCGTTCAATGCAGGGGATTTGAACCAACCCGCCGATCGGGTCGCAAGTCAATCCTAAATGATGTTCCATTGCAATCTCGGCAGCCATCGTCGCCTGCCGCGGTGACCCACCGAGTCCTTCGGTCAGCGCGGCAGCCGCCATCGCCGAAGAAACACCAATCTCTGCCTGGCACCCACCCATCGCCGCCGAAAGTGTGGCTCCTTTCTTGAAGATGCAACCAACCTCAGCCGCCGTCAGCAGAAATTTGACGTAAGCATCCGCTGCGGGCTGGCAGAAACACTCGAAGTACATCAGCACTGCGGGAACCACACCCGCCGCACCATTGGTTGGCGCGGTAACGACTCGACCAAACGCGGCGTTCTCCTCATTGACTGCCAGAGCAAAGCAAGTCACCCAGTCCAGCACATGACGAAACTCCTGTGTCTGACTCATCAGTTTATTTTGCCACTCATCGCAATCCGACGGGCACACCTCACCGAGTAACTCACCTGCCATTCGCGACGCGCGCCGCTGCACATTCAGTCCACCGGGCAGGGTTCCCCCGGTCAGGCATCCACGGTGAATGCAATAAACCATCGTTTCTCGGATCTCGGAAAGCCCACTGATAATCTCGTCGTCACTCCGCCAAACGCTTTCATTTTGCATGACGATGTCACTGATACCGGTTCCTTCCGCATCACAATGAGCGATCAGATCGCGCGAGGAAGCAATCGGAAAAGGGAGTTCCACGCAATGACGCGATGAAACATCCTCACCGTCTTTCACCACGAAGCCGCCGCCGACCGAATAGAAGACCGCCTCTCGCTGCACTCCCCCTGCCAACGTCGCAGTGAAACGCATCCCGTTGGGATGTTCCGTTAGCTGCTGATCGAAGTGAAAGCGGATGTCATTCGCCGCCGAAAAGTTAACTTCTTTGCCGGCAACTTGAATGGTTTCCCGCGATGCGATCTGATCAATGACTTGTGCGATCGATTCCGATTCAATCGTTTTGGCGTCGTACCCGCTCAACCCAAGCTGCACCGCAATTTCAGTACCGTGCCCCTTCCCAGTCTTCGCCAACGATCCGTACAAATCGACGACAACCCGGTCGACATCAACCGCTCTCGTTCCAAGTTCATCAACAAATCGACGAGCCGCCAACCACGGCCCCATCGTGTGTGAACTGGAAGGCCCGATACCGATTTTAAACATGTCGAAAGCGCTGAGCCTCTGGATCATCGTCAAAGCCTATTCGTCTGCCTGCTCAAGTGGGACCTAAGCGGAGTATACCGCAGGCGATTGCGTGCCGACCCCCGAGAAATTTTTTCGTAATCCGTTCCATCACCCAGTCTCAATGCCGGCAAAGCCTCAATCGCCAGCGAGAGGTGTTGACGAGTGATTCACTGGCTGCGTGAGGCCCCAATCCTCCGCGTTTCGAAATCGTCAGATTCACGGCGAAAGGGCCATGAAATATTAAGACTCGATCGCCCACACCTGACTGGCAGCGGTAAAGTTTTTGTGATCGCTAAAGGTCCAGGTAATCGCTCTCTCCTTCGAGAGCAGAAAAGCGTGTGCCCCACTGCCAGAATTGCCCCGCAGAAAATTGGTAACGAAAATCGATCCGTCCCTCAGTCGCTGCAAACCACACGCATTGGTGAAATTAAGTTCGGGATTTGCTTTCCCATCGAACTCCCAAACGATCCTTCCCGACCGATCAACCTCTAATAAACGAGCCTGGGTCCCGCATGCGATCATCGTGTTCCCATTGTCTAGTCGTAACACGTCCTGCACGGTCCCCGCCGGATATCGCCCCGACCCAAATTTTGGCACCTTATAGCGCCAAACTTCTTTTCCACTGCCGTCAACCTCAAGGACGGTTCCTTCTCCCCAGAGCTGGGCCAGAAAGTGGTTGTTCCCGACAGCATAAACGTTGCCCAACTGCCCGTGATGATGTTGATACTTGGCGGGAATCGGCAGCTCTTTCTGGATTGTTCCATCCAAGCTCATCACAATCGCCTGCGGTGGACTTTGACCGCTGACGATCAACCGCGATTGATCCCTCGTGATATTGATAATTTCTCGATACTGATTGGCGTAGGGCCATGCCCACTTCAGTTTCTTTTGAAAATCAATGCAGCGGACTTCCATGGTGTCCGTGATGATTGGATAAACGATCGCGTGCTCGTCGACGAACACAAAATCCCAAACCTTCCCCGCTGGAGAGTGCTCCCAAACCACTTTCCCGTATTTGTTGACTCGTGAGAGTTTGAAACGGACGTAATCACAGATCATCAACTCGAACGGGAACGCCTTCTGTTTGCCACCACTGGTTGCCTCGCCGGCTGTTGCATCACCGGTTGTCGCATTGCCAATATCCTGAGCCAGCGTGTTTTTTGCCAAGCCAGAAATGGTCACCAAGCCAGACAAGCACGCCGCAGCTCCCCCGCGTTTCAAAAATGCTCTTCGTGTTCGTGCGTCGTTCATTCAATCACGTTCTGGCTGGTCACCGTTGATAAAAAGTCAGGCAATGATTTCATCGATCGGATGCCCGTAATCAACTTCGAGTCTTTTCCGTCCGGGCACCTCCAGACGGCGTGGGTCCAAGCCAAGTTGTTTCATCACGGTTGCATGAATGTCAGTCACGTAATGCCGATCCTCGACCGCGTGAAACCCGAGTTCGTCCGTCGCACCATGAACCATCCCGCCCTTGATTCCACCACCTGCCATAAAAACAGAGAACCCGAAATTGTGGTGCCCCCGTCCATTCGATCCCTGACCTCCAGGTGTTCGCCCAAATTCAGATCCCCAAACGACAAGGGTTTCATCGAGCAGGCTGCGTTGCTTGAGATCTTTCAGTAACGCTGCGATCGGCTGATCCACCTGCAAGCAATTTTTCTCATGGTTGGTTTTCAGATTACTGTGCGCGTCCCACGCACCCGCACCACCGCCGCCGTGATAAACCTGTACGAACCGAACGCCTCGTTCCACCAATCGGCGAGCGGTCAGACAGAGTTCGCCGAACGATTTGGTGGGGCCGCCCGTTGTACCGTACAGTTTGTGAATGGACGCCGTCTCGTTTGACAAATTCACAACCTCCGGCACCGCCGTCTGCATCCGAAACGCGAGTTCATACGACTTGATTCGCGCGGCCAAGGCAGAGTCATCGGGATACTGATCTTCGGTAATGCGATTCAAACGCCCCAAGAGCTGCTGTGCCTTCATACGTTCCAGCTCGCCCGAATCGCCGGGCGGAATGGCGAACGGCAGTGGATTCTTTGGATCGACCGAAAGGGTGACTCCGTCATGCTCTGGGCCAAGATAGTCACCCCCTTCCGTCGCTTTCCCACCACAGCAATCACCGATCTTGTTTCCCATCACGATGAACTGGGGAAGGTTGTCATTCAGCGACCCGAGCCCGTAATGCACCCATGAGCCAATGGTGGGAAAGAAACCATCAAAGCGATTCCTTCCGGTATGAAACTGCAGCTGGGCATCGTGGTTACTGGCCGTCGTCCACATCGACCGAATGATCGACATGTCATCCACACACTCAGACAAGTGTGGCAACCAGTCACTCACTTCGACACCACATTCACCTCGTTTCTGGTGACCAACCTGCAGCGGATACAGTTTGTCGTAAATCTTCCCATTCGCGTCCCCTTTGACCAGTTCGATGCGATTTTTGATGTAGGGTGATTCGAGCACGCTCCCAAACGGAGTTTCGGGAATCGTCTTGCCACCGTACTTACTCAGTTCGGGTTTTGGATCGAACGTTTCAACCTGACTGACACCTCCAGCCATGAACAACCAGATGACGCTCTTGGCCTTTGGCGCAAAATGCGCAAGACCATCCGGTGGACTCCAATTCGATTCGGCGCCAAAACCATCGCGCTGAAGCATTGCCCCAAGCGCCAGCGATCCGAATCCCGTTCCCAGGTCAGATAGAAATCGCCGCCGAGGCCGCGTGTGAGCGTTCATAGTGTCCTCATCATCGGATCGTCACAAACTCGTTGTGGTTCAACAGCACCAGTGCAAGTTGGCGTCGAGCTTCCGGATTGTCATTGAATTCGTTTAAGAACTGAGTGCACTCCGCCATCTCTTTCGCATTTGGATCGCGGCACAGTACGTGATCGAAAAGTGCCGTCACCAATTCGTCTTGATTGAGCCCGGCATATATCTTGGCGATTTTCAAAGCCTGACCAGCGGCGATGTCGCTGTTGAACAAAGCCAGCGCTTGCTGCGGAGCCACCGTGGAATTGCGTTCGTAGCACTCGTTCACTTTGGCGCCATCAAACACACTTAGAAACGTCATTTGCCGTTCCTTGTCCTGCCGAAAGTACAGACTGCGACGTAACACGGACTGCCCTTGGGTGTGTTCCACCGGTGGCCCGCCCATTGTCAAATCGAGGCTATTACCGAGGTGCAGAACGCTGTCACGCACCGCCTCGGCTTCCATCCTCCGCGCATTCATGCGCCACAACGTCAAGTTATCGGGATCTGCGGCCAGCGTCGCGGCAGTGGCATCAAGGGATGATGAACTACGTCGATAGATCCCCGACATCAAAATTCGCTTGTGGAGTTTTTTTAGACTCCAACCATCTTCCATGAATTGGACGGCCAACCAATCAAGCAACTCAGCCTGCTGAGGTCGTTCTGATCGAAGTCCAAAATCAAAGGTTCGTTCGACAAGCGGAACACCGAAGTGCCGCAGCCAAACATGATTGACAATCACTCGCGCCGCCAAAGGATTCTTGCGACTGGTGATCCAGTTGGCAAAAGCCAATCGCCGCCCTGTACTCGTTTTTGAATACTGCGGACCCAGCGCCGCATACTCCTTTGAGTCGTTGTTCAACTGTTCGCCGGCGGAGTCGAGTTTCTTTTGTAACTCTTCCATTTTCTTTTGCTCGGCAACGACTTTCGCGTCGGCTGAATCAGCCACCTTGCCGAGCTTTTGCAGCATTTGCGAAAGTCTCAGCCTTGAAGCGGCGACTTGTTCTGTGAACTGGTCGAACGCGTGCTGGCGACTGGCTTGGCCAGCAGCCGACGCCAATGCCTGAACATCCCCCTCAGCCAATCCATACTTGACCGTTTCGGCGGCGATGCGAGCCTGGAGCGATGCGATTGCCGATTGCATCGATTTGCGATGCTCCACCGCCACTAATTCGGCCGCCTGGGAAACCGCCAACGCCAACTCGAGTCCCTGCCGGGTGGGCACAGCCATGGAATCTGCCGCCGCCCCTGCCGCTACCAGCTCGGTTCCCGCCGGCAAGGTCGTCACGTCAAGCTGATCAAACTCCGCCGTTGCCGAAAAAGCCCAGACGGAGATATTCCCGGCTTTTCGCTGCGGCAAGTTGTACGCGAATTTAAGTTCCCCATCGATCAGCACATTCAACAGCTGATCCTTCACAATCAATTCCAACAGATAGTCTTTTCCCAGTTGGATTGGATGTGCCGCCGACCCGGCAGACGGATATTGCCAGCGACCACTCTCTCCCTGACTGGTGAATTGCACCTTCCCTCCGGCAACGGACAGATAGACAGAGTTCATTGCCAATCCCTGCCCGTTAGATCCCTGCCCGTCAAATCCCAACCCAACAGAACGATACTGTTCGCCACCGGTGATTCGCAGCCGCAACTTCGCTCGAAAGTCTCGAGGATGCTTGATGGAGGAAACGAGGCGATGCTGAGTGGTTGCCCCATTGGACTGAACAACACGTCCATCCTTTACTGACCAGTCACCGTTTTCGATCTTCCAAAGATCCTCATTGAGCTGCGAAAAATCATCGCTGAGGATCGGTGTGCCAACCGCTGATTGATCCGAGTCCTGCTCAGCGGGATTGGTGTGATCCACTTCCGGCTCCCGGAAGTCCGCCAATTTTTGCTCCGCGGTAGCACGATCTTCCCGAGCCTTCTCTAACGCAGATTCAGCAGCATCCAGCTTGGCTTGAGCCGCCTTGACCAAAGCAGCGCGATTCTCAGCTGTGATCGCTGGATACCAGGCAACAACAGGAAGCGGCACCGGGTCAATGGACAATTCGCCCAACAATTCAGGCACCCCAGGATCCAGAGCGTCCTTGGTGGGTCGATTCTCGTCGCCTTGCAAAAACGTGAATGTCTTTCGATCCGCATGAGCATCGTAGACACGGACGAGCATTTCGTCGCTTGCACCTGACACCTGTGACAGCGCATCGTCGCGAACATCGTGCGTTTCAAAAATCGCTCGCATCCGATAGTAATCGTCGTGCGTTAGCGGGTCGTACTTATGGTCATGACAACGAACGCAGTTCATCGTCACACCCAGAAACGCCTTGGATGAGTGTTCGACAATATTGTCGAGCCAGACATTCCGATTGAACTTGTACCAGTTCCTGGCAAGAAACCCAGTTGCCCGCAGTGCATCGTGATCGGCGGGCGACACCTCATCTGCAGCGAGCATCTCGACGATCATTCGATCGTAGCCCTTATCCTCATTCAGTGATTCGACAATCCAGTCCCGCCAACGCCAAAGGTGCTTGCGGCCATCACGAATTTCTTCGCCATAGCCAGAAGGATCGCTGTACCGCCAGATATCCATGAAATGCCTGCCCCATCGCTCGCCGTAACGAGGACTCTCCAGCAGACGATCGACAGCATGCTCAAAAGCTTTGTCGGATGTGTTGTCCAGGAATGCCCGCCTCTGATCCGGAGTCGGCGCTAAACCGGTGAGTGCAAGGAACGCTCGTCGTAACAGCATCGAACGGGTTGTCTCGCCGACCGCAGTGACCCCGACACGCTGGTGCTCTGCCGCCAGAAAGCGATCCAAATCGCTGCGAACCCACGCCGCAGAGATGCTCGGCACTTCCGCTTGCACCGGTGGCTGAAAGGACCAGTGCTGCGAGGGGTGCTCGGGGATCGTTTCATCCGGTGCAACCGCTCCCGATTGGATCCACGCAGTCAGCTTGGCAACTTCTTCCGCCGTCAGTCGAGAACCTTCCTCCGCGGGCGGCATTCGGTTGTCGTCGGTATCCGTGACCCGTTGCAATAAATCACTTTCTTCCACCGAACCAACCACATAGGTCGGACCACTATCGCCACCTTTTCGGATAAGGGCTGCCGCATCCAACCGCAGCCCCCCTTCTTGCTTGAGCGCACCGTGACATGAAAAACACTTATCACGCAGCAGTGGCTTGATCTCGGTCAGATAATCGACGCTCCCCTCAACACTTTCCTCATGCAAATCTGCGGCCATCACTTGGTGGATCGCTCCACTGAACGGCAAAGAAAACAGAACCACAAAAACGAAACGCAGGGTTCGGGTTAACCGATAACTTTGTGACTCACGCATTGGATGCAACTCCACCTACTCGGCTCCTTCCCCGCGGACCACTTGTACCCGACTCACCAGCACCCGACTCACCAGCACCCAAATCACCAGCACCCAAATCACCGGCAACCTTGCCCAGAATTGGATGATTGTCTCGTATGTGACGTGACAGAGCTTTCTTGGCCTGTCCCCAACGCTTATTGAGCAACGCAGTCAAGATCTCGCGGTGCTGACGCATCGTCTCCAATGCGACAGCCCGGTCATGGTCTTCCCACCCAAACAGCATTCGATAGTAACGCCCCTGCCGCTCAAAGAAATCTTGAATGTAGGTGTTACCAGCGGTGGCGATCAAATATTCATGCAGCGACTCATCAACCACAGGTGCTTTTCTCTGAGATGTGTCGGGCACATTCCGTTCCAGCATCCGCTGCAATTCTTCCGCGTCGAGCTTGGGTCGCGCCAGTTCCAACGCCTTGATTTCCAACACCTCACGCACCTCAATGAACGCCTGCAGATCGTGCTGTCGAAACGGACGCAGGCGCCAGCCTCGCCGTGGGATGTGATCCAGTACACCTTCACCCGCAAGTCGATGCAAAATGTGCCGGATAGCAGACCGGCTGATGCTGTAATTCTCTGCCGTCGCTTCCTCACGCAAATAGACGGCGTCACCCTGAAGGCTAAGTTGCACAAGATCACTGGCGACCACTTCATAGGGATCGCGTGGCGGTGCGGGTGTTTTTGGTTTTGTTTTGGACTTTCGCGGCGGGCCCTGTTCACGCCCTCGCGTCGTGGCCGCCAAACGCCGATTGGCGCCTTTTTCCAACCACCCTTCCTCAATCAATTCACTCACCGCCGCACGAACAGGCGTTAAGCTCACCTGGTAGTGCGCAGCGAGTGAATCGAGGGTCAATTGAACCGGCAAGGTGCTGCCCGACTTCAGCTGTGCGGTGAGATCATCTTTGATGTAAGTGGTAATCGTCATACCGGCCAAGATACTTGTCATTGACCACAAAGACAACTACATTGGCGACAATGACAAATCGCAAGTGCGAGGCGGGGACCGCATGCCGCTCCAGGATGCCATGCAGTCGCTCGACGGTTACCGAAAGCAACAGCAACGCTGCTGCTTTTCCCTGACACGCCTGATTTTTCCTGACACGCCTGATTTTTCCTGACACGCCTGATTTTTCCTGACACGCCTGATTTTTCCTGACACGCCTGATTTTTCCTGACACGCCTGATTTTTCCTGACACGCC
>JAQWPZ010000262.1 GCA_029245125.1 Rubripirellula sp.
TCGGCGGCATCTCGATGGACGATGGTCATTGCCAACGTTGACCGAAGGTTCAAGCTAGACTTGAACTCCCGCCTCCTTCTCTGATCTTTTTCCTCACCTGTCGACCCTCTCTTTGATCGCTTTCGAGCGTCCTTTCCCTCCCTTCCTTCTTATCTCCTCCATCATGACTAATCGGCCCACCTCACGGGACGGCGATTCCAATCGGAAAAGCGGTCCGCGGGAATACCGAGATTATCGACAGCGACAAAGTCGCCCTCGCCATCCTGATAAAGAAGTCGACCAGCGAATTCGCGAACTCGATGCCGAACGCGATCCCCTTTCGCTGCCCGAAGAAATTGTCAGCGAAGCCAACAAAGCAGGTCAGCGGGTCGGTATTCCCGAACAGCGTTCCGATCAGCCCGACTGGAATATCGCCCAACTGCAACGAACGTCCTACGAGGACTTGATTCAAATCGCCCAAGAAGAGGGGATCGAAGATTGCAGTGGCTTGGCCAAGCAAGACTGCATCTTTCGTATCCTAAAACATCGGATGAAAGCCAATGGGCTGATGTACGGCGAGGGGACGCTGGAAATCCTACCTGACGGTTTTGGATTTTTGCGAAGCCCCCAATACCACTACCTCTCCTGCCCCGATGACATTTATGTGTCGCCGAGCCAGATCCGTCGATTCGGTTTGCAAACCGGCTCTCACGTCGCTGGTCAGATTCGGCCACCGAAAGAAAACGAACGCTACTTTGCGTTGCTCCGAATCGAGGCGATCAATCGCCAAGATCCAACACAACGTCATGAAATTGTTCCGTTTGAAGAACTCACTCCGCTACATCCCAATTCGCGGATCATCATGGAGCACGAAAGTGGCGAGTTGAGTACACGCGTCGTCGATATGCTCACCCCAATCGGGTTTGGGCAACGCGGTCTAATTGTCAGTCCACCAAGAGCTGGCAAAACGATTCTGATGCGACAGATGGCCCGTGCGGTGCTGAAGAATTATCCAAGTTCTTATGTCTTTGTTCTACTGATCGATGAACGTCCTGAAGAAGTCACTGATATGGAACGCGAGGTCCGCGGACCTCAGTGCGAAGTGATCAGCAGCACGTTCGATGAACCCGCGCAGCGTCACATCCAAGTCGCGCAGATGGTCAACGAAAAAGCCAAACGAATGGTCGAATCGGGAACTGATGTGATCATCTTCTTGGATTCCATTACCCGCTTGGCTCGCGCTCACAACAGCGACGGCGAATCGACCGGCAAGTTGTTGAGTGGTGGACTGGATGCGGGAGCTTTGCAAAAACCAAAAGCTCTATTTGGATCGGCTCGAAAGGTCGAAGAAGGCGGCTCACTTACGATCCTCGCAACAGCGTTGGTCGATACAGGCAGCCGGATGGACGACATCATTTTTGAGGAGTTCAAGGGAACAGGCAACCTCGAAATCGTGCTCGAACGCGACTTGGTCGACCGCAGAATCTGGCCTGCGATTGACATCAGCCGCAGCGGCACGCGACGCGAAGAAATGTTGATCGACCCAGAGGAATACCGTCGAATTTCATCGCTCCGTCGAGCCTTGGCGGAAATGTCGCCCGCTGATGCGATGCAAAACTTGATCAGTCAGTTAGCGAAAACACAAAACAATGCCGAATTTTTGATGAGCTTAAAAGATGTCGAATGAAATCACTGGCACGGAAGGTGATTTGCCGACCGGCAGCGTTGTGATTGTCGCGAGCCGCTACAACCCGGCAATTTGTGATTCCTTGGTGGCCGCCGCACAACAGACACTCAACGAAGCCGGTTTTGCCCAGCAAGCGATACCGGTCATTCGTGTCCCCGGCGCATGGGAACTGCCCACGATCGTTCAACAAGCGATTCAAAGGCCAAACGTAGTCGCGGCCATCGCTTTGGGCTGCGTGATCAAAGGCGAAACGACCCACGACGAACACATCAACCGATCAGTCAGCATGGCACTGATGGAAATGGGGGTGCAATCAGGAATCCCCATCGCATTTGGCCTGCTGACCTGCAACACGCTGGAACAGGCGATCAATCGCAGCGGTGGAACGGTGGGCAACAAGGGTCATGAGGCAGCCGACGCTGTGCTTGAATTACTTCGTTTGCAAATCAAGATCAACGAAATCGTCTAAGCGTCCGGATGCGTTGAATTTGAACGCATCAACGCTTGATGGAAATGCATGGGTGCCAGCGGTATTTTTTTGCCAGCCGTGTTTTCATGAAAGCCAGCCGTGTTTTCATGAAAGCCAGCCGCGTTTTCATGAGAGCCAGCCGCGTTTTATAAATGCCGGTCGCGGGGAATGTGCTTAGAATAGATGCAGGGAATACGCTTCTCTGTTGCGCTACCTAGCATCACGCCACATCCGTTCGCGTTGCGATTAACCGCTTGCACGGTGTCAACTTTGCCCGACAAGAATCAACGTCGCAAATCCCCTGATCAAGCGAGGCCTATGCCGCGTCCCAGTCAGGCTCGCAAATTGGTGGCGAGATTGGTCGGCATGGAAACTGAGTATGCGACGCTAGTGGCAGATCAGCAGGATCTTGAAAATGAAGATCTGCCACCTTCGAAAATGGTTTTTGACCAAATTTGCGAAGCGATCCGCCGTGATCAACCGACCGTTGGTGGCTTGTTTGACAACGAGCAAATGTTCCTCGCCAGTGGTGGAGCGGTGACCTTTGAATCTCATCCTTCGATGCACTCCCTGCCCGGCGGTTTGATTGAAATCGCAACCCCGGAAGTCCACAGCCCGAGTGACCTGCTCGCTTGCCAGCGAAGTATCGATTCGTTGGTTTCCGAGTCGACGGCCGATTCGGAAACAGGCTTTGACCTACGAGTGTTGAAAAACAGCAGTGACGCCTTGGGACACGTTTACGGTTGTCACGAGAACTATGAGGCCACCGTCGCGAGCGGTCTTTTTTTAATTCTGTATCGAATGTTCATTGCCTTGCTTTGGGTGATGCAGATATTCAGCTTGGTTCTGTCGCTGCCTTGGCTGGGCATCCTGCTTGTCCTTGTTTGGCTGTGCAAAAAGATTCGCCGCACCGGCGGTCAGTTGACAGAACCACAGGACATGTTCGACACGATCCCGAAATGGCTATCAACGATCTTGGTTGGCGGGATGCGAATCATCCACATCCCCACCGTGTTCGTTTTGCGGTTTGTAGCAAGCCAGATCGCGTTTCGCCGACAACGAAAATATCTCACTGCGTTCTTGGTGTCGCGTGTCGCGTTGTGTGGAACGGGAGTCTTGGATCACAGCGGTCGTTTTCAAATGAGTGCGAAGGCCATGGCGATCGACAAGGTCGCTGATTTGGGAGGCTTTCGTGGCGAACGTCCGATGTATGTTTTCGGTCACTGGCTGAGCCAATTCTGTTCAAAGTCATTCACTTCACTTGCCTCGACGCGGCAAATGTTTCGCCGCTCACAACGCCTGCAGATCGGCCTCTCAGATTCGAACATGTCGGATCTGGCGGAATACGTCAAAGTTGGTTCCACCTCATTGTTGTTGGATCTGATCGAATCGGATAACTGCACAGATCTGCCGATTCTGAAGCGACCAATCAGCTCATTACACGACCTCGCCAGTGACTGGAACCTGATCACGAGCATACCAACCCAGCGGGGTAAACGGACCGCCATCGAGATCCAAGAGATCTACTACAGGGCAGCAGAAAAATTTGTCGCAAGAGCTCCTGCTGAAACGCGAGGTGAGGCCCCCTTGGTTCTGCAAAGGTGGCGGGAATTACTTGACGCAGCAATTGCGTTTCGACGCGATGCAGCGGATGTTGAACCAGCGATCGGGCGAATCGATTGGCTCAGCAAACAATGGCTGATGAGCGAGTTGGGGGACAGCGTTGATTGGACGGCCCGAAAAAAAGTTGACCTGCGATATCATGAACTATCCGACGAAGGCTATTTCCAGCAGTTGATGATCGCACGGCCTGAGCGAAGATTGGTCGATCAAGAGCAAATTGATCGACGACGGCGATCGCCGCCCGCCGACTCGCCCGCCGCAAAGCGAGGCTGGATGATCCGAGAATTTGCGGATTCGGATCAGTTGATGAAATCAGAATGGACCCACGCAATCATTGGGAAAGGGCGAAAGCGGCGACGAGTGGAATTTGTCGACCAATCGACCACAATCAAATAACGCGACTGCCAATCAAAGCCGGCGGGCTAGCAGCGAACCGAGCAGCGATACTTTTGAGCCCCTTCAACCGTGATCAAGCAGTCGCCTTCAAGACCGACCGCCACTCACTGACCACTTGTTCCGAGCCCCATTGCGGCAGTGAGATAGGCCTATTTTTCAACCTCGAATCAACGACTACGGAGCTGATTCAGTCTGCGGAATCAGCCGAGCCTCGGAAAAATCTTTGCTGGTCATCAGCTGAACTTGACCATCAGCCATCAGCACATAGCCACCGGTCGAAGGTACACCTGATTCGAATCCGAGAACGTAGAGTCCGTTCTCGCCAGAATTAGCCAGGTTTGCCTTCCAGATGATTACCAGATCCCCTTCTTCCAATCCGAAAGCCGCATCTAAATCCACCTCAGTGGGTGCGGCTTGCGTCTTGATGTATCCCACCAATTCCGCGATTGAAGCGGGAGACCGCTGGTGAATTTCGCCGTAACCTTGATACGCCTGACCAAGCGAATCGAGCCGGTTAAGACGCTTGGCAACGACTTCACCACCATCACCGCAGCCAAAAATTGACACCGCCACAAACATTAAAACCACCCAACGTTCCATCGCCGCATCTCCGTTTTTCGTTTTGTGCTCTGAAGCCGCCTCCCCGCAATTGGTCAGCAGCGGGTAAGATTCGGGCTGAAGTTCAATGCTTCATTCCACCACATTTCTTCGACGGAGACTACCGCATGAACCGGCTCGCCATGACGCTGATGCTGCCAGTCCTTTTAACGGTCGCCCCCACGGCGTATTCCCAGCAGCCTGTTATCGCTTCACCCCAACCTGCCACCCCCGAAAAAACCAACGATCGCGAGCAGCGTCTGGCAGCCTACTTGAGCGGCATCAAATTGGTTGGCAAGTTTACAATTGATGGCCGTGATGTCGCCCCCAAGACGGAAGAGTACACGATCAGCAAGTGTGAAAAGCTGGAACAAGCTGATATGTATCGGATGACAGCGAGAATCAAGTACGGCGAAATCGACGCCGAGGTTCCCCTTGATTTGAAAATACTCTGGTCAGGCAACACTCCCGTCATCACGATGGATGGGTTCTGGATCCCAGCGATGGGAACATTCGATGCTCGTGTGATGATTCACAAGGGTCGCTACGCTGGAACCTGGCAACACGATGCAGTGGGGGGGCACATGTTTGGCATCCTGCAGAAAACGGAGGAAGGCGAGACACAGGGATCAGAAACACCGAAGGCGTCTGAGCCGTCAAACCCTGACGCCACTCCAAAGCCAGAACTCAAAACGAAGCAATAAGCAGTTGCCGGAATCGAAACTCGCGAGAGCGAAGATTCCAGACGAAGTAAACGAAAAAACGCTCGACTTCCCCCCGAAAGTCGAGCGTTAACGCTTTCTGGCTTGAAGGTTACGCTCATCCAACTAGCTCTCAGTCACACACCGGCTCCCTTATGAAGCATGTCGTACTGAGCGTAACCCATCACCCAACCGCGAAGGTTAGGTCGATGATGCCAGAAACCGCCTCTTCGAAAAGATCACACCAAGTTCACCAAAGTTAAAATCGACGGCGTTGGCAGCTTGTCCCAAAGCGAGGTCGGAAAAGACGTTGTCGGATGCAACTGCTGTCGCGCCCGTCCCGAGTGATGTAATTCCGTCTCGAATACCGATCGGCTGTGTCTCGGTCACAACGTAAGTGCCCGATGCCAGATTCGCGAACTGATAAAGGACATCGTAATCAGTACTCACGGCGATGTCGACCGAGTTACCGAGTGAATCAGTGCCGGTCAACGTGATGACCACACCCTCAATTCCAAGTTCGCCAGCATCTCGGACCCCATCATTATTTTCGTCGGTATAGACCGAACCACCAATCGTTGCGGTCAGCGGATCGACATTGGTCGTCGCACTTGCGGCATTGTTGTTGGCGTCACCATCATTCGTGGTCGTTGACACCGACACGCTGTTGACCTGATCTCCACTGCTCCCGCCGGGAATGGTGACGAGAATCGTAAGCTGAAGAGACTCTCCACTCGCGACATCACCCGCCGCAAAGTCGACAACTCCCCCGACTTCGGTCAAGACTTCGCCGCTCGGCCCCGTGCCACTGACGAAAGACACACCCGCTGGCAATGTGTCTTGCACATTGACGTTCTCAGCAGTGGATGGGCCGCTATTCACGACATCAATCGTGTAGGTCAGGTTATCGCCAACCTGAGCCTCGAGAGCAGACACCGATTTCGTAATCGCCAAGTCGACCAAGGGAATCACATCGATGTTGGCAGTCGCAGAATTGTTCGTGGCGTCGTTCTCACCCTCCGCCGACAGATCATTCACACTCGCCGTATTTACAATTGCTCCCACAGAGGAACTATCGACTGTGAAATTCAGGGTAGCAGTGGCCGTTCCACCAGGTGCGATCGAGATCGCTGGAAACGACAAGGTAGCCCCGTTATCCACAGCGGCTTGACCATCCAGCGAGCCACTAACGAAGGTCAGGCCAGCCGGAATCGTATCAGTCAAGATCACGCCGGGTGCCGTACTCGGCCCCGTGTTGGCAAGACCGACCGTGTAAACGATGGCATCATTTGGACCGGGACTCCCGACATCGACTGCCTTCGAGATCGTCACATCAAAATCAGGCGTCAGCACCGTCGTCGCGTCGTCGGTGTTATTGGCCGAATCCAACTCCGTTCCGGAGGAAGTCACGGTACCAGAATTTACGACGGAGCCTGTCGCGTCTGCCTCGGTATCAACTGTCACGGTAAAGGTCTCGGTCGACCCGATCGGAATCGTTGCATATTCCACCGTTACCGTGCCGTTGTCGAAACTCGTATTCAGAGCGGTGGGCGCGTCGATGACGGCACCAATGACTCCCGCCGGCAATAGATCCGTCATCACAACGTTCGCGGCGTCACTGACGCTGTCGACGTCATGCTCAATCGTGAATGTGTAAACTAATTGATCGGATCCGGGCACTGCCGTCGCGAGATCAACATCCTTGGTCAGGATAAGATCGACCTCCTGCTGCACGTCGATGCTAATATTGCTGGTGTCGTTTGCGGCGTTGTTATCGGTGTCAGAGGTTGACACGGTCGCGAGGTTTTCGATCGTGCCGGTGGCCGCAGCGCCGATGGCAACATCAAAACTGAATTCTGCATTCGTTCCCGAGTCAAGAGTGCCCACAGTGAACGTCAGTTCCTGACCGTTTTCGCTGACGGTCACACCGGCAGCCCCACCATTGAAACTGGCTGCATCAAAGGTTAGGCCTGCATCCAATACATCGACGACACTTACTCCGCGTGCTTGGCCTGGCCCCGCATTGGTGACATCAATCGTGTAGGTCACATTGGTACCGGCAACCTCTGTCCCCGCCACCGTTTTTGAAACTCCGACATCGACGATTCGATCGATCGTTGTATCGGCGGTGGACGTGTTGTTGCTGGAATTTGGATCTGTGTTTGGCGTTGCTGTCACCACCGCCGTATTGCTGAGGGGTCCGTCAGCATCCGCTTGCACATC
Source organism: Rubripirellula sp. (assembly GCA_029245125.1). Lineage (GTDB taxonomy): Bacteria > Planctomycetota > Planctomycetia > Pirellulales > Pirellulaceae > Rubripirellula. Next base: position 7,676 of record JAQWPZ010000262.1, read on the forward strand.
AACCACAATCGTGATGACCGAGGTCCCTGCATTGGCTAATGCACCGACCGTCGCAGTCACAGTGCGGGTGCCCGAATCAAATGCAATCAGATTCGTATCACCGTCCACGTCACCTGAACTAAAATCGACCCCCACCGGCAATTGATCAGTCACCTGCACGCCGCCTGCGTTATCAGGTCCATCATTGGTAACAGTAATCGTATAGGTCAGCTGATCACCGGCATTCGCGGGATCGGGTGAGTCCGATTTTACGATGGTGAGGTCGGTCGCAATCAGATCCAGTAGCTCGTTGTCTGAGTTATCAGACGGATCTGAGTCAACTTCGGTACCACTGACAGTCGCCGTGTTGGTAATGTCAGCCGTCTCGTTTGCCCCAATACTGGCGATTAATTGAAAGTTCGCTGCACCCGATGCTGGAACCGTTCCAAGATCGATGGTCACAGTGGAACCAGCGACGTTGGGCGTAAAGGAACCTGATGAATTCTGGATTCCTGCGTACGTTAAGCCGGCGGGAAGAATATCTTCGACTTGGACGTTTGTCGCATCCAACGGCCCATCATTTTGCACCACGATATCAAACACTGCGGTCCCACCGGCGATGATGGTGGAACTCGCCACATCCAGTGACTTGGTGATCGACAGGTCAATTTCTGGAACGAATCCGAGATCAAGAGTCGTGTTCGTGTTTGAATCAGCATCACCATCATCAATCGGCTCGGCATTGGATACGAGCGAAATCGTTCCCGTGACGACAGCACCACTGACATCGGCGGTCCCGTTATCGTCACCATCGACGTCGTCGTCTGGATCGGGCGCCGGATCATTACCTGTGCTGCTGGAAAATCCAAAAAGTGGAGCACCAAATTGAAACTCCGTAGCGGGAATCACGACTGCGTAATGGCCAGGTTCCAAGTTCGCAAAGCTGTAAGCCCCATTTGCACCAGTTGTGGTCGTTGCCGTCGGGACACTCGTCGCGAGATCGACCACATCGTTCGCGTTGGCAAGTTGGTGCAACTGGACGACGACACCTGTGACTCCCGGCTCGGTACCTTCCCTGACTCCGTTGTTCTGATTCGCTGCGGAGTTGTCTAAAAAGATCTCGCCACCAAGCGTGATTGGTGACAGGTTCGCATAGTTTGCCGAGACGACATCGGGCCGAATCGTTTCGACGATTTCCACGAACACATCGTTGTTGGTGGACAGGCCGACGGTTGCCTCAATCGCACCAACATCGTTGAAGTTAGCACCAACTCCTGTCGCAACAGAGAAGCTAGAAAACGGAACGAATGTCTCAATGACGTTGCTGGGGTCCTGAGGGATCACGATTGACGTGGTGGACGAATTCCCAGCGTCAGTGAAGATCGTGATGTCGAGTGTGTCGCCAGCGGCTTGTGATCGCGTCATCACAACCAGCCCGGAGTTCGTTTCAGTCGGATCGGCTGCCGCTCCGCCCGCGAAGGACTCATTTCCCAAACCAACAGGATCGAGCGTCAGCGTTCCGTCCGGACCGTCATATTGAATCAGAATGGTTCCGCTAGCGGCCCCCAACGCACCGATCGACAGCGTACCCGAACCCCCATCGGCGAAGGCTGTCACCTGACCGCCGGCTGTTGCATTGGTGACCTGAAAACCACGTTCGCCACCGATGGCTTCGGGCGCGGCGACCGAATCATCAACCGTCGAACTTGCGTTCGCAGTGACACTTTGAGTCGTCGAGGAAAAATCGTCAATCAACACAGCCTGTACACCCGACTCGTTCGTTACCTGGACGGTCACGGACGCCGGTGTCGTGAGCTGGGGAACAGCTTGCTGTGTCAGAAAATAGGTTCCAACGGTCAAGCCATCGAAACGATAGTTGCCATCCAGATCAGTGGTCAGGCTGCCGACCAGCAAATCGGAGCCAGAGTCGAAGGCTCCATTGGTGTTCGTGTCCTCGAACAATTGCACCGTGATGCCGGTCGCCCCTGGCGTGCCGGGCGGAACTAAGTCGCCCAGGCCGTCAACCAATACCGGCGGATCGCCAACCGAGGAACCATCATTGCCCTGATCGACGAAGGCAATGCCCGCAATGGCGCCGATGTTGGAAGCCAGTACCTCGCGGCGTTCCATCCGTTCCAACCGCAACTGACGTCTACGAACTGATGATCCGGATCGTTGGCTAAACTTCCGAGCTCGTCCAATGATCTTTTGCCAAACCATTTTGCAATCCATTGCTTACATTGAAGTTCCGAGAGACAGCAAATGAGCCGCCATCCCAATGAGGGGACATCAGGCAGCCCGTCCGGGTGAAAAACAGACTGCTCTCTTTTAGTTATCGGACACATTGCCCGATCTGCTTGATTGTCACTACTGTTTGCTACAAGAACATCGACCAACCATTACCAGCGATACTCAGCTCCGAGGCTGACCCCTTGGATCCAATAGTCAGTATTGTTCCAAGCGAATGCAGGTCGTTGTGCCCCCGTGAACGGATCCTCCACTGGCGGCAGAAAATCAGTGTTCAAATCTCGTGAGATGTGATCACCGGGACGAACAACATTCGACCAGTAGATGAACGTGTAACCAACCGTTGCACGCCAATGGTCTGTCGCTTGGTAGCCGAGATTGAATCGGAATTCAGGAACCACGGCGAACTGATCTTGGCTGTAACTGCCGATGTTCGACGTTTGAGTCAACAGACCGCCTTGATAAGTTTGAGTCGCAGGACTCAGACTTGGATCGTTGATCGTTGTTTGACCAGTGATATCAGCTGTTTGACGGGTGATCCCGATCCCCATTCGGAACATCGAGTCGTAGGTCCAATAACCCCGTGTCCGTCGATACTTCCAGCCAAAGTCGAATCCATTGAATTGGTTGCGAGTTTGGAAGCTATCCTGAATGAGAAACCCACCAGGTGCGGCGACCAGGGCACTGGTCAAGTCTTCGGTGACTGTCACCCCTTCGTCAAGCTGAAGGTAACGATACCCAAACAATGACTCGCTGCGACTGCAGAAGGGCTCAGGACAACTCGAGAAGAACCAATTCGAAAAACCTTCGTTACAACACGTCAGATATCGAAAGTTGACACCGCCTCCCACCAGCTCCGTTTTTGCTGAGGCGACTACCGAACCTGTGATGACATCTGGAAAGGCGACTAGCTCTGAATCCTCAACGCCAGTCTGTGTGTTGAAGAAGGGTCGGGCAAGAATCGGGTTGCCAGTGCTTGTGCCGGCAAAGCCGGAGCTCACGCTGGAGAATCCGAAGTACTCACCACCAACGCCCCAGGTATGAGCTCGGTCGAGCCAAACGCCGTACTGAAGACGTCCACCTTTCATCGTGTCAGTCAGAACCTCGTCGTTTCCGAACAACACTTGTGTTGTAGGCCGCCCCAACACACCGGCGTCGGCCTGTGCAACATTCGGGTCAATGCTGGTAGTGACCAGGGGTGGCAAGGTCATGCCATCTTGGTACCAAGCGAGGTACTCAAACGAAACCCAGCCATCCTGCGGGATGCAGAGTGTAATACAGGGACGCCAAGCCTCATCGCTGCAAAGTTCACCGCAGGTGCTGCAGCCACCCAAGCCGCAATTGCCTGAAGCGCAGGTGCCGCAATCGCCGGTGCACAATGCTTCGCCGCACCCGCAGTCTCCCGGAAGTGCATCACAGGAACCATCAAAAGCTGGCGACACCATGATCTGGCCATCCATGATGGGTGGCCCAGGCATCGTATGAATCACAGATTGTGGTTCCGGCGTAGGCGTCGGAATCACCTCGGCCTGCTGAACAGTGTCCAGGTGATGGTCCACTAAAAGGACGCGGCTTGTCTTTGTCCGCGTCTGCCCGGCAGGTTGTTGCCGACTTGGGCTGACGACTTGTGTCCGCGTTGGACGCCAAGAAGCCCGGGCAGTTGTTTCACTGCTCCGCTGACGGACAGAGGATTGCTGGGCTGTGACATCACCGGCCAAGCTGGCGGCGATGAAAACGGTAGAAACTAACAATTGGAAGGTTCGCACTGGCTTCACCAAGGAAATGCAGGTAAGCGGAGTCGTGAAACTCCACAGAAGCAATTGGTTCCCCCCGGACCAAGCCGGCCTCAGGCTTGCACTCGCAAACTCTGTTCGACCGGTTCATTAGCGATATCGACCAGAAGTAGCTGGATCATCGACTTAAAAACCGGAAAATCGATAAAATTGGCAAATTCCCCCCAGGCCGCAAATTTTAACACCGGTTCCTGTCGCTTCGTTTTCAAACCCGGTCACAAAGAAATTGGGCGAACACCTAAACTTGGTGAATGCCCAACAAAACCAATCCCTACGCAGTGAGTCGCCTGAGCAGTGATTCGGCGACGGAACCCATTCATTTCGGTGGCACATTAACTCGCGACGATTTGCTGACCTCACTGCGTGATTCTGCGCCGCGATCACGGGCGTCGCTGCTGCATTACTCGCTAAGGATCCTTCTTATCTGTGGCTTGATCTGGGTTTCGATCTCGATTGCCCCAATCACGGGGATCGATTTGGAGTCGATCCTGTGGCCACTACTGGCCTATCCCTTCCTGCCCGCCTGGCTGTGGTTGGCTCGGATCATCCTTCCGGGATATCGACGAAGACGACGCCGGGTTGAAGAATCAGCCAAGCACTGCACGCCCAACCATGGCTGGATGGATCAAGATCACTTTGTTCTTTACGACGCTTCCATGTTCTTACGGGCACGATGGGGTTTCTTTGGCCCGGCCCTACTTTTTGACAAACACCTGTTGCTACCGATCGCTGCCGATTCGACCTATCGAACCGTGCTTCCAATCCGTTTTTTTTCTTCACCGATTGACGTCAAACAGGGAATCGATTTGGTGGATCACCGCTGCGGCTACTTGACGAAACAACATCCCAAGGATGCCGAGCTACCAGAACTCGTTCAATCCACTGGTAACCAACCAGGTCCGCATCGCATCGATGAGACAATAGCTTGGAACGCAACCAATTGGCCCTTTGAATCATCAGCCCTGAATGAACAAGTTTTCTCACTTGAACTTTCAGCTCGTCAAAAGGGTGGATTCCTGGTCCGCATAATTCTGAACACTCTGCTTTATGGGCTGTGGTATTTCCTGCCGATTTGGGGCACCGCCTTGGCGTGGTTGCTCGTCATGGCAACATCAACAGGAGGTTGGTCGTTCCTGTTCGACCAGAGCACAATCACAGCACTTGTCGTTGTGCCGGCAATTTTGGTTCTGATCTTTTTCACCTTCAATGCGGCCGCTCAGATTTTCAAAATCAGCCGCTCGCAATCTCAAACACTTTTGATTCAACTCCGAAAAGCGGGAATCCACCTGTCACATCTAAACTTTAAATTTTGGTTTCGATGGTCAGCGGTGGAAAAGATCATCAGTCGAAAAAACGAAGCGGGCTGGATCCTCTCCGAGAATAAAGAAGAAGCCGAGTTCGCAAGACATTGTTTCGAAAGTGAGCAGGATTTCTCGCGTTTCAAAACAACCCTAAAACAGTTCGGCCACTCCGAAGATGAGTGAACAACCAACCGATGGGGCACCAGAGGCGAACTCGTTGAAAATTCAAACAGCGGTCGAGTCCACTGAGTAAGGCCGATGATTAAAGCCCGTTTGCAAGGCGAATCACCTGGACGGCGACCGAGGCTACACCGGCTTGAACGAGCGCGGCGAGCCGACTCATGTTATTCTGTAGGCTGATTCCTCCTTCACGAAAACAGGTTGTCATGCGTTTATTCCTGCTGATCTTCGGATTGCTTTCTCCACTTGCTTGTCACGCGAACAATTCAATCCGCTGGGCGACCGAGAGCCCCAAACCAACCTGGGTCTGGGATGCGGACGGTGCCAGCCAGGGGCAAACGATCTTTCTACAGAAGACCTTCGCGGTTTCCGCCAAACCGAAAATAGCAAAGCTGTATACCACCTGTGATAATCGGATGACGTTGTGGATCAATGGAAAGCGAGTGGGATCGAGCCCCGATTGGCCACAGCCCATCCACCAAGACGTCGCCAAGCACTTACAACTTGGAAAAAACATCATCGCCGTTGAAGCAGCCAATGCATCAGGGGCCGCGGCATTCGTACTGAAGCTTGCTCTCGATTCGGGGGACGTGATTCTTTCTGACAAGAGTTGGATGATGTCACCCACCAAACCAGCTGGTGACTGGACGACGACGGCGGCAACGAACTGGCCGGGGCAGCTCAAAGAGCTTGGTCAACTGGGCGTGCAACCTTGGGGTCTGCCGGGGCAAGCTGGGGCTGGCTCAGTCACGCAAAAGGAAAGCATTCAAACGCTCGATGGCTTTCAAGCCGAACTGGTTTATACCGTACCGAAAGAAACAGAAGGTTCCTGGGTATCCCTGACCCGAGGAAAAAAAGGTGAATTGATCGCATGTGATCAAGGCAACCACGGAGCCTTTATTGTCCGGATCCTCGAATCGTCTGATGGCCCAACGGCCGAGGTTCAGGCAATCGAAGTGAATGAGCCAAACAGTGATCGACGATTGAGTGGTGCTCAGGGATTGCTGTGGGCATTTGATTCGCTGTGGTTCCATCGCAATGGTGGCAACCTGTATCGCATTACAGATTCCAATGGAGATGGAAAACTTGATCAAGCCGAACAGATTCCGAGTCAACGCGGTGGTGGTGAACACGGCAACCACGCCGTCATTTTGACGGAGGACGAAGAAGGGATTTATATGGTTGGCGGTAACCACGCCCCCTTGGCCAAACTGGAATCGTCTCGCGTGGTTTCATGGGATGAAGACTTGCTGCTGCCGAGGATGTGGGATGCCAATGGGCATGCAAGAGGGAGACTCGCTCCCGGTGGTTGGGTGACGCGACTGGACCCGAATTCCATGCAGCAACAACTGATTTGCATCGGCTTTCGCAATGAATACGACGTTGCGTTGAATCGCTTTGGTGATTTGTTTACCTACGATGCCGATATGGAGTGGGACCTTGGTTCACCCTGGTACCGACCAACTCGGATCTGCCAAGTGCTTAGCGGTGCCGACTATGGATGGCGCAGCGGGACGGGGAAATGGCCAACCTATTTCGAAGACAGTCTGCCGCCAGTTGTTGAAATCGGGCCCGGATCACCGACCGGCGTCGTTGCCGGCGTGGGCGCTAGATTTCCAGCCAAATACCAAGATGCGATGTTCGCACTCGATTGGACCTTTGGGACCATTTACGCAGTTCACCTGCAACCCGATGGCGGCGGATATCGCGGCACAAGTGAACCCTTCGTCACCGGTGCGCCGCTTCCGGTGACCGATGCGATTGTTGGCGATGACGGTGCACTCTATTTCACCGTCGGTGGCCGCGGGACTCAATCAGCGTTGTACCGAATTCGTTACGTCGGAGCCGAAAGCACGGCCCCCGCCAGTGATCCTCTACCTCCAGCGGCGATCCGTGCCCGAAAGATCCGCCAACAACTCGAGCAACATCACGGACATCCATCCGAACCGGATGAGCTCGAAGCGACGCTCGACTTAATCTGGCCGCACCTGGGCAGCAATGATCGTTTCGTTCGTGCGGCTGCCCGTGTTGCGCTCGAATCACAACCGGTCACACAATGGAGTGGCCGTGCCCTGTCCGAAACGTCACCGCAAGCCATGATCACCGCCGCTGTTGCCTTGGCCCGTTCAAGTGACGTCGCCCGTTCAAGTGACGTCGCCCACCAAACACAACTACTGAAGACATTGACCGAATTGCTTCAGCAACCACTGCCGCCTGATCAACAACTTGGCGCGTTGCGGGCGATATCGCTAACTTGCATCCGACTCGGCGGACCCGATGAAGATCAACGCCAACATCTCCTTGCTGGCCTCGACCCGCTGCTCCCAAGCACACACGCTGACGTTAATTCCGAACTCGTCAAACTGCTCGTCTACCTCAAATCACCTACAGTAGTTACCAAAACGATGCAGCTGATTCGCGATCGCCAGCCGCCCCCCATCCCTGATTGGTCCGAACTGGCGAGCCGAAATGGAAGATACGGGGGAACGGTCCAGCGAGTGTTGGACAATCACCCACCCAGCCGCGAGATTGGATTCGCGTTGGCCCTGAGTCAATTAAGGGACGGTTGGTCCATCGAACAGCGTCGCGCCTATTTCGAATTCCTGAACGAAGCGGCTCGCAAGTCAGGTGGATCAAGCTTCCCAGGCTTCATGAAAAATATTCGCGAGGAAGCAATCGGTAACTGCACCGACGCAGAGCGTCTTGCCCTGCAGGACATCACTGGCGAAAGCTACGACCCGGTCCCCGATTTCGAAATCACGGCGGCCACAGGTCCGGGACGGGAATGGAAACTTGACGAAGCAAAGCGTTTGGCGAGCCGTTTCAAAGAGGCAGATTTCGAATCAGGACGCAATCTTTACTTTGCAGCCAACTGTGGCAAGTGCCATCGATTGGCTGGCCTGGGAGGAAACGTCGGACCAGATTTGACCAGTATTCCACGCAAGTTTGATCTGAACTACGTGATCGAACACATCATCGACCCAAGCAAAGTAATCTCCGACCAGTATCAGTCATCCATCGTGCTGACCAGCGACGGACGCACCTTCACTGGCTTGGTGTCACGAGCAGATGGCGAAACAGTCATCTTCCCAGCGGATGTGCAATCCGAGCCTATCAACATCGCTGATGACGACATTGAAACAATTCGCTCCTCTGAGGTTTCACAAATGCCCAAGGGTTTGCTTGATCCACTTAACCCAGAGGAGCTTCGTGACTTGCTGGCTTACCTGATGAGCGGGGGCGATCAAGGTAATCGGAAAGTTTATCCAAAATAGGCCCGACTGGTCCCCGGAT
>JAQWPZ010000273.1 GCA_029245125.1 Rubripirellula sp.
CAGCTTCCTCGGCAATTTTCTCCATCAGGCGATGCCCTTTACGGCCAAGGTGATGAGAGCGACACAACTCATTCAGCATTCCGTACGGGGTGTTGACGATCGCTGGCGCACGATCCCACCACTTGTAAATTGCGATGCCGAGTCCGACCGCAATGACAGGGATCAACAGCCACCAAAATCCAGATTTATCGACGATCGCAGCTTCTTCGCGATATTGAAGGCTGACCTCCGCCATGTGGGTTTCGGCAAGCAGCAAAACAGTTAGCGGGGAGATGGTTATGGCGGACATGGCTTGGATCGTACGTGGTGCAGGTGTTTGATTAATTTGCAGAGGCGACTTTTTGGCGTTTTTGAATTGCTTCGATTGCAGCATCTTTGACAGGGCAGTCGGGCAGTTCGGTCATTTGCTGCAGTAAGCCCAGCGTTACTTTCCCGTTTGCCGATCCCATGGCCTGGGCGGCCTGCATGCGGGCTTCCTGATGGTCCTGTTGGGCAATCCGCTCAAATGAGTCGGACAAGCTGTCGACTGCAGCTAACGCGTCGGCCATTGCAATGGCTTGAAGTCGATGATTAAGAACCGGATGTCGCAACGCACCACGGACTCGCTCGATCGTGTTGGGATCAATTCGCTGAACAACACTGCCTAACCGGCGACGACTGCGCGGACGAAGTGATTCGAAGCGTCCCAGCATTTGATCGGCGTGCAATGGCCTGAGGACCCGTCGCACGCTATCGACCAAAACTGGGTCAGGATGATCAAGTAAATCGATGAGGCGTTGCAAAAGGTTCGCATTTTGATCGGCGAGGATTTTCTGTTCATCGCCGTCGGCGAGTGGAAGTGCAGCCCGCATCCAGAGTTCTGCATCAGGAATCTCGCACTGCGTCATCGCGAAGGTCGCCGCGGCATTCACACCTTGACCACCCCGTTGAACGGAGCCGACGACAAAATGAAGCATGTCGATTACATCTCCACTTGCGGCAATATAACTGTGTATTGCGGCAGCGCGATGTTCTGGTGCGATATCATCCAGAATCGCCTCGCCGCCGCGAAGAGATGCTGGAATTCCCAGCTCACGCAGGTTTCGCAGCAGTGTGGTTGATGGGTCGGCAGTAATGGTCTCGAGCAACGCATCACGAAAGTCGGCATCTTCGCGCGCTTTGATCAGTTCACCGATCTGCGGATCGAGTTTTCGCCGGCGGATGAAACCTGCCAATAAATCAATGACTCTCGGGTGAGTGCTCTGGTGCAGACGTTGGAAGATCCGTTGATGGGTTTTTGATTCGCTGGAGAAACACCGTCGCAAATCACCATCTCCCCACTCACTGATGGCAAGAAAAGCATCGATTAGGTCATGGTTTCGATGCATCGAAAAGCGACCGATGGATTCAAGTAGCTGGCTCCGAGCAGGTTTGCGAACCGTTGCTTGGTCTCGATCCTGCCGAGCCTTCAAGCCAAGCGGTTCAACAAGAGTGAGAACGATGCCCGTGGCCCGCTGTTTAATTGTGTCGGAGACGCTCGATTCTGAGAGCACGATCAATTGAGGAAGCACATCGAAGATTTGCAGGAACTCGGCGGCATCCAGTGCCGACTGAAGGTTGTCGTTATTGGACTCTAAGGCTAATGCAACCGCAGGCTGTATCCACTTCTTTTTCCGCTCTAGGGTGCTGACATCATCTGCTTGCAACTTGCTCCAGTTTTCCAGAACAAGTTCGGGACCACGCTTTTCAGGTCGTGCGGTAATTGCAGCCAAGGCGGCACGGCGAGTGCTGGCGTTCTCGTCATCGAATGCTGCAACCAGCACCTCGATTGCTGCCGCGTTTCGCGTCAATTTGAGCGTTTCGAATGTTGCTTGTAAGCCCCGCATAGGACCCTCTGATTCAGTTCCTCGGATTTCCGGGATGGGCTACCTGCGTCACTTCGAACGACTGCGGCCGCACATCTTCACCATTCCTACGGGAAGGGTAGCTTGCTAATGGGGGGGGCAAGTTTGGTGGGGACTTTCCGGATATTCCGCTAAGCTGCAGGGTGAGGAAGCCCCGGAAAATCGGCGTAACCCTTCTAACCTACTTCCTGAGGTCGGGCACAAAAATGCCGCCTGGATGCCTGCTTGGGAGACACGATTTCCATCTATAATGCGGGTCCACTCCGTCGCAGCAGCCCCAGAGGCATTATTTGTGTCTCACGCTCCTTGGGGAAACGCTGCCACGTGTGTTGGCCGAATGATTCATGCTCGCCTGTTGAAACAATCTGATCATGCACACAGCTACGCAAATATTGGAAAATGAATTTTTAGAGGTTCGAGCCAAGTTGCTTGAGGTTGCTGCGACTTTGGACCGAATTGATCGCTCCGTGGCGGAATCCGCGCCACTGGACACGGGGGCACAGTCCTCCCGCAATCGCGTTGATGAGGCGATTCGAATTTTGCTTGAGGAAGGTCCCGACCGCGCTGAGCAATTACAGCGTTTTTTTTCCCACGAATACGAGAAAGACTGGCGTCGCGATATGGAAATTTGATCGTTTGCCATTTGATCTTCAACACCTAGTCAACACGCGAAAGAACATTTGAGAGCCATGGATTACATTGACCCGCATATTCATATGGTCTCACGAACCACGGACGACTACGCGACGCTGGCACGAATGGGCTGCGTGGCAATGAGTGAACCAGCTTTTTGGGCTGGCTTCGATCGTGGAAGTGCCGATGGTTTCAGAGACTACTTTCGACAGTTGACTGAAGTTGAACCGAAGCGGGCAGCTCAGTTCGGTATTCAGCATTTCACTTGGTTGTGCATCAATGCGAAAGAAGCAGAGAATGTTTCTTTGTCACGTGACGTCATCGCGATGATTCCCGAGTTCATCCATTGCAAAAATGTGCTCGGCATCGGTGAAATCGGATTGAACAAAAACACCAAGAACGAGGCAACGGTATTTTTAGAGCATCTCGATCTGGCCGTGAAGTTCGAGCAGCAGATTCTGATTCACACGCCCCATTTGGAAGACAAGTACCAGGGGACGCGGATGATTTTGGATATGCTGTGTGACGATTCTCGGCTCGATCGAACGCGAGTTTTGGTTGATCATGTGGAAGAGCACACGATTGATGAAGTTCTGGACCGGGGTTTTTGGGCCGGGATGACTCTCTATCCAATCACCAAATGCACACCGGCGAGAGCTGTTGATATGATCGAGCGTTTTGGTGGCGAGAGGCTGCTCGCAAACTCAGCGGGTGACTGGGGCCCGAGCAAGCCGACTGCGGTGCCCGATCTTATTTTCGAGATGCGCCGACGCGGGCATTCCGAATCATTGATTCGGAAAGTGGTTTACGAGAATCCGATCGAATTCTTTTCGCAAAGTCCAAACTTTTCTTTCACACCCCGCGATGCCGGCTCTGATCCAGCTTCGTAGTTGGCAATCTTTTGTTGACATTTGCGAGTTCGCAAGGCTGCCTAAGCTGCAGCTGGTTTTCCCGATCGAGTTGACCAAAATCGGTGATCTTTCACCGCCTGCTACGGCTATGCCAAACGGAGTCTGGGGAGGCCTAGCCTCCGCGGGACGATAACAACGGATGGATCGCTTCACGCGGTGATTGCACGTCCGGTCTGTCGTGCCCACCCGGATCTATCCGAGTGGATTCCGAGTCAGCCGGTGTGCTCCGGTCGTGACTGGCACTCACACCTTTGTGTGACAAGCACTTGGCGATTGAAAGGCAGCCTGATCACGGTGTGGTAACGCAAGTTGTTTTTCAGCCAACAATCTCGGGTGATTTCCCGTTGGGGATGTTGTAACGAGGGTGTCGCAGACATTTTTGAAACTGGCATTTGGGGTCACGCGTCTCGGGGCTTGGGTGGGGGCGTTGTGATTCGCAGGCGTGTTTGTATGCCGAGACGGCGTTTTCTCACATTGGCAATCGGTTTTACAACAGCATTCATGTTGTGGCATTCGCCGAGGCTGAGTTTCAGCGAACAGCGAAATTTGTAATCGTCGAAAACACGACTGCCTTGCGAGCAGTGAATGTGACGTGTGTGCATGGAGTTAGGTTTCACTTTTTGCGTCGTTGTCGTCGGACGCGAAGTCGAAGCGACAGAGACACATCTTCAGGGTCGCGTAGGAAGGTGACCGGAAGGAATCGCTAACGCAATGTTTCCACCGTTCATTCACCAACGACTGGTTTGGTTCAGGAATTCATTGCTCTGCGATTTGATTGAGCTTTCGTGAACCACCTTCGGCATTGGGTTCGCCTATAATCAGATCGTCTTGTAGATGCCCTTAGCGGCTCACGCAGTTTAAACAATGATGGAGTTTGCGATGGTCCGAACCGTTTTCATCTGTGTTTTTATGAATTGTCTATTGTTGCAAGTCAGTAAGACACATGGCCAAGATTTGGTCCCGACTGAATCGCGTTTGGAACCGCTCAACCGAGTCGCTTTTACCGAGGGGCCAGCGTGGCATCCCGACGGGAGTGTTTTCTTTAGTGACATCGAAAACAATCGCATCATGCGCCGCGACGCAGACGGCACGTTGCAGGTCTATCGCTCGCCATCGGGTAAAGCCAATGGCTTGGTCTTTGACCTAGAGGGGCGATTGATTGCCTGTGAAGGGGGCAATCGACGCGTGACCCGCACGAATGCTGATGGATCACTTACGGTACTTGCGGAAGCTTTCCAAGGAAAGAAATTCAATTCGCCTAACGACATCACCGTCGATTCGAAGGGGAATTTGTATTTTACCGATCCGCGATATGGTGATCGCGACACGATTGAGATGTTGGATGAATCCGGGAAATCGATCGAAGGTGTTTACCGAATTGGAACGGACGGTCGCGTCACTAGGTTGCTGGAACACCAGGTTTCTCGGCCGAACGGGATCGCGATTTCTCCTGATGATCGTTACCTGTATATCGCTGTCAATTCAAACGATGATCAAGGTTCTTACCGAGAGTTGTGGAGGTTTGAATTCGATGCGGTCCGGAATTTGGTTGCTGGCTCTGGACAGAAACTTTTTGATTGGGGATCCGATCGCGGACCGGACGGGATGGCAATTGATCAGTCAGGGCGGCTGTTCGTTACTGCGGGGCTGAACTATGCATCACCGCCGCATGAAACCGCTGGCAAGTATCGAGCCGGCGTCTATGTGATTTCTGCAGACGGTAAATTGCTGCAGACGATACCGGTTCCAATTGACATGGTGACCAATTGCGCTTTCGGTGGTCCAGATCGAAAGACGCTCTTTGTGACCGCTGGACACAAACTGTGGAGTATCACTGTCAAGGAACCAGGTTTTACACAGTGGCCCACGCAGTGAGCGGCGGTTGTTTGGCGGTTCGGTTACGTGGACGCGAAAGGATTCTTTTTCTGATCGGCTCCGAAATCCGAACGCTTGGCGGCGGCTTTGTTCCTCAGGCATGAAAACTATTCCCTTTAGCGGCTGCAACGATGAACTTAAGTCGACTACTGTTCACGCTGATGATTTCGTGCATCGCACTGCATCTTGCCAAAGCTACCGACGAAATTGAATTTCTGAACGGGGCCACGATGACCGGCACCGTGATTGAAATTCGAAAAGATGCCCAAGAATTTGATTTTGAATCCAAAATTGGGTCGAGCACATCAACCCGAACCTATCCGTTCAAACAGGTTCACGCAGTGACTTACCGCGGTAAGCGGTTTGTCTTGACGCCGAAGGCGGCGCCGGCTGTAAAGGTTCGCATCGATCGAGATGGGAATCCGATGCGTTCAAGGCGAGAGATCGACCAGCTGATTCAGCAGATTGGTTCGTCGGATCCTCCCTGGTGGGATTCGACGCCACTGGATTTCCCCGATACCCTCGATCTCAGTTGGCCAATGAAACCGGAAGGTTCATGGAATAACCGCAAGAATATGGGGCAGTACATCTGGGACATTATTCACCCGAACCCGTCTAGATGGCATGGTGGGGTTAAATTGGTGCACCACTGCGTGACGCTGCATGACGGGAACCGGCAGCTAGTGCAACGCGATATGAGAACGCTGGGCAGAATGTACTTTGAATTGCTGCGAGATTTTTCCCGCGCGGCCTATTGGTTGAAACGCGGCGGTGCTGAAAAAGGAAAGCACACGGGCGTGATGCTGGCGGAGTGTTTTTTCCGCTTGGGAAATCCAAAAATGGCGGGGGAGTATTTGATTTCTCGTTCGTACGATTCGGGGGCTGCGGCCCGAGCTGTCAAGCTGTACGGAAATATGGGAAGGTTAGACGAGGCGTTGGAAATGACGCAACGCATCGCGACGACCAATGCGTCTTATCAAGGATTTATCAACGCCGGCGACGCGTTGCGAGAAGCGGGACGTTTCGAGGAGGCAATCGAATACTACCAGCAAGTTTTGACTGATAAAAACTTTCGTAACGAGGATTACGAAAAACGTTTTATCGCACGAGCGAACGAAAGCATCGAAGCAATCAATCTGTTCGAACGTGTTGACATCAAGGCTGTGCACGATGGGACATATGAAGGGTACAGCACGGGATACAATGGTCGCTTGAATGTCGCGGTCACCGTCACCGATGGAACAATCAAAGCGGTCGATGTGACGCAGCATCGTGAAAAGCAGTTCTACAGTGCGCTGACTGATACCGAACAGGCAATTTTGAAACGACAGACGGTTCGAGGGGTGGACGGCACCAGCGGTGCTACGATCACCTCGCGGGCGATCGTGAATGCAACCGCGAGAGCGTTATCTTCGGCAACTCAGTAAATAACACAGCAACCAATCCAGGTGAGTGGGAAATCGTTGGCGGTCGATTTCGGTTCCTTTCGATTTCTGTTAAATGATGGTGAGATGACGCTCGTCCATTCAATGCAACTAACAAAATCAGCCCGGGTTAGACCGTATGTCACATGTTGATTGGCAGCCATTGTTGATCACCAGCATGGTTTTGTTGGCCACCATTTTTTTCATCTTGGTGATATCGAGATCTGATCGTCGTTCGAAAGCCACCTTGCGGCTGGATTGGTTCCTGCCGGCGATGTTGCGACAAACCACGACTGAGCCTGGTAATTCACGACCAATTGGTCGTTTGTTTCGCAGGCTGGTTCCGAACAGTTGGCTCAGTAATCACCGCACAAAGCAGCGTGGTGAGATCCGCCGCAGTCTGCGTCGGTTGGGGGTCAGTTGGCTCGCCTCTCCACCACGCAGGATCTTGCAATCTGTTTGCTTACTGCTGTTTCTCGTTTCATTTTTTTATACTTGCTGGCCCTACACTGCGGCACCTCGTGCTGCGGGTGATAGGTCGCCAAGCTGGACTTTTGCAGAGATCGATTCTGATACCGGTAACCTCTCTTTTCGTGGGGGAGAAGCCGTTCATTGGTTTACCGAAATGCCAATGCTGTACATGCATCAGGATGCATTGGGGGCGGGAGGATTGCCGGTCGCATGGAGCGGGTGGGAAGACGATGTTGCATTGTTCGAACCGCTTCGTGAACTGACGGATTCTGAAATCGACAGCTTGTTTACGAGCAGCGATGATTGGATCGTCTCTCAGGACGCGCCGAATGCCTGGCCGTCACACTACGCAGATGATTTGCGTCGCAAGGAGTGGTTGGCAGCTGATTTGTTTTTGGCCATTGACCCACTGGTCAGCTTATCGACGGGGATTGCTTCTCGCAGTTGGGTCTGGTCGTTGGTTTGTGCGGCGATGATCTTGATTGTTTGTGTTTTGGTCCCACGAGGATTTTGTGGTTACATCTGCCCGCTCGGAACAACCATCGATCTTTTTGATTGGGCGATTGCGGGGCGAACCAAGCGGTTGCAGGTTCCCGACGATGGTTGGTGGGTGCACATCAAGTACTACCTGCTTGGAGATACTTTGGTTGCCGCTCTGTTTGGGGTGTTGATTTCAGGATTTTTTTCAGCGATCCCTGTCATCACACGGGCAATGTTATTTTTAGGCGAGCCATTGCAGAGCGGTATGCTGAGAGGCTGGCATTTGGTGCCAGCCTTTCATACTGGTCAACTCATTTCGATTTTGATGTTTGTTGGCATCTTGTGTCTAGGTTTTTTGCGATCAAGGTTTTGGTGCAAATATGTTTGTCCCAGCGGCGCGGTCTTTTCACTCGGCAATATCTTTCGCTTGACGGAACGCAAGGTCGAATCTTCGTGCATTCATTGCAATAAGTGCATCGAGATTTGTCCCTTTGATGCAATCAAACCCGACTTCACCACACGGACGACCGATTGCACGCTGTGTCAGTCTTGTGGGGGTGTTTGTCCAACGCACGCGATCAAATTTGTGGAGCGTTGGAACATTGTTGAGCTGAAGTTAAAGAATGAACCGCAGTCTGGCGAGACAGCCATTGGCCGTCGCGGATTTCTTTCGCTAGCGGCCGGCGGTGCGACTGCCGTTACCGGTGGCGTGGTTGCATCGGGAGCTGTTCGGGTTTGGGGTGCGGGGTTAGACGATGAAAACGCAGTGCGGCCAGTTCGCCCACCCGGGAGTGTGCCCGAACAGCAATTTTTGCAGATGTGCATTCGGTGTGGTGAGTGTTTCAAAGCGTGTCCAAACAATGTGCTGCAACCCGAAGCGTTTGAGCAGGGGGTGGAGGGACTTTGGACCCCAATGGTTCAAGCTGACTGGGCAGGATGTGAGTCGAGTTGCAACGCCTGCGGTCAAGTCTGTCCGACCGGCGCGATTCGAGCTTTACCACTTGAGGAGAAGCGAGTCGCGCGAATGGGGTTGGCAATCATCAACGAAACGACCTGCTTGCCATTTGCAGGGCAAGAAGATTGCGACCTTTGCGTGCAGGAATGTAAGGCGGCTGGGTATCGAGCGATTGAATATGTCCAGGTTGGTACGCAGACCGATGAATTTGGAGCACCGATCGCTGGCACTGGTCGCCTAGCGCCGGCGATCGTAGACCATCTGTGTGTTGGTTGTGGCCTCTGTCAGACACGATGTTACGGCATCAATGTCAAGGAAAAGCAACTGCTGATTCAATCCGCCGTTGTGGTGGAAGCTGGCCCGGGAAAGGAGGATCGTCTCCTGTCGGGATCTTACGTGGCGTTGCGTCGAAAGGAACACAATGAACGAGCGAACCGACGCAAGTTGCCCGTTTTGGATTCACAGCCGGATTCAACTTTGCCCACTCAAGCCGTACCGTTGGAATCCGATCTGCCCGTTGACGTAGATATTGACGGTGACAACGACGGTGAAATCGGCGGTGACGATAACCCGTTCGGTCTATGACAGGATTGCCAGGCTGGTAGAATCGCCTTCTGCATTTTGCCAGCGATCCTCGATTGGCCCGCATTTGGTCCGGTCGGCGAACGCTGTGATTCTGGTCAAGCATCCACCACTAAAACATTTAGGAAAGATTCGTGGCACAATTAGCGCATCACGTGTTTTTTAAATTGAAAGACAACAGCGAAGCAGCTGTCGAGCATTTGTTGGCTGAGTGTCGAAAGTATTTGGACGACCACGATGGCTTAGTCGGTTTCTCGATTGGGACGCGGGACCAAGAATTGGATCGCGAGGTCAATCAGGATTTTGACGTCTCGCTGCATTGCATTTTTCAAGACCGACCAGCCCACGACGTCTACCAAACGGCTCCACGTCATCTCGAATTCATCGAATCAAATAAAGACAACTGGGCCGAGGTGCGTGTTTTTGACAGCACGATTCAATAGTGTTAGCGGATCGCCGTTTGCGGGGCATTGAAAATGCACCGCAGACGTGCTGCCCTCCAGTGCTTTGCAAAGCTAGTTCATTACAACTCCAGTTCTCGGTTTGACTGGCTCTCTGCACTGCCGTTTTGTCGGGGAAAATTCTCTTTTAGCCTGGGGATAACCTATCAGTCGCTTGAAGTGGAATTGCGATGATTGTTGTGTGACGCAGGATCCCATTGACGATGTACAATGGAGGCTCCTTCCTGCCTCTCCCTTGTGCGACCTGCCCCATGAGCCGCCTCCCCCTTTTTTTTTCCGTCACACTCTTGTTCTTGGTGGGGGGATTTTGTCTGGCTGAAGAGTCACGACCGATTGGGTTCAGTGACGAGGTTCAGCCGATCTTGCGGCGTCACTGTTATCGCTGTCACGGCCTCAAGAACCAAGAGGCTGGCTTGCAGCTAAACCGTCGGGATTCAGCCCTCTCGGTCGCTGATTCTGATGAGACGATCGTCGTCCCCGGTGATGCGAAAGCGAGTCTGCTGATTCACCGGATCGAGAATGATACTTACGGGGACATCATGCCGCCCGATTCCGATCCGCTGTCGAGTCGGGAAATTGAGATTTTGCGAAAATGGATTGAGCAGGGGGCTGCGTGGCCGGACGATTTGGCCGAACCGAAGCACTGGGCGTATCAACCGATTGTTCACCCCGAGGTTCATCCCAGAGTCAAGGTTGGGTCCGAATCAACGGCAGTGAACGCCATCGATTATTTCACTGGTAAAAAGTTGAATGACCAGGGGTTGGCACTTGCTGAATCGGTCGACCGCTCTCGATTGATCCGTCGCGCTAGCTTGGCGTTAACGGGGATCACGCCAACACCAGAAGAGGTGGCCGCCTTCGTAAAGGACTCCTCGGCTGATGCCTACGAAACTGTTCTAGACCGTTTACTTCAATCACCCCGCTATGGTGAGCGCTGGGCCGTGCCTTGGTTGGACTTGGCGAGGTACGCTGACAGCAATGGTTTCCAGGCCGATCAGATTCGTGATAACTGGGCGTACCGTGATTGGGTGATTCGTGCCATTAATGGCGGATTGCCGTTTGACCAATTCGTCATTGATCAGTTGGCGGGAGATTTACATGACGAGCCGACCATTGATCAGCGTGTCGCGACAGGTTTTCACCGGATGACAACCTGTAACGTCGAGGCGGGAGTTCATCCGGAAGCAAATCGTGTCAATCAAGTTGTTGACCGAGTCAACACGACCGCCACTGTCTTTATGGGCACAACGCTCGAGTGTGCTCAGTGTCATGATCACAAATATGATCCCTTTACGCAGGCCGACTATTACCGCGTGTTTGCATATTTCAACAATACGCCATTGGAGGTTAAGAACACGGGTGGCGTGACTTGGGATTTTTCGGGTCCGAAAATGGATTTACCATTGCAGCATGCAACGCAACAGCGGGCCGACCGGTTGCGTCAACGCATGCAGGAGTTACGAGAGCGACGTGATCAGAGTGTGACGGCGAGTGAAGGTGAATTTGCAAGTTGGCTGAGCGATTTTCGTGATCACTCCGAGCCGGATTGGACGCCCCTTGTTCCCGAGGCATTTCAGTCGTCCGAGGACGAGCAGTATGCGATTCTTGATGATGGTGCTGTTCTGCTGACCGGACGTGTGCCAGACACCGTCGAGCACGTTTTTACGCTCGATTGTCAAGGTCGCAAGGTATCCGCGATCCGGATTGAGGCGTTGACCGACCAGGCGATTCCAGGCAAAGGGCCGGGGCGAGGTGATGCCCGATCCTCCAACATTATTCTGAGTGAGGTGACGTGCGAACTGATCGCTGATGAGGCGGTGGTGCGGTTGGATCTCGAGAATGCGGTGGCTGATTTCTCTCAGAAAAACTGGGACGTCTCGAATGCAATCGACGGAAATCGAAAAACCGGCTGGGCGATCTCACCACAATTCGGAAAGCCGCACTGGGCCAGCTTTGTCTTGAGCGAACCAACCGCGATCGCCGGGTCTGAACGATTACGCGTGACCCTCGGCCAATTTTACGGACGCGGGCGTGTGATCGGCAAACCTCGTCTCTCGATCTACTCAGGTGATCCGAGATTTCTTGATTTGCCACCATCGCTTCGCAAGTTGGCGACAAAGAAAAAACTGAACGCGGCCGATCAAAAAAAATTGCGTACCGCGTTTGAAAAAAACAATCCGATTCTGGTTCGCCTGGATGCTGAAATCGCTGGGCTTGAGAAGCAACTCAACCAGCTAAAGCCGGATACGACACTCGTGATGGTCGAGCTAGATCAGCCGAGAGAAACGTCGGTGATGATTCGTGGTGACTATGAAAAATTGGGGCTTGCCGTGAAGCCCGGTACGCCGGCCTTCCTGCCTGACCTGGGCAACATCGAACAGACTGGTAACCGGATGGAATTTGCGAGGTGGCTAACCTCTCCCCGCAATCCGTTGCTGGCACGCGTGACAGTCAACCGTTGGTGGACGGAGATCTTTGGCGCAGGATTGGTGAGGACACCCGAGGATTTTGGCACCCAAGGTGAGGAACCGAGCCATCCTGACTTGCTCGATTGGTTGGCAGCAGAGTTGATCAGTTCGGGCTGGTCCCGAAAGCACATTCACAAGTTGATGGTGTTCTCGATGACGTTTCGACAATCGGCTCGCGTTACCCCCGATTTGTTAGAACTTGATCCACAAAACTATCTGCTGAGTCGCGGCCCACGATTTCGATTGGCCGCGGAATTGTTGAGAGACAACGCGTTGGCGATCAGTGGTTTGCTGAGTGATTCGATGTATGGTCCGCCGATCATGCCTTACCAGCCAGAGAACATTTGGCGAAGTGTGGGAAGGAACCAACCGAAGTGGAAAGCTGCCGTGGATGCCGATCGATTCCGACGAGGCGTCTATGTCGTCTGGAAACGGGCTGCCCCCTATCCGAGTTTCATCAGCTTTGATGCTCCTGACCGAGGAAGTTGCACTGTCAATCGTGGTCGAAGTAACACGCCTCAGCAGGCACTCACCTTGTTAAATGATCCGGCATACACCGAGATGTCGCTGTCGCTGGCAGACCGAATCCTGGCAGAGAGGCCCGATTCGAGTGATCAAGAACGAATCGACTACGGCTTCCGCTTGGCGGTCGCTCGCGCCGCAACGACTTACGAAATCAGTGTGGTGAGACAGCTGTTGGAAGCTGAACGTGAAAGGCTGCGAGCGAATCCGGCGTTGATTCAACAACGTGCAAAGCCCGCCATTGATGCGATGCAAATGCAGACAACCGATCGGGCGGAGTTGGCAGCTTGGTTTGCCGTAGCAAACGCCCTCTTGAACCTTGATGAAACGATGTCCCAATGAATTTGAACGATTCGAATCCCTTGATCCCCACGGCAATCGGTCGGCGGACAATGCTGCAGCGAACCGGGTTCGGGATCGGCGGGCTGGCGCTCGCAGAGATGTTGAATGGCGACGCAGCGACCGCGAGCGGTCGTGCTGGTGGTCCAGTGTCGGTTCGACAACCGCACTTTGCAGCGAAGGCTAAGAATATCATCTACCTGCATATGGTAGGGGCACCGAGCCATCTAGATTTGTTCGATCAAAAGCCAGAGCTGCGGCGTCGAGGTGGAGAGTCGTGCCCTCAAGATTTGTTCGAGTCGAGTAAGTTTGCGTTTGTGCGTGATTTGCCAACTCTGCTTGGAACGCCCAACGAAAAAGAATATCAGTTCACAAGGTGTGGTGAATCTGGTTTACCGTTGTCAAACTTATTGCCGAACCTGCAAGGCGTCGCCGATGAAATGACGTTGATCAAGTCGATGCACACCAATGAGTTCAATCATGGTCCGGCGCAGATGTTTATGCTCAGCGGTTTCGGCCGATTTGGCCGCCCCAGTATTGGATCGTGGCTGAATTACGGACTGGGAACAGAGAACCAGGATCTTCCCGGGTTTGTCGTACTGATCACTGGAAATGTGCTCGGTGCAGGAAGTCCGGCGTGGGGCAGTGGATTTCTGCCGAGTGTTTATCAGGGGGTCGAATTTCGCAGCAAGGGTGACCCCGTTCTCTTTCTGTCCAATCCAGAGGGTGTGGAGACGAATTCGCGTAAGCAAATTATCGATACGGTAAATGAACTCAACCGCGAGCAACTCTTGAACATCGGCGATCCTGAGATCGCGACACGAATCAGTCAATACGAATTGGCCTATCGGATGCAAACGAGTGTCCCAGAGCTGATGGATATCTCTTCCGAACCAGCATCCGTTCATCAGCTGTACGGAACCAAGCCGGGCGAAACGAGCTTTGCGAACAATTGTTTATTGGCGAGGCGATTGGTCGAACGTGGGGTGCGTTTTGTGCAGTTGTTCGATCAGGGCTGGGATTCGCATGGGAGTGTTTTCAAAAATGTGGCGAACAAGGCGAAACAGGTGGATCAACCGATTGCTGCTTTGATTCGCGATTTGCGGCAACGTGGCCTGCTCGATTCTACCCTGGTCGTCTGGTCATCCGAATTTGGGCGAACTCCGTTTGCCCAGGGTGCGAACAGTGGCAAAGCTGATTCAACAGCAGGACGTGATCATCACAAAGATGCGTTCACCACTTGGGTCGCCGGTGGCGGCGTGAAGGGTGGCATGAGTTACGGTGCGACCGACGAACTGGGATACACCATCGCGGAGAATCCTGTGCATGTGCACGATTTCAACGCAACATTGATGCATCTGATGGGACTTGACCACGAACGTCTGACGTTCCGGTATCAAGGTCGGCCGTATCGTTTGACCGATGTCGAAGGAAAGGTCATCCGCCCGATCCTTGCGTAAGCAAGGCCGTAAGGAGTGATGTACGACTGGTGGATTTCATTCCGACACGGATGCCACGCATCTGAGCCGCTTGTTCTGCACAGACGCGTCGACATGCGAGTGGTCTTGGATCTGCTGCGTCAGTTTGATCCGGTTTGGTGCACTTGCTGTAAGATCGCGCCAACGGCTTGGATGATTTCGTCGGCGACCGCTTGTTCGCTTTGAGCTGCATTGATGATTGCGGTGTGGGGACTGCTGTGGGGCAGTTCTTTCAAAAAGGCTTGACGCACCGCTTCCAAATAATCCTCGCCACGTTTTTCCATCCGGTCAGCAGGGCCGTCAAAGCGGTTCATCGATTCCGCGGCGGGCATGTCCAACAGAAGTGTGATCGTTGGCGTCAGTCCTCCGTTGGCCAATCGTCCTAGTTTCCACAATAATTCGGGTGATGCCTTGCCACCGACACTTTGGTAGACGACGTTTGCCAACAGGAAGCGATCGGAGATGACCGTCTGTCCTGCGGCCAGCGCCGGTTGGATGGTCGTTTCAACCATTTCGCATCGACTTGCCATGAACAGCATCGCCTCTGTGCGGCGGTGCATTTCCAAGTCACTTTCAAGTAGCAGTTGTCTCAACCGCATCCCGATTGGTGTGCTGCCGGGATCCCGTACAGCCAAGACCTCGCGTCCTTGGGATTGCAGATGTTCGGTCAGTCGTTTGATTTGGGTCGACTTGCCGACGCCGTCGATGCCGTCCAGCGTGATCAGCAGCGGCGAGTTTCCTGGCTCGTTCATTCGGCAATGTCCTGAATGCGAATCGCGTGAGTCAGGATGAAACCCGCGGTTTGTTGCTGAAGCGATCCGGTCCACCCACGATCGGCAGGTGTTGGTAGTCGATCACCTGCCACTGATCACCATTTTTTTGGAACTTCAAGATCAGCCGGCGTGGCACACGGTAGTCCTGTCCACCACTGCTGCCACTGATTTCAACTTTCGCGACCATGTCAACATCTGCTTCCGGTGGGAATGTCCCATCGATTAATTCGATGCTGCGAATTTGATTCACGCGAGCTAGTTGAAAGGTCCAGCGTTGGAGTTCAGCCTTGGCTTCCGCACGGGTTGTTGGGTCGGCAATGATCGCCACCGCTGTCTCGTAGTCATTCGCCTCGACGGCTGCAGCGATCTCATACAATCGCGACTCGATTTGTTCGCGGTCGGTTTCCCATCGGCTTGCGGTGACCCAAGCCAATGGGATTAGCAGCAGGAAAACAAGACCGGCAACACCAACCGGTTTCTTCCCGGTTTGCAGCCAGCCGTAAAGCAATCCGAACGCCATCGCCGCCAACATCACGCTGGTCAACAAAGGGCGTTCGGCAAGTAAGCTTTCCATTGATAAGTCACACTATTCGTGAGGTGACGCTTGGCAACTACTTCTGGCGGAATAGTGGTCCACCGTACAACGCGGTGTCGCCGAGCATTTCTTCGATCCGCAGCAGCTGATTGTACTTTGCCATGCGATCGCTGCGGCTGGCCGATCCGGTTTTGATTTGTCCGGTGCTCAGGCCGACGGCCAAATCAGCGATGGTCGAATCTTCGGTTTCGCCGCTGCGATGGCTGCTGATCGATGTGTAGTTATTGCGTGCAGCCAATTGGATCGCGTCGATCGTCTCGGTCATCGTGCCGATCTGGTTGACTTTGATCAAAATGCTGTTCGCGATTCCTTCGTTGATTCCGCGTTGCAGTCGTTCGACGTTGGTCACGAACAGATCATCACCGACCAGTTGGACTTTGTCACCGACAGCATCGGTCAGTTTTTTCCAGCTATCCCAATCGTCTTCAGCACAACCATCTTCGACGCTGCAAATGGGGTACTTGCTGCACCAATCAGCGAGGAAATTGACCATGTCACCTCCGGAGAGCTGCTGCCCATCGATGGAGTAGGTCTTCTTTTCGCTGTCATAGAATTCGGTCGACGCAACGTCGAGGGCGATCCAAACTTGCTCGCCGGCTTTGTAGCCTGCCTGGTCGATGGCTTGCAGGATCACATCGAGAGCTTCTTGATTGCTCTTCAGATCGGGGGCGAAACCACCTTCGTCACCGACGGAGGTGTTGTAGCCTTTGCCTGATAAGACCTTTTTGAGGTGGTGGAAAATTTCAGTGCCGGCACGCAGGGCATCGCTGAAACGATCAAATCCGAGCGGCATGACCATGAATTCTTGGACGTCGACCGAGTTATCGGCGTGCTCACCACCGTTGATGATATTCATCATCGGGGCGGGCAGCAGACGGGCTCCCGCACCGCCAAGGTAGCGATACAGCGGTTGGCCAGTGGCTGAAGCTGCTGCGTGAGCGGTGGCCAGCGAAACGCCCAAGATAGCGTTGGCGCCGAGGTTTTTCTTATTGGATGATCCGTCCAACTCGATCATCGCGGCGTCGACACCGGCTTGATCAGTACCGTCCATGCCTTGCAAAGCATCGGCGATCTTGTCGTTGACGTTATCGATGGCGGTCTGGACACCTTTGCCCATAAAGACCGACTTGTCGCCATCGCGGAGTTCCCAGGCTTCATGGGCTCCGGTGCTTGCTCCACTCGGGACTGCGGCCCGGCCGTGACTGCCGTCGCTCAACAGAACTTCGCATTCGACGGTGGGGTTACCGCGGCTATCCAAAATTTGACGGGCGTGGATGGCTTCGATCAGGGTCATGGGAATCTCACGGAAATTTGATTTGACGGCCGGTTAAATTGTTTTGGTGGGCGGCATTTTGTCCAATGCGGCTTCCAATGGCTACCCGCCCGGAAACACAGCGAATGTTCGCCCGAACGAACGATGATTCCTGGAGTGGGCAAACAAGGTGAGAGCAATCAGGCTTTCTCGGTAAATATCGGGGTGTGGGGAGCATTTGCCGAGATCGTCAACGGCGGTGGGGCGGGGATGATCAGGCAGTTTGAGGCAATCGGGCGGCCAGTCAGTGCGGGCATTGGGCAGTCAGTGCGGGCATTGGTGTTGGGCTGATTTCCCCAGACGCTGATACGTTTTGTTGCCACCGGCTCGCTTCTCTGCCCATCGGGAAGCAGCTTGACGGGCGATTTATGTTGATTGGCGGTGCTTCCTTGAAGCTCTATCCGCTGCGGAAAAGATGTATGCTCTGCACAAATATCGAGACGAAAGAAGTTTGGAGGCTTTGAAAACACATGTTCACCGGTTTAGTCGAAACGATGGGGAAAGTAGTTGAATTGATCGATGATCCGCCCGGCAAGCGACTTCGAATCGATTGCGGTTTGGTGGCGGAGGGGGCCGAATTGGGCGACAGCATCTGCATCAACGGATGCTGTTTGACGGTGGTTGCTCTCGATTCAGGCCGGCTCGATTTTGAAGCGGGTGAGGAAACGCTATCTCGCACGAACCTCGGACGGTTGAGGGTGGGCGAATCGGTCAATCTGGAGCGTTCTTTGGCTGTCGGTGATCGTCTGGGCGGGCATTACGTGACAGGGCATGTGGATGAAGTGGGGACGCTCGCGGAGCGTCGAGATGACCCGCCCTGGGCACATTTGCGGTTCCGCATGCCCGAGCGATTGGCTGGGCAGGTGGCCGCGAAGGGCAGCATTGCGATCGATGGAATTAGCCTGACCGTCGTCGATGCTGATGCTGATTCGTTCACCGTTGCCCTGATTCCTCATACCCTCGAAGTAACGACACTGGGAAATCGTGGCATTGGCGATGAGGTCAACTTGGAAACCGATGTGCTTGCGAAGTACGTTCAGCGGGCGTTGGAGACGAAGACGGAGGGATGAAGCTTGGGTGTCGCGCAAGATTGCTTTGGTTCGCTACAATTCATCGAGCCTCCACGACATTCCGTGCGAATCTCGCTTCTTTAACGCCATGCTTTTGCTTTGAATCAACCTAGACAAACCGCCACGTTTCTTTCCAAACGCCTCGCTGCAGCCGGCTTGCGCCCGGTTTCGCGGTTCGGGCAAAACTTTCTGATCGATTTGAATCTGATCGATTTGATCGCCCGCTCGGCGGAGCTCACCAAGCAGGATGTGGTCCTCGAGATCGGCACAGGGGTCGGATCGCTGACCAGCCGTTTAGCGGATGCTGCAGGAGCCGTGCTGAGCGTTGAGATTGACAACAATTTGCATCAGCTGGCGAGTGAGGAATTAGAGGATCGTCAAAACGTTAAATTGATCCACGGCGATGCCCTGCGAAATAAAAATACGCTTCGCGAGGATTTGATGGATCAAATTCGGGATGCCCAGGCAAAGCTGGGGGAATCTTCACGATTTATGTTGGTGGCGAATCTTCCTTACAACATCGCAACACCGATCATTTGCAATCTGTTGCATCAATCGCCACCACCCGACCGAATGGTTGTGACCATTCAGAAAGAGTTAGCTGATCGCATTGATGCCCAGCCATCGACAAAGAGCTACGGAGCTCTCAGCGTTTGGATCCAATCGCAATGCGAATGTGAAGTGGTTCGGGTTTTACCGCCGACCGTTTTTTGGCCGCGCCCCCAAGTTCACTCGGCAATTTTGCGGCTCGATTTGGTGCCCGAAAAACGCGCTCAGGTTGCCGATCTGAAGTATTTTCACCAAACCGTTCGAGCCCTCTTCTTTCACCGCCGAAAATTTCTCCGCAGCGTCGTGATCAGTGCGATGAAAGGTCGTTTGCCAAAGGCCAAGATTGACGAGATCCTGACGAATCTAGGTTATGACGAAACGGCAAGGGCCGAACAGTTGGAGCTTTCGCAGATACAGCAATTGGCGGAAGCCCTGCGTGTCGCCGAATCAGCCGAGAGTCAATCAGCCGAGAGTCAATCAGAAGGCTGAAGTCAATCAGAAGGCCCGAGATTGTATCCCGTTGAGGTGTTTTTATGAACAAACTGCAACGCCGACAAGCTTTGCTCGTAATGATTTCTGCTCCGGCGGTCACGGTCGGGTGTAGTCGCGATGAGGTTAGCGAAGCGACGGAGGAGATACCGACCTCGGCTTTGCAGAACACCCGAGTTGGCTTGCGGGGATTTCAAATCGTCTCCATGACCGTTGGTCAACGGATCATTTTTTTGCCGACGCCCGGCGTTCGTGTGCTGGGAGTGGCACTGCTCGTCTCTGGTCTGGTGACCTTGCTGGTCGTCGAATACTTGGATGTCGAATTGAAACGGCGAATGGTCAAAGAGGAACTCTCCGATGCGGAGCGAATTGCTGCCGAATCGAGCCTCGGCATCGAATTCCAAACAGACAATGGTTTGAAAGAATTTGTCTCGCTGGGCCCGAATCAGTACGAAGAAGCCAGTGGGTCGCCGGCAGCAGTGGATGCCACACAGCAGTAGAGAGGCAGCGAGCAAAGCACGAGTGAGACCCGCCGCTTACCGAACCGGCAGCGGATGGGGCTAGCCAACCACCGTCTTCCTTGAGCTTTTGCGTTCCTAATCAGTCAGGTCTAGTTGATTGGCCTGATGGTGAGGCTGCAGTTACGAACGAGTCGATTTCTGTGGTGACGTTGCCCGTCGGGCCTTCGGGGCCCAGGACGTGTTCGTAGTGAGCAGGGCGGCGTTCGGGAAAACGAGCCTGCGCTTCCCCTGATCGTCTCTCGTCCAGTTGGGTTTGGACGCGGACGTTCGGGCGAAGGTGATGAAGGTTATCTCACGCTCAACTTGGCATTTTGCGTCACGCCAAGCAACTTTCCGAATTGGGTGAGTTGCTGTTTCAGTTTGGCTGGGTTGTAGTTCTCTCGCCGCTCGAGATCACCTTTGAGCGTCGCATAAATGAACTCTTTGCGACCCGATGGTAACGCTGACGAAAGTCCAGAAACAGAAGCATCGCCAAGATCGATCGCAGCTTGCAGAATCGGATCGTCTGGTTGGAGTGCACCTTCGGATTTCATTTCGTCGACGATGGTTTGGATCGCCCAGACAACTTGCCGAGCCGCGTCGTAGGTCAGCAGTGCGTTCTTGGGTGTCTGCGCCAATTTTTGCAGCAAGTTCATTGCGACAGCTGCATCCACTGGTTTCTTTTCAACTGCAGCGATTGTTTTCTCGAGTTCGTCTGCCAGCGCTGTTGCTGTTTTGGCGACACGATTCGGATCCCCAAACGGCTCGGCAGCAAACGCGGCAGTAAGTTTCGATTCTGCTTGTTTGGCTTGGGCAGCAGATTCTGGTTGGTCAAATTCAAGTGCAATGTTCAAGAGTGCAGTGGACCATTCGTGTTGTCTTGGTCGGCCTGGTGCTCCTGGAAATCCGCGTTGTTGACGCAGGCTATCTGAGTCAAGTTCGTGGTGACACGATGCACAGTCGTACAAGGAGTAGTCACCCCACGTGTGAGCGTTTGCCGTTTCAGTAATCAGATCGAGTGTCTTCTTGCGTGCAACGAGTGCACCAAGCAGCATTTTACGGGTGTTCCAATACGTTTTTCCGGCGCCGACGATCTCGCTGACGCCCGGATAGTTGACTGTAAAGTAGGCGTCGCGGGTTGGTGATGCCGATAACGAATCGTGCAATTGAGACGGCGTTTGCCAGTGCTGCGGCATCTCACCACAAAAGGTGTGCAATTCGATGGAAGGGATTGGCGGGTGTCCGGCAGCGTACATCTCGTGGGTAACAAACATGTTTTTGCTTCGATTTCCAACGTGGCAATCAAAGCACAGGTCAGCCTGTTTTGCGGTGTTGGCCAGATCCCGCATGCCTGCCGTCGATTTCACCTCAGCGGGCAGCAGTCGCCAGTTTTGTTCGGGATTGGGTGCTGCGTGATCTGCGATCCACTTTGGGTTGTCGCCTTGTTGGTGGCAATAAAGGCAACCAATTCCGATTTTGGCTTGTGCCGTGGAGTCGAGTTCGAAGCCGGTGTCATCGCCTTGGTAGCCGCCGTGACAGGTCAAGCAATTCTCTCGAAACTTGCCGTAGCCCTCCTCTGTTTCGGAAGACCCCTCACCCCATAGTTTGTCGCAAATGCGTCGGCTCAGGAAATTGCTTTCGCCAATCCATTCCTTGGGGAACTTGGTCAACCCAACTTGATCTGAGTCGATTTCGATGCCTAGTTTGTCTTGCAGTTGCCGCGCCGCGTTTCCGGCCATTGTGTCAAGCTGTTCCATCAGGCTTTTCAATTCAGCCTCGGTGCGTGATGGATCGAACGGTTCAACGCGGCGGCGAGCGATGGTGTGTTTGTCTTTCAACACCCAAAGATCCATCTCCTTGCGACGACTGAACGCAGTCAAGTTCGATTGCACATCACCGATGATTTCGCCAACATTTGGGCCCGCTAAGTGGCATTTCACACAGGTTTTAACGTCGTTGTGGCTCATCCAAGACATATAGACCGGATCACTCAGGCGTTCCACAAGAGTGGGCGCCTTGTCCTGAACGGGCGCTGCATCTTGGGCAATACCATCCTGGGCGATACCGCAGGTGGCCATGAAGCCAAGCGAGGCCGCCGTGATCAAACGTTGAGCAAATAATTTCATCTTGGGTTCCCACCGCGATCGGACTGATGGCGGCTCATTCGTCGGAGTCCTGGGTCTCGTTCGGTGCCTGTTCAAGTTCTTGCAACAGCTCTTCCGCTGTTTTCGGTTTTCGAACAGGTGGCTTGGTCGGTGTGTCGGGGGTTACCGGTTCGGTTGGTGGTTTCGATTGCTCGCGGATTTTGCGAGCCTCGGTCAAGTCCTGCGTGACTTTTTCAATCATCTGATCGAGGCGACGTCGGATCTCGACGGGGTCATCGACATCGGGAATCACCATCGGTTCACCGCTGACTGGTCCGAAAACACTGGCCAGTTCGATCCCCATTGCGGTGATTTGTGTTCGGTTGGCCTGCGGTCCCCGTGCTCGGGCTCGTTTCGCGTATCGGCTGATGTCGATCATCTGCGGGTATTGCAGGCCGTATTGCATTTGATCGGCAACCTCCCGCATGGGGCCATTCCAGCCGCCGGGCCAGCTTTCGCGGGCTGCCACCGACGCAAGGTAGAATTGAACTGCTGATTCCCACGACCGAAAGGTCTCGGCTCGACCCGCAGCGTCGGCGATCACAAGTCCCAGTCGGTCACTGCGAAAATGAAACCGTTCATGAACTCCCGGTTGGCCGTCGAACCAATCGGCGAGTGCGGTTCTAGCGGCAGCGGATGCAATCGCGACTTTGTTGGCATCTGGCCGTGGGCCGTGCTCCATCTCACTGCGAACTCGATTCAGGGCGGCCATCAGTTGGTCGTCTTCCAGAACCGCTTCGCCGTTTGCGATGCGGTACTCAATCACCCATCTCAAACCGGCATCGTTCCATTGGGAATAGATGGCGGTTGCGCGGCGTCGCTGGTTAAGACCTTCACGGTCATTGTCTAGCCCCAGGTTGTGGTGGCAGGAAGCACAATTGTAGGCAGCGAATTCCGGCCACTCGCTGACGGTGTGTGCATCTTTGGCTCGGGTTTCCAGCAGGGCGAGCGAAGCGTCGGCTGACGCCACTTGTCCGGCCAACCAAAGCCTTGCCTCGTAGGTTGTCTTGTCTTCGTTTTCTGCATCACGCCAGTGCTTGGGCTGCCAGGCGTGGAAGGTTGCCAGTTCATAACGCAGTGCGGGGTGTCCAGCAGCGATGATGTCGTGATTCATGTCACGGTCTTTGTCACCGACATGGCAGGACGCACACATTCGTGCCCTGACATAGAGGTCGCCCGCCGCGACGAACCCGTCCTCGGTGGCTGATTCGGGCGTCCAACCTGCTTGGAAGTGTGTGTTGATCCAGTTTTCACTCGGCCCATGGCAACCGGAACATCCGACACCTTCACGAAGAAAACGGTTAACTTCCTGGCCGGTGGTCTTGGCAAATCTCGGCTCGTCGAACCGCTGGGTCGAATTGTGGCAGGCGAGGCAATTGTCGAACCCCGCCTGATCGACCACCCGATCGTCCTCTAAGATCTTGAGCCTTCGCATCATGGCGATGCTTTCTTCGCTGCAAATGGTCCGCCAGCTACGAGAGTGCGGGTCGTTTTCGAGCCACACCTGATACTCCATCGACCGTTTGCTCGTTGGGTCCAGCAAACCTGGTCGCGGGCCGGCATGGCAATTCGAGGTTGCACAGGAAGCCGAGCCGTTGATTCTCAGATCGTCGCGAAGCAATGGAGAGTGCAAACGATCGAGTGTTCGGGGGTCAATGACCGTGACGCGTTCGATTGCAGCAGCGATTGAATCTGGAAGCGGAGCCGGGATCGTCTGTTGCCCCATGACGGGTGCAGCGATCGACGCGACGATCGTGAAGATCCCCACGATCACGATACAACGATACTGATCGAACCACATAGCTGACTTTCGAGCCAAATTCAGGACGGTGACCGACCCACAATAGTCGCTATCGTCCGCAAAGGTAGGTTTTGCAACCAATTCGAATGACTGTCCCGACCGACGAAACTCTACATTTGTTTCCGCTAACCATACCAGTGCAGATTGTCGGGTTGTCGGCTAACTGGGGGAGCTGGGGCGTAAATTGCTGTTTTTGAGCTGCCTGGCGTCCAGGATAACGCCTTTAGCTGCTGCGTTAGGTCTTGCTCTTTCTCGGCACCTGCGGGGCCTCGTTTTTCGCCCGCATCGTTTTCTGTGCAGATCAGCGTATTTCGATTCAGGTAAGGATTGACTTTTGAGCTGTGGAATACTGTGTTTTTGCTCTTGACTGAAAGCAATTTCCCAAGATCGCAATGCAAGACAGCGCATTCGTAACGATCCATCCTGCATCTATCCCGCTTCGTTCGCTTTTCGCAACACCTGGAGGTTTCACGATGTTATTATCTTGAGGCGAACTTTTCTTGAACTTCGATGGTCGCACGGAAGCGCAACCAAGTTCTGATCTCTCTTGTCATGTGATGTTGCTGTGCTATTGAATCGAGGTCAAACCAAGCTCCATTTGCTGTTCGGTGTTCTTGCCGCGCTGTTGACGATCGTTTGCATCGGTTACTACGCCCAGGAATGCCGTGAGGCGGGGCGTTTGGTTGGTGGTGGAAGCGCGTCGGGACTGCTGTGCGGCATTTTTGCTGGGGCGGTGATCGTTTTTGAAATGCTGTTGTGGCCGCGTAAAGCGTTACGTCGGTTGAGGCTGATTCCGGCAAAATATTGGCTGGTCGCTCATATCTGGTTCGGAATTGCCGCCTTGCCGCTGGCGATTGTGCACAGTGGATTTCATTTGGGCGGTTGGCTGCCCGCGACGTTCCTCGTGCTGTTCGTGTTGACAATCCTGAGTGGTCTTTACGGATTAGCCGTTCAAAAACTTCTTCCGCGTTGGATGTTGCGAAACTTACCGGCCGAAACAATCTACAGCCAAATTGATTACGTCTCTGAGCAGGCGGTCGAAGACGTCCGGCAGTTGTTGGTCACCGCGTGTGGTCAGCCTGCCTCGGCACGCAATCTGGACTTGGCAGATGAGCCCGAAGTGGAACTGGTGAAGGCTCAAACCGTCGTGGTCGGGGCGGTTCGCCAAGCGGGTAAGACACGCGGACGGACGCTTCAGACACGACGTGTGGCCGACGCCGAAGTGGACCGAGACGCCTTGTGGAATGCGTTTGAGGAAATTCGCCCGTTTCTGTTGGCCGGTGCGGAGGCGGACTCACCCGTGACAGATCGCCAGCAAGCTAGCCAGTGGTTCAGCCGCTTGCGAGGAGTCACCGGTCGAGAAAGTGAAACGATTATCGACACACTCCATGGATTATGCGATCAACGGCGGCAGTTTGATACGCAGCGAACCGTTCATCGGTGGCTACACGGATGGTTGCCAGTCCACATCGGATTGTCGGTTGCTGTCACGATTTTGTTGGCGGCACATGTTTGGACTGCATTGAAGTACTGGTAACGATCGGCGAAAGATAATCTCACATGGCTCGCGAAACCGGCAAACAGCGTTCGCAACGCATTGAAATCGACTCCTATCGCAAACGGACGGATATCCACGTTTGGCGAACGGTCTGCATCCTGGTCGGTCTGGTAACCGCAGGTTTGTATGCCGCCTACGTGATTGCGTCGGGCGGTGGATCGCAGGTCAGTACCGGGCCGGTTGCGGAAGCTCACGCGGCCTTCGAAAACGATTGCCAACAGTGTCATCAAGATTTCACGCCAATTGGATCTCGCGGGTGCGAGTTGAATTGGTCGTTGGTCGGGCTTAGCAAAGCAAAGTCGGTTGAGCATACCGAAGCGGCTTGCAAAGTGTGCCATGACGTGGGAGACCACTATCGAGGCAAGATGTCAGAGGCGTGGCAACTGCAGGACCAGAACTGTGCGACGTGCCATGCGGATCACCAAGGACGATTGCATGATTTGGCGGCAGTTTCCCAATCTCAATGTACCGATTGCCACGCACGACTGGCTGATGGATGCGTTGGGACACCGTCGGTGCGCGATAGCATCACTAAATTCGATCAGGCCTCTCACGGTGAGTTTGCGTCACTTGCCACCGGTGATCCGGGGAGTGTCAAGTTCGACCACCAGCAACACATGCGATTGGGGCAGGTTGATGAGGGCAATAAGGGGGCTTTCCGCCTCGACATGATGAATCCCGCCAATCGAGAACGATACCGATTGGATGGACAGGCCGACACGGATGCTGTGCAATTAGACTGCTCTAGCTGCCATCAGATGGCTGGTAATCCTGATCCCAGCAGCAATCTGATTACCGATGGAGAACTCGGGCGATACATCGAACCAATCTCGTTTCAGCAACATTGCTCAGCCTGCCATTCGATGAATCCTGGAATCGCAACCGCTGATACAACACCGTTACCGCACGCAGCGGCATGGAGCCAACTCGACTTGCTGTTGAATGCTTCACTCGTTGGGACGCGGCTGAATGAGGAAACACGAGTACGCGGGGATGACGCCCAAGCGACCGCCGTTCCGGGGGAAGGGTTCGGTGATCCGGCTAACCCGATTACGTTGCCCGATCCGGGGGAATTGCAGCAGGCGCGGCAGCGGGTTGAGGCAGAGTGTCAGAAGTGCCACGAGCCCGAGCACATCACCGATGAATTCATCGCCAAAGCCGCCGCTGGTGAGGCAGCACCCCTGATTCCACCGCGATGGTTTCAGCACGGCTTGTACGATCATGCGGCACATCGACAGGTCGATTGTGCGTTCTGTCACTCAGCGGCTTATGCAGCAAATGATGCGGTGGCGGGACCTCCGTTGGACCACCAAAAAGTGATGATTGACAACATTGAATCTTGCACCGGCTGCCATCGCGATGCTGAATCACCGACTCCTGCGTCGTTAAGCAGCCAAGATGTCGTTTCCAAATTGGGCGGGATGTCGACCTGGGCGACGAACAATTGCACGCTCTGTCACCGCTACCACACACCGACGAAGCTCAAGGAAGAGAGATCGAAATGAGCTTGCAGTGGCGTCGAACCCTACTGATCTTGGGATTCGCTGGCTTGGTGTTTGCCAGTGGTCAAGCCGCCGAGCCGATGTTGCTTGGAAATCAATCCTGCGCGACGTCGACTTGTCACGGTGGCGTGATTGGTTCCGGCCCAGCGTGGAATCATTCGCTTTCCACTTGGATCGCGAAGGATCCGCATGCGAGAGCCGGCTTGGTATTGCGTGACAATGATTCCCGTCAAATTGTTTTGCGGCTGAATCCAGCGGCCGCCGATTCGGATGATGTTTTTGACAACGTGTTGCGAGAACGCTGTATCAGTTGTCACGTCACGGTGGCGGCAGAGGAAACGACGGCTGGCGAGAAGTTGCCGAATGCCGTGTTGGCAGCCGGCGTGTCATGCGAATCTTGCCACGGGGCAGCCGAATTTTGGTTAGACGAGCACGTGCAGGTCGATTGGCAAGGAGAGAAACGATTCGCATCTGCAACCGGTATGCGGGACACCGAGTCGGTCATTGGTCGTGCTGCGACTTGCGTTCGGTGCCATGTTGGATCGCGAACTGACGATGGCATGGTGCGAGATATGAATCATGATTTAATCGCGGCCGGTCATCCTGCCTTGCGATTCGATCTGCTGTTTTATGACGAGAACATGCCGCGGCATTGGGACGCTAGCAGTGAAGCCGAAAATTCCTTCCAACAATCTGCGATCCGCGTTCGAGATGTGGGGCGGTCAATCACTCTGGCCGCGTCGTTGGAATTGTCCAGCCAACGAGCATTGGATCATTTAGAAACTCGTGAATCCGGTAGTCCGGCAATCCGCCAAGTCCCCTGGCCTGAACTCGCCGACTACGATTGTTTCGCTTGCCATCAATCACTCAGATTTCGACCTGCTGAATCGACATTGGTCAGCTCCGGTGTGCCGATTTGGAATGCTTGGTCCACAGTCAGGCAACTCGAAATTTCGCCAGCTGCGATGGCGAGCCTGTCTCCGATGACGAGTGACTCTGAACGAATCGCCAGTTTGTTGCCCGTGAAGGCAAAAGAGTGGCGGGCGAAGGCAGTGGCCTTGGCAGCGAAGGACTTCAGTCCATCAGAACGGCTCAATCAAATTCGTGACGAGCTCGGTCAGGCGAAGAAGCTGACCTGGTACGAAGCGGCGATTCAGTACTTGCGGCTTGATGCGGTCCAACGGGATCTGGCCAAGGATCCAGGAAATGCCGTGATCGCCGAACAGATGGCGAAGCATTTGTCGACGGTTGAAGAATCGCTGCGATTCGATCCGGATCGATCAAAGAACCAACGTGGTCGTTACCACTCACCTGCACGTTTTGATGCGAGCAAGTTTCGTAAGGCCATGAATGCGGCCATGCAACCCGCTGCGAGCTCGGCCAGCACTGCTCGCAGCCTCCAGATTTTTCTCTCTCGTTCGGTGGCCAGCCAACCATGATCATTCCGGCGTTATACGAACGGCAAAAACAACGTGGCGGATACCTGACTCACGCTGATATGGAATCTATCGCTGAAGACCTTGGCGTGCCAATGCACCGAGTCAATGCGCTGGTGACCTTCTTCCCTCATTTCAGCACCGAACCACCTGCCAAAGTGGAAGTCCATGTTTGTCGTGACATGAGCTGTCACCTGAACGGTTCGGTTTCAATGATCAACGGGTTGCAGGAATGGGCCCGCGAAAAACATGGGGAACAGGTAGAGGTTTGCGGGGTGTCGTGCTTGGGACGGTGCGATCGTGCGCCTGCGGCGATGGTGAATGAACAGCTGATTGCGTCAGGCAGTGCAGAAGATCTGCAGACGGCGGTCGACGCGATCGTCGAAGGAAAAACTCCCCAAATCGACACCGATTGGGAGTTAGCCAAAGACAAGGTCGGCAAATGGGATATGGACATTTATGCCGGCAAGGGACGCTATGAAATCGTTCGCGATTACGTCAGCGGCGGAGGCGATCCTGACAAAGTGCTTCAGGCGTTAGAGAACGCTGGTTTGCTGGGGATGGGTGGTGCCGGTGGTCGAGCCTACTTGAAGTGGGGCGACGTGATGCGGGCCGAGGGCACCACCGGTGAGAAGTTCATTGTTTGCAACGCTGACGAGAGTGAGCCGGGAACGTTCAAAGACCGAGAAATCTTGCTGGCGGCTCCTTACTTGACGATCGAAGGCATGATCGTGGCGGCTCTTGTGACCGGCGCCACGCGGGGTTGGATTTACATCCGGCACGAATACCCGGAGCAGATCGAGAAGTGCCGCGAAGAGATCGCCCGTGCTGTCAAGCTAAATGCGTGTGGACGAAATATCTTTGGCAGCAGCCAGCATTTCGAGCTGGACGTTTTCGCCAGTCCCGGTGGTTACATTTGCGGTGAGCAAACGGCGCTAATCGAAGCGATGGAAGACAAGCGTGCTGAGCCCCGGAATCGCCCTCCGGAATTAATGACCAACGGTTTGTATGACCAGCCGACCTTGTTATCCAACGTCGAAACCTTTGCCTGGGCACCGGCTATCCTCAAAGACGGCGGAGATTGGTTCGCTCAGCAAGGCATTAAAGAAGGACCGATGACCGCTGGTTCAGGACCGCGGATGAAAGGCAAGCGATTGTTTTCCATCAGCGGCGATCTGACGCGCCCAGGGGTTTATGAAGTGCCAACGGGGATCACGCTGGGGGACTTGATCGACGAGCATTGCGGCGGCATGAAAGATGGTAAGGAAATTGCCGCAGTGGCTCTGAGTGGTCCTTCCGGCGGACTCCTGCCGAACAAGATTCCCGTGAAGTACCTGAGTCGGAGATTCGTCGATGCGAATGTTCCTGACGGGGTGACTGAGATCAGCGTGCGGGACTTACCGTTGGACATCAATGTCTCCCGGGCCGTCGGCTACATGCTTGGTGCGGGAATCGTCGTCTATGGCGAAGGATGCAATGTTCTGGCCGAGGCATTGGCAAACTGCCGCTTCTATCGCAACGAGTCGTGCGGAAAGTGCGTTCCCTGCCGAATTGGATCGCAAAAAATTACTGAGATGGCGGAGCGTTTGCTCGCAGGCGAAGTTGATTTCGAAGAATTTGCCAGTTTTGAGCCGGTCGCGATGCAACTGAGTGGCGTGATGCAAGTAACCAGCATTTGCGGACTGGGCCAAGTTGCCAGTAATCCATTGCAGTCCTTCTTGAAATATTTTCCCGACTTAGCTCAACAAGCATGTCGCAAAAAGTCACCCGGAGCTTCCTGATCGAAAGTCGCAGGCATGAGTAACGATCCAGATTCCAATGTGAAGTCAAAATCCGACGGTGTCAGCTTTGACGTGGTCGATTTAGTCGATGATGTTCGGCCAGATGATGAAGGTTTGTTCGCGCGTGATGTTGATGGGCAACTGATTCGAGTTGAGAAAGCAACTGCGTCGGAGTTGGATCAAGATGTTCGCTTGACGATCGACGGTCGAGAGATTGTCGTCAAGAAAGCGGTCCCCACACGTGACAGCCAAGGGAACGTCATCCGTGATGCAGAAGGCGCGCCGATCCCGCGTCCAACCACGATTTATGATGCGACCAGCATGGCATTCGTGCATAAGCCGGGTGATCCCCATCCGATCCCAGCGTTGTGCCACAAGGAACACCTGCCGCCGGTCGGCGTTTGTCGCGTCTGTGTGGTCGAGGCGGCGGAAGAAACGCGGCGTGGTTTGAGAAAGAAACTTGTGCCGTCTTGCGTCCAACGAATCACCGACAAAATGGTCGTCAATACGATCAACAGCGAAGCTGATCCCGAGGCTGCTGCTCGGGTCAAGGCCGCCAGTCAGACGGTCGTCGAATTGCTGGTGGCCGATCATTTACCCGATTCGGAACGGGATGCCGCTGGGAACGAGTTATCGGCGATCGTCGATAGGTTGGGCATTGAAGATTCGCGTTTTGCTGCTCGGTCGTTTGAACGGGGCCAAGATGAAAGCAGCAAGATGATCGCCGTTGATCACGACCAGTGCATCCTCTGCGGACGATGCCAGCGTGGTTGCAATTGGGTCAAGCACAACAACGTGATTGGTCGTGGCGAAAAAGGTTATGCCTCGCGGATCGCATTCGATCTTGATGATCCAATGGGGCACAGTACTTGTGTTTCTTGTGGCGAGTGCGCGATCAGTTGTCCAACCGGTGCCTTGGAATTTCAGCCGTCATTCATCGATACCCAAGTCAAGCGGGTCCGCGATGAAATGAAAGAGGAGAAGAAAGATGGCGAAATCGTTACCGCGGACGAGTTGATCAAATATCCATTGTTCAGCGGGATTCCCTACAAGTTCTTGCAATTCAATGGGGCCGCCGTCGTTCGCCGAATCCTTAAAGAAGGCGATGTCCTGTGTCGCGAAGGAGAGTACGGGTCCACCGCATTCATTATCCTCAACGGTGAGTTTGAGGTTTTTCTCAACACGACTCGCGGTGCCGTACGCAACGAATCGGTCGGCGGAATTGCTGGTCTGTTTGGTGGTATCAAGACAGTGCTCGAAAAGGTTGGCGGAAAGGCGAAGCTTGCCGACGTGGGGGCTGCCGCGCTTGGCGAGAACGAGCGGATTCTGATGAACTCGGATGATTTCATTGTTGGTGAAATGACCTGCATGAATCGGTATCCGCGATCGGCAACCGTGGTCGCGACGAAGGGGGCGGAGGTCCTGGAGATTCGCCGCAATGTTTTATTCATGTTGCAGCGTAACGCTGTCAGTCGCGATATCTTGGACCGTGTCTACCGAGAGCGTTCACTCCAGGGACAACTTACTTCGCTACCGATCTTTGATTCGCTCGATTCATCGGAGAGAGAAAATGCAGCGGCGTTTTTGCGAGGCAAAGCCAAGCTGATTTCGGTCGATCCAGGACAGGCGATTTTCCGACAAGGGGATGTTGCTGATCATTTCTACATCAGCCGGCTTGGATTCGTCAAAGTTACCCAGCAGTACGGTCGCGATGAGCGGGTATTGAATTATCTCGGTCCAGGGAATGGATTCGGTGAAATTGGCCTGCTTAGTGGGATCGGTGACACCCTCAAGGAGGATTTTGGCGACACAATCCGAGCAGGTGTTCGAACAGCGACTTGTACCGCGCTTGATCACGTCGAGCTGATCCAGATTCGGGGGGAAGATTTCCGCGATCTACTGGTGCAGTTTCCTGAACTCAAGGCGGCTCTGGCCCTCAAGGCAAAGGAGATACTCAAGCGAGATGAGGGAGCTCGATCCCGTCTACAGGCGGTTGAAGCCGATGAATTCTTGGACCAGGGGTTGTTCCTCGCCCGCAGCCTGCTCGTGCTCGACCTCGAGCGTTGCACCCGGTGTGACGAGTGCACCAAGGCCTGTGCTGACAC
This sequence comes from Rubripirellula sp., assembly GCA_029245125.1. GTDB lineage: Bacteria > Planctomycetota > Planctomycetia > Pirellulales > Pirellulaceae > Rubripirellula. Next base: position 32,098 of record JAQWPZ010000273.1, read on the forward strand.
GCATGATGGGGTGACGCGGTTGGTTCGCGATGGATTGCGGTTTGACCGGTTCTTGGTTGCCAGTAGCTGCCGGTCCTGCATGGATCCGTATTGCTTGGTTGGATGTCCCGTCGATGCGATTCACCGTAATGGTGATTCATTAGAAATCCAGATTGAAGACTATTGCATTGGGTGTGGGCTTTGCGCCCAAAACTGCCCCTACGGCAACATCAACATGCATGGATTTCCGAAGCAGGAGGTGGACGAAAAGGGGCGGCTCCGAGAAGTATTCGAAGAACGCGACGGTCGCCGTTTGCCAGTCGTCCAGCAGCGGGCGACGACGTGTGACCTGTGTCGGAGCGTCGATGGCCGCCCCAGTTGCGTCTACGCCTGTCCTCACGAGGCCGCCTTCCGAATGTCGGGGGACGAATTGGCAGATTTGGTGAAATGATGCTGGTTCTCCCACTTTTTGAGGCTTTCCACCTCTAACTTCTACAATCGTGCTGATCCCCCAACTCTGGGGAGATCAGCTTGCTGGCGATGAAGTCATTTGCTGGCCCTCCCTCTGTTCCACCTATAATTGGGAACAAAAGGGAGTCGGTGCGCGTCTCAAGTATGAGGTGTTGCGCTCTTATCCACGACTCTCTGGCGTTGCTCCAGTCTCTCAAAGACTGCCCGCTCACAAATCTGAAGCGGAAAATGTCAAGAGATGCGGGTTATGAGGAATTTATTCGCCTTAATCATTGTCGGGTGCCGACCAAAACCCGATGACGGATCTATTGCGATCTCCGTAAACCAGACAATCGAAAAAACTCCTACGTTTTGCCAACTATGAAGCGATCACAGAATCCCCAGTCCGAGTCTGGTCGTCCCCACCAAGGACGGGGGCTCCGACGGTTGTTGGAACGCTTTATCGGTGGTCCGACTGAATCAGAGGATCCACGACGCGGGCGTTTGCTGCTGGAGTCACTCGAGAAACGCCAGCTGTTGGCCGGTGACGTGGAGATGTTGTTCACCGATGGATTGAGCGATTTCAGCCAGCCAGCAGCTGAAACTTCCTCGCAACAGGCAACCAGCCAAGCAGAGGGAGAAGCGGAGGGCGAACCGGCTCCCGACTTGGTGCAATTCGCCAAGGATCTGGTCGGAGCTGGCGTCGAATTCTACGGTGCCGCTTGGTGCCCCTCATGCACCGATCAAAAGCAGCTGTTTGGAGATGGCGGCGATGATCTGAACATGATTGAATCGAGTGATCCAGACAAACGCGTAGACCGGTTGAGTGATCCGAATGTCAGCATTTTGAATGCTGTCGGAAACGCTCAGCTTATCAATGCCTTTCCAACTTGGATTTTTCCGGATGGAACTCGCGCAGAGGGAATCCAGACTCTGGAGGAACTGAGTCAGCGTAGTGGCGTCGCTATCCCGCAGGGAGAGCAACCGACCTTCGAGGGTGTCGGAGATCTGAATGTTCAAATTGGCTCGCCCTTGCACGTGCCGATCGATGCCTATGATCCCAACGGTGATCCGCTGACGGTATCTGTCACGGTGGACGATCCGAGCTTGTTGACCGCGTCCGTGCTGCAGAACAATCGGTCGATTCGGATCGATATGCAGGGCTACAACGATATGGTTTACGAACTGTTCGAGCAGCGGGCACCGGTTGCGACGGGACGAGTAGCAACGCTCGCCGATTCAGATTTCTATGACGACATTATCTTTCATCGGGTCGTCTCCAATTTTGTGATTCAGGCTGGTGACCCAACGGGCACCGGAACGAGTGGTTCGACTTTAGGCCAGTTCGACGATGACTTTCATCCCGATCTGCAGCACAATCGCGAAGGGGTGATGTCGTTTGCAAAATCGACAGACGACACGAATAACTCGCAGTTTTTTGTAACAGAAACCCCCACGCGATTTTTGGACTTCAATCACTCGGTGATTGGTCAGTTGGTCGAAGGCTTTGATGTTCGCGAAGCAATTAGCCAAGCGAGCACTGCCGAGTCACGCTCAACAGGAGGTTCACAAAAACCCGATATCGATGTCACCATGACGTCAATTGACGTCTTCACGGATAACGAGAATTCGGTCGTGATGCTCAAGCCGACTGGAAACGGCACGGGAACGACCAATGTCACGTTCACCGTTACCGATTCAGATGGCAATACCCATTCCGAAACGGTTGAAGTGACCGTCTCGAATGACACGGCCAACAGCCAGCCCTTTTTGAACACGATCGCTGATCCTGCGATCACACCAGCCAACACCACCGCTCAGCTTCAACTGTCAAGCGTGGATGTGGAGGATGACGCCGTCACTTATTTCGCCCAATCTCTTTCCAGTTCCAGCAACGGGACTGTATCGGTCGATTCGGCAACCGGTTTAGTGACGGTGAATCCTGCGACCGGCTTTAGTGGCACGATTGATGTTAATGTCGGCGTCCGGCCAGGTGCCGGCGTGTTCGGGAACAGTGGATCCGATTCAGACAATCAGCGCGTCGCATTCACCTTTGAAGGTGAACCTGCTCTCGCACCAACCTTCGTCGACCTACTGGCGGGCAGTGATAGTGGCAACAGTGACACTGACGATCTGACCAATGAGGGAACCTTGTCGTTCCTGGTCGGTGGCGTCACCGCTGGAGCTACCGTCGAAATTGTGAACACCGCTAACGGAGCGGTGATTGGCACCGCGTTGGCCAGTGGTGCCACGGTGACGGTCACCACAAACAACATCGCCGCATTGGGTGATGGGACCTACCAGTTGGCGGCCCGGCAAACGCTCGACGGCGATACAAGCGATTTATCACCTTCACTGACTTTGCAGTACGATTCCGTAACGCCAGATGCAGTTGCCGGGTCGGCCCTGACTCAAGCCAATGCCAATCGGCCGTTCATTACGGATTTGATCAGCAATGAAGAGGGGCAAGGTCTGACGTATGTCCTCACAACGGCTCCGACCGGTGCCACCATCGCTGCCGAGACAGGCATCATCCAATGGACACCGACCACCGGACAGATTGGCCAGAACTCATTCGTTTTGGAATTGACCGATGCCGCAGGCAACACGCGGAGCGAATCTTTTGATGTCAGTGTGGCGGGCGAGCCATTGGCTGAGATTCGCTTGGATTTGAGAGGCTTGGATGGTAACCCGGTTGAATCGCTTGCCGTTGGTGATGAGTTCTTCCTCGACATCGTGGCCGAGGATGCAAGATTCGCGGGAACCCCCGGCGTCTTTGCGGCCTATGCGGACATCCTGTTTGATAGCCAACTCGTGCAACCAGTCTCTGGCGCGACGATCGAATACAACGACCTGTTCACCCTGGTTAGGAAAGGTCAGCTCCAGACCGGCTTGATTGATGAAGTCGGTGCGGTCAATAGTTCGCTGTCTGCGACACAACGCAGCGAGGATCTGATCGCGACCGTTCGCATGGAAGCCCTGGCGACGGGAACGGTTACGATTCGCAGCGAGCCCGCTGATGAAGTCGATAGCGAGTTCTTGATCTACGGCGAAGATGATCAGGTTCCGGCTGAGTCGATCGCGTTTGGTGGGGCGACGCTGACAATCGGTCAATCGTTCTCCGTCGTTGACGATGCTGTCACTGTCGCTGAGGACTCAGGACAAACCGACATCGATGTGTTGGCCAACGACCAAATCCTCTCCAATTCGACGACGCTTTCGGTCGTTTCGGTGACGCAACCGGCAGAGGGCGGGACGGTGACACGGGATGGCAACATTGTGCGGTTCACGCCTGCGGCGAACTTCAACGGAACGACAACGTTTACCTATTTGGCTGGCGATAGTAATGGCATTCAGTCCAGTGGGAACGTGACGGTCACCGTGACACCGGTCAACGATGCCCCAACCGCTAATGCGGATTCCTTTGATGCCGTAATCGATTCCTCTGACAACTTGTTGGATGTCCTCGCGAACGATACGGCTGACCCCGACACTGTGGAGACACTGAGCGTCACGGCAGTAGGGCAGACGTCCAACGGTGGTACGGTCGAGATCGCGAACAACGGAACAGGTGTTCTTTATACGCCGGCCAGTGGATTCACCGGTGCTGAGACCTTTACTTACACCGCCAGTGACGGTGATTTGACTCAGACTGCGGTTGCAACGGTTACCGTTGCACCGTCGGATGATCCACCAAGTGCCGTCGATGACACGATCGATAATCTCACCGAGGATGATGCTGAAACGGCGTTGGATGTACTGTCCAACGACCAGCGAGATGTTAATAACGAAACCTTCGTGGTTCACGCTGTGGGAACACCCGATCAGGGCGGCAGCGTTCGGATCAGCGACGACGCAAGTCAGGTTCTTTACACCCCCGCCGCGAACTTCAACGGCACTGAAACCTTTTCTTACACGATTCGAGATGAAGGTGGTGGACTGAGTGTGGCGACGGTAACTGTGACCGTTGCCGCGGTAAATGACCCGCCTCCAATCGAGAGTCCAACGGTCAATTTGAATCGAGCAACTGGCCCCACCATCGTGTTCTCGTTGGGTGATTTGGCACTGAATGTTGATGCCGCTGAAAATTTGTCGATCTCCGATTTCGACAGTTCAACGAGTGCGGGCGGCACGGTGCAGCTTATCAATGCTGAGTCACTGCAATACACGTTGCCATCCGAAGATTTTGTCGGCAGCGACTCCTTCACCTATCAGATTTCTGATGAGGTCAACCAGAGTACCGGTACGATCTCGTTGAGCGTCACCGATTTTGCTCCACGGGATGTCGTCTTGAATATTCCTGAGCGAGCGATTCGGCATCGCGTCAATGGTTTGCGGATTGTTGGAACGAACCAGCTTGGCGAGAGTGTTGACCAACCAGTGGAATATGCGGACGACAAGGCTGTGTTCGAGGATTTGTTGCCTGGCGACTACACGATCCAAGTGCCCGCCATCCCGTTTTTGCAAAACGGCGACGAGGCACGTGAAATTTCTTTTTCTTCCAATCCCGATGATGGGGATGCTGCGATCGATTCTGAATTAGGGTCGTTGAAGGCCGAATTCATTACCGTGCGTGACTGGCTCGGGTCGACGTCGGATAATTCTGTGCTGTTGGTTATCAAGCCGGGGAACACACCCGACCTGACTGTGCCCACATCCGGATTCGATGACTCGGAGATGCCGGTCGTTGAATTGGATGAGAATTCGAACTCGGTAACGATCCGACGTACCGTCCAGGTTGAAGAAAATGGAGCGACCGTCAATCGAAACGAGGTTGCAACTCTCCCACTTGATTCCAGTGGTGCGGTCGAGGTGCGAGGCGTCATCGCAGAACAACGTCTTCTGAAAATTGACTTCGATGACCTCCAATTCTCCGAGGATACTGCCAGTGGCGGTGGCGGTGGCGAGGGAGAATCGATCGCCCCAATCGTCGTTTCGGTCGGTGGGACTCAAGCAGAAGGGGAATCGCTGCCCGCTGCCGTGCAGGCCAACGTCATGCCGGCAACCAGTTCACCTGCGGCCTCGAGGACTGACGCAACTGTCTTACTGACCGAGCAAGGTGATCTGTGGTTCGCACAAGACGCTGAGCAGCCTGTAAAGCAGGCGGGCGAGACACAAACGCAGGCAGTTGACACAGCGATGCAGGATGTCAATGAGTCATTGGTGATCGCTGAGTCGGCCGGTGATGAGCTTGCCGATGATGGCCAACTGCACCAGTCGGCAATCGATCAAGTACTCGGTAGCGAACTGTAACAAGCTCGCTGTTGATTTCTGCACCTAATCAGGCGGTGCTGGTTTCGGCCAGGCGGTGCTGGTTGCACCCCGAGTAACTCGGCTGGCAGTCGATTATCACTTTGTCTGGTTGGGTTTGGTCGCCGCAAGCAGAGAAAAGGCGTTC
>JAQWPZ010000012.1 GCA_029245125.1 Rubripirellula sp.
GTCGGCCGCGGGTTGGGGATGAGAGGGGGCGAAGAGGTTTTCAACACACCGAACTGGCCGATGCGGCCAGGGTATCTTCCCGTCAGGAGTCCATAACGTGTCGGCGTGCAGTTCGCGGCTGCTGAATGCGCATCCGTGAAACGCATTCCTTCAGCTGCCATCTGGTCGAGATTAGGCATCCGGAATGCACTTTCAGCGCGAAAACTAGTTGGTTGCCCATAGCCAATGTCGTCAAAAAGAACAAAGACAATGTTGGGTTGAGCAGTGCGATTCTCTGCAGCTGAATGGGCGGCTAACCCAAGAAGAATCAAGGCCGATACGGAAAAGCGAGTCATGCGCAAGATCGGGTGTGCGAGTTCATCGGACCCCAGCAGCAGGGTGCAGCAGCAGGGTGCAGCAGCAGGGTGCAGCAGCAGGGTGCAGCAGCAGGGTGCAGCAGCAGAATTGTGAACCACGCAGTTTAGTCGATATGGTCTCGTCGATGCGAATCGAGATCATCGCTTCAGAACCTAGTGATCGCACCAAGCCGTCAAAGGTGAGTTATGAAGGATCGGTTCGCGCTCGAAGGAATCAATCAGCCGTGATTTTGCTTGCACCTCGTGACTTGTTTCCGCGGGTGGGCGACGATGGAGCGAATTGTCGGCGTCGAATGCAACGGTTGGTGAAATGCGTTATTCTGACGCCCAAGCCAAGATCTCGAGATGAACAGTTACGCCTCGGGAGTTTTTGCATCTGCAACAGGAACAAAAAGTATGAAAAAATTGAGCAGTGGTAAATTTGTCATCGCTTGCATCATGGCTGCGTTGAACGCAGTAGTGGCCAACGCAGCGGACAAGCCTAACATCCTTGTGATTTGGGGTGACGACATCGGGCAATTCAATGTGAGTGCCTACAATCGCGGCATGATGGGATACCGTACTCCCAATATTGATCGAATCGCCCAAGAGGGTGCATTGTTTACCGATTGGTATGGCCAGCAGAGTTGCACTGCTGGGCGAGCTGCTTTTATTACGGGGTAGTCACCCATCCGGACTGGACTCACGAAGGTTGGTCTGCCGGGCGCTAAAGAAGGGATGCAGATTGAGGACCCAACGATTGCGGGGCTGCTCAAGCCGCTTGGTTATATGACTGGGCAGTTTGGCAAAAATCATCTTGGTGACCGTGACAAGATGCTGCCTACCAACCATGGCTTTGACGAGTTTTATGGCAACCTGTACCACCTGAATGCTGAGGAGGAACCTGAGCATCCCGATTATCCCAAAGACCCAGAGTTCAAGAAAAAGTTCGGCCCTCGCGGCGTTATCAAATCATCAGCCGATGGGAAGATTGAAGATACTGGACCGCTCACTAAGAAGCGGATGGAAACGGTCGATGGCGAAATGACGACCGCGGCGCTCGATTTTATGGAGCGTGCGAAGAAAGCGGATAAGCCATTTTTCCTGTGGTGGAACTCGACAAGAATGCACATCTTCACTCACCTGAAAAAAGAGAGCGAAGGTAAGACAGGCCGCGGGATCTATGCAGATGGGATGGTCGAGCACGATGGCCACGTCGGCCAGTTGCTTGATAAGTTGGACCAGCTAGGACTCGCAGAAAATACGATCGTGATGTACTCGACCGATAATGGCGCCGAGGCTTTTACATGGCCTGATGGTGGTACCACGATGTTCCGCGGTGAGAAGAATACGCAATGGGAAGGTGGCTTCCGTGTGCCAACGGTGATCCGTTGGCCCGGCGTCATCAAGCCGGGAACGATCGTCAACAGCATCTGTTCGCATGAGGATATGTTGCCGACGCTACTCGCTGCCGCAGGCGACACCACTGTCAAACAAGACCTGTTGAAGGGGAAGACTGCTGGAGGCAGGAATTACAAGGTGCACTTGGACGGCTACAACTTGTTACCTGTTCTGAAGGGGCAGCAGGATAAATGGCCACGGGAAGAATTTCTCTACTGGACCGATGATGGCCAAGTCGCGGCGTTGCGTTACAAAAATTGGAAAGTGACGTTTTTGAAGCAAAACGCGCATGGTGCCGATGTGTGGCGAACTCCTTTCGAGGAGTTGAGAGCGCCGATGATCTGCGACTTGTACGCGGATCCTTTTGAGCGAGCCGAATACGAAGCGATGGGGTATGAGCGTTGGTGGATGGAGCACGTGTTTGCCATTGCCCCGGCCGCGGCCTACGTTGGAAATTGGCTGCAAAGCTTTAGGGAGTTTCCGCCACGCCAAGCACCGGGCACCTTCAATCTTAGCAAGGTGATGGAATCCATCACCAATCAACAGGGGTCTGGGCGTTAATGCGTGGACACACTTGTTAGGGGGAGAAGACCGAATCTCCCCAATAGAAACGAGGGGGCGCAGGCAATTAAAAAACCCTTGCATTAGGCTTCCCCTTTCTGCAGAACCTATGGGGTTTGCAGAACCTATGGGAACACGAGATGGGTCGCGATTGAATGTCGCGGCTCATCTTTTTTTAACTGTACGCGATGACTGTTGCTGCAGGTTAGTGATCAGTCCGTTACTTGCTGATAGCCGGACGGAACGTCGTACTGATCACTGTAGGTGTGAACTCGATTGGTTGGTTTGCCTTGCGGAGTCACCACGGGTAAATCATTTTTTACCCAACCCAAAATGCTTGCTTCGTAATTCTTTACCTGGACTCCAGCTTTGGCAAGCTGTGTTGCATACTTGCCGCTTCGGCCGCCGAATGTGCAATAGGCGATCACGGTTCGGCCTTGGTACTTGGAGCGATGCTTTTCGTACTGCGACTTGGTAATGGCGCCGGGAATGATCGATACTTCGGTTTCGGCATCACCACGCACATCGACCAAGACGAACTTGGCTGGTTTGGGCTGCTGGCCTGTCTCGCTGGCTGTTTTCTCGATTTGCCGCTGTTGATCAAGGAGCGAAGTCAATTCGGTTGTCGTGATGATTTCGATCTTTGGTCCGCGCCGAAGCAGGTTTCCGAATTGTGCTTTCGCATTTGGGGCACCGTCATTCATTGCAGTCACCGATATCAAGCCGATCCATAAGTAACGATTCATTTTGTTGCTCCAGTCAACATTCTTCAGGTCTGTTGGGCAGCGGTTGGTTTCGCTTCGAAAGTCGCTGCGGCGAAAATGGTAACACACAGCGATGAGAGTGTGCGGACGAGCGATTCGGGTATTGAGGATCAAGGCTCGGGTGGTCGCGGGAAACCGAGGCATCCCCGAGAAACGCGAATGCTTGAGTGAGTTTTGGTTGTTTTCGAAAGGTGGCCTTGAACAGAGTTTTCAGGTCCTTTTGTTCGCCATGCCATCGTCTCGGTATGCTGCTGTCAAAGTGGAGCACCTTTCGCAATTCATTGCTGATTGTCACACTCGCACAACCTTGGCTGACGAAAATAGACAGGCAGATCAAATGACTCAGGCTCCCAGGCAGAATGAACCTTGGCGGACACTTGCTTCAATCCCTGAACCGCTCACGACAGAGCGATTTGTGCTTGAACCGCTTGCTCCGCGGCACGCGGTATTGGATTTTGCTGCGTTCATGTCTTGTCGGGCCAGACTGCGGACAGAACTTCAATGGGGCGAGTGGCCGCCCGCCGATTTTACGTTGGAGTTAAATCGGGCCGATTTGGGAGAACACTATGAGGAATTTGTTCGTCGTGAAGCGTTCGCCTACACCGTTTTGTCGGTGGATCGCGAACGGTGTCTGGGATGTGTTTACTTGGAACGCTGTGTCGAGATTGGCGGTTGCCAGTTAGCGTATTGGGTGATTGATGATGCCATCAACCGTGAGGCGGAGCTTGTCGATCAAATGCTTCGTTGGGTACATCAACAATGGGCAATCGAGCGTCTCTTGCTTCCGTTCCATCAGACGAATCAGCGGGGGATAACCTTGGCACGTAATCGCGACCTCGTCGAGTGGGATAGTCCTGCAAACGGTCCATTGGCCAGGCATCTCTGTTTTCTGTCGATCGCTGGTGACCTGCCGGTGTAGTGTGGCCTTCTGGACGAGACTCTGGACGAGACTCTGGACGAGGGTTGTTCGAGACTCTGGACGAGGGTTGTTCGAGTCGTGTTTCGTCGGATGGTGGTTCGCAGTCAGCGAAACCGTACGTGTTGTTGAACGCGGGGTGTTATCCGTTTTGAACGCAAGCTGTTTACCGAATATCGGCTACTTTGACGTGAAACTCGGCCGGAGTGGAAAGAACAGCGGCAAGCGTGTGTTTGTTCACCATTTGGTTTCACGCGTGATGCTTACAAAAAAGCTGTCTTCCTTGGCATGACGACACAAGAAGCAGGTCAATTGATGCCGATAAATCCGATTGTGTGGTTTCTGTGAGAAATTCAAGCTCGGTGAGGTATGCCGCCTGGCTGACTGTGATGAGCGGGTGGTGCGACGGGAATGCTCGTACGCCTGGCAACAGATATTGCCGCACATTCATTGTTTTGTAAAACGGTAATGTGGCCCCCGACGGGGCAGGGATGCGTCTTGCGTACTGTTGTTCTCAACTGGGTCGTTTGCGGCACGATTTTCATCGCTCTTGCTCAGGGCGGAATGGTTGTTGCTGGCGAATTGATTGAGGACGACTTGCTGGTGCCGGCCAGTCATGCAGCGCAGGTCTCCTGTGATGAGGTGGGGCCGGACAGTGGCATGGGATTCAATCCGTCACTGGTCTCTGATGCGTCATTCCTTTCTGCTTCGTCGCCCGGATTCGATCCAACGCGGGAACTGGTTCCGCTGCGTGATCCTCCCGTTTCCGCCGGGCAGTTAACGTACGAACGCAAGTTGCGTTCAGGGGACGAGCTTGATTGGCTGGGAAATGTGAAGGTTGGTTACGACGGTGGTTTTGTAATCGCGAGTCGTCGTGAATTAGATTTGAGAGCTGACCGATATCCGTTTCAACTCCGGTTCAATGGTTGGGGGCAACTGAGGCATTCGATTTCGGAAGTCGATCCACCGAATCAAGATTTGAATCAGTTCCAGCTCAAGCGTGGCAGGCTGATCTTTTCCGGTGGCGCATTCAACCCTGATTTCTCATTCTACATCCAGCTTGACGGGCGCAGCAGCAGCGGCGATGACATCCGTTTGCTCGATTACTACCTGAACTACGATTTTGGGCACGATCAATTTGGGTTAACCCCGGGGACGATTGGTTTAAGAACTGGGAAGTACAAAGTTCCGTTTACCATCGCGAGATGGTTGTCGGGCCGAGACTTTGAATTCGCCGATCGTTCGGTGGCGAGCACCTTCTTTGACGTCAACCGAAGTTTTGCGTGGGGACTCTTTGGTCAGACGATGGCTGCCCAGTTCCCCATCAAATGGGAACTGGCAATTTTTAATGGGCTGGTGACCGGTGGTGCCGAAACCGGTAGTAGCGGCAGCCTGGATGGCAACTTTGCCTATTCAGGTCGCCTTTTTGCGTTGCCGATTGGCGACTGGGGGAATTCCCACCTCGCAGATTTTGAATGTCATCAACAGCTTGCGATGCGAGTGGGCGGTGGGTTCGCATTTTCGGAGATCGATCGTTCTGGCACTACCGAGTTCAGCCGTCTGCGTGTTGTCGATTCCGGAGCACGGTTGGTCGATTTATTCTCAAATGCCAGCCTCAATGTGAACAGTTACGAGGTTTCGCTGTTCGCGGTCGACGCATCATGGAAATATCGCGGTTGGTCTTCGACGATTGAGTATTACTTTAGGAACATCAAAAATTTTCGCGGTGCCGAGGTTCCCACCTTGTTCGACCACGGGTTTTGGTTGCAGCTTGGGAAATTTGTTGTTCCGAGAAAAATTCAGCTCGCAGCTCGCTGGTCTCGGGTTGATGGTAACTCGGGGTCTATCGGGGTGGACAATCAAAGCTCCGAGGAGATCGCGGGTTCATTCACGTGGCACATTCGCGAGAACCACTCCAAGGTTGTGATCGACGCCGCCTACTTGGATGGAGCACCGGTGAGTTCCGATGCGTTGGATCTTTCCCCAGGAGATCGAGGCTGGCTCTTCCGCAGCCAAGTCCAGTTCAGCTTTTGAGCGTAGGGCTGTGAAGTCATCGTCGTAAATTTTGGGCACAGATTCTGGGCACAGATTCTGGGCACAGCAAAAATTTCATGGATGGGGAGAATTTCGGGCGGTCTCTCGATCCTTGTCTCCGCTCCTGAGCGGTGTTCATTGGTCATCAAATCGGGCACCCCAGCGGCATCCCTTCATCGACCAAGAAATCAATCATGATCGATGAAGGGATGTCGACTGTTGCCACCACCGCGATCATTTGCGATCGCGAGCCTTTGGTGGGTTGCGTCGGTGATCTCAGCGGAATGCGGCAGTATCGCCAGCGTGGGTCCATCGCCAACGTGATTCCACATCCTGAGCGGCCCCGGTTTTTGCTTTTGCCGATGTAAGCCACGCTGTAACAGACTGTCGCCGTATCACCTGTCCTCAGCATCACCTGTCCTCAGCATCACCCTTCGCTTTGGACCGGGAGGCGGCAAGTTTGGCCCTTGTGCGTTAAAATCGGCTCCTAGGGACGGGGCGGTCCGACTAAGCTGTCGTTGCTAGAGAAACGGATCTAGTGTGATCTAAATCCGAGGTGCCTCCGTTTTGTTGCCCTAACGACGAGCCACGCTGGCGATACACGATGTTCCCGCGTCATGTTCCCGCGTCATGTTCCCGCATCATCCAGCACTGGCTCCGTCGCCTGCCACCGAGACTATCCAGCGTTTTTCGAGACAATCGAGCGTTCACCGAGATAACCCAGAGTCGAATTCGTGCACACAAGACTGATGTTAACGATCGCAGCTTGCTTGGTTTGCTGCTTTGGATTTTCCTGCGTCGCCGCCCACGCTGATCAGGAGACAGGCAAAAAACAGCCGGCTGCACAGACCGGCCCGCAAAAGGCGCAGGCCAGCCAGCAAAAGACGCAGGCCAGCCAGCAAAAGGCAGAGCAGGCAGAGGAAGATGCCACTGACTGGGATATCGAAGCCGCGCCCGGGCCAAGCCGCCAACAACCGATCGATACGGATGAAGGAACTTGGATCAGCCTAGATGTCAGCCCCGATGGGAAACGGATCATTTTTGATCTACTAGGTGATCTGTATGAGATGCCGATGGAAGGTGCCGACGGGCAAGAGAAACGGGGCTACCCCAAGAAGGTCACCCAAGGCGTCGCATGGGACATGCAGCCGAGATTCAGTCCTGATGGCAAACACATTGCCTTCACGAGTGATCGGAATGGTAAGAGTAAGAAAGCAGGGGACAACGTGTGGACACTTCCGGTCGGTGGTGGTGATCCAACGCAAGTTACCAACGAGACGTTTCGTTTGCTGAATGGACCGGTTTGGTCACCAGATGGTCAATACATCGTCGCCCGCAAACACTTCACCAGTCGGCGTTCGCTCGGTGCAGGCGAGATGTGGATGTTCCATCGTGATGCACTCGCTAAAAATGCGATGGCTGGATTGCAACTGACCAAGCGAGCCAATGACCAACAGGATGTGAACGAGCCGGTGTTCTCGCCCGATGGTGAGTATCTTTACTATTCAATGGATGTAACCGGCGGTGATACCTTTGAGTACGACAAGGATTCGACAAAAGGTATCTACGCGGTCAAGCGGTTGGAATTGGCGACTGGCGAGACAGAAACCCTGATTCGTGGGCCAGGTGGAGCGTGCCGGCCGACACCCTCACCCGACGGAAAGAGCCTCGCGTTTGTTCGTCGGGTTGGCGCCAAGACTGGTTTGCATCTGCTTGATTTGGAATCAGGCCAAGTCCGCTTGATCTACGAACTTCTTGAACGTGATATGCAAGAGGCATGGGCAATCCACGGCGTTTATCCAGCATTCGCTTGGACCCCGAGTGGACAGTCGATTGTTGCTTGGGCGAAAGGCAAGATTCGTCGTATCCAAATTGCGGATGGAACAGTCGAGGTGATTCCTTTTCGAATCAAAGACAAACGCACCATCAAACCGGCTGTTCGTTTTCCGATTCCGGTCGGCCAAGACGAATTCGATGTCAAAATGCTTCGCTGGGTATCGGTCGCTCCGCAGGGAAACCGAGTCGCCTATCAAGCGTTGGGGCATATTTACGTTCGCGATCTGCCCGCCGGCAAGCCTCGTCGCTTGACGCAGCAGCAACTTCATTTCGAGTTCTATCCCAGTTTCTCGCGTGATGGCCGTTACCTGGTTTACACCACTTGGAATGATCAGTCGCTCGGTTCCGTTCGCATCGCGTCAGTCGACCCGGATGCGGGCGAGAATTGGACCGTCACTCAGCAGCCCGGTCACTTCACCGAACCGGTCTTTTCGCCCAATGGAAAGATGGTGGTTTATCGGAAGCAAAGTGGTGGCAGGATCACGTCGCCGCTCTGGTCACGGGATACCGGGCTGTACAGCATTGCTGTCCGCGACGGCGAGGCAAAACGGATTTCAAAAGGTGGCTCGCGGCCGCAGTTCGGTAAATCAAATTCACGTGTGTTCTTCTCGAAGAGTGAAGGCAGCAAGGATGCCGACAATCTAAAGCTCTGTTCGATGGATCTAAGTGGGAACGAGGAACGGATTCATTACACCAGTGCTTGGGCAACCGATTTCCGAGTCTCGCCAGATGAACATTCGATTGCGTTCATTGAGAGATTTCATGTCTATATCGCCCCTTTCGTTCAGACTGGATCTACAGTCACGGTCGGTCCTGATGTAAAGAGTTTGCCAATCAAATGTGTTAGTGATGATGCCGGGGACTTCATCCACTTTTCCGGTGACAGTCAAAAACTGCATTGGAGCTTGGGCCCAGTACTCTCTACTTGCGAGATCGATACCGACGAGTCGGAGCCGACGAAAATCGCGATCGGGTTTCAGGCGGAGCATGCCAAGCCCGATGGGAAAGTGGCGATCGTCAACGCGAGGATTTTGACGATGGGCAATGCCGGTGTCATCGAGAAAGGGACGATTTTAATCGACGGTAATCGCATCACAGCGGTTGGCGCCGCGGGCAAAGTAAAAGTGCCTAAGGATTATTATCAAATCAATGCCAAGGGACAAACTGTCAGCCCCGGCTTTATCGACACCCACGCACATGGTGCCCAGGCATCCGCGGGAATCACGCCGCAACAGAACTGGGTCGATTATGCCCGACTGGCATTTGGTGTGACAACGATTCATGATCCCAGCAACAGCACGCACAGCATCTTTTCTGCCAGCGAAATGGCGAAGGCTGGCGTCATTACCGCTCCGCGAACCTTTTCGACTGGAACGATCTTGTATGGAGCGACCAGTGCCAGCAAAGCCGAGATCGATAGCCTGGAAGATGCCAAGTTCCATTTGCGACGGATGAAAGCAGTCGGGGCTTTCACGGTCAAGAGTTATAACCAGCCACGACGAGATCAACGCCAGCAGGTGCTACAAGCTGCTCGTGAATTGGAAATGATGGTTGTGCCGGAAGGTGGTTCAACGTTCATGCATAACATGACGATGATCGTTGACGGCCACACAGGAATCGAGCATACACTGCCTGTTCAAACCGCTTACGACGATGTGATGGATCTGTGGCGTGGCACTCAAGTTGGGTACACGCCAACCTTGAGCGTCGCCTACGGAGGTATCTCGGGCGAGCAGTACTGGTACCAGATTGATGACCTCTGGTTGCACCCGAGGCTGCAGACCTTCATTCCGCCCCACGTTTTAAACCCCAGGTCAAGACGCCGGCAGAAGTCACCCGATGAGGATTACAATCACATGCGAGTGGCCGAGATTGCTCGGCAAGTGGTTGACCAGGGTGGATTGGTGCAAGCCGGTGGGCATGGCCAACTTTGTGGTATCTGCACGCACTGGGAATTGTGGAGCTTTGTGCAGGGAGGCATGACACCGATGCAATCATTGACCTGTGGAACCATCAATGGAGCAAAGTACCTCGGCTTGGACAAAGACCTTGGATCGATCGAAGTTGGCAAACTTGCCGATCTTATCGTCTTTCAGAAGGGAGCCGATCCAACCAAGCGAATTCGGGATAGCGAGAAAATCCAGTACGTGATCGCGAATGGCGAAACCTATGAAGCGGATCGGATGAATCGGTTCGGAAGTCGCGCACCACGTGCCCCGTTCTATTGGCAAGGTCAAGAAAGCGGAATGACATTCATGTCGACGCTCGAGCATGGTGTCGGGTGTAGTTGTCTCAGAAGTCGGCAGTAAGGGGTCCCCGATGAAATGCGGGATCGTTGGAATGCGGGATCGCGTTGAACGCCAATGACGATCGGGAGCATCACCTCTGTTTGCCGCCGTCTGATTTCCGTTCGGATGCCGGCGCGATGAGCCGTTCGAATTCTGGTCCGTTCGAATTTCAATCCGTTTGAATTCCGGCAGGGTGGCAGGTCGGTTTGGTGAAGGCTGCCCGCGTGAATCATCCTCGGGCTATTCTTGTTGGCGGCGGCGACGCAACAGTCCGGGGCGGCGAGGCGGCTCAGATTCTTCATCCCCACGATTACGGAGTCGGTCCCGCAACGTTGATCCGGAGCGATCTTCTCGGTCATTTCCGCCACCCAACAGGCCACCGACGATGTCCAAAACCGTGCCAGCCGTTTCGATGGCAGACGCATTTTGATCTTGCATGTCAGCGTTGGGATCGCTGGTTTCGCCGGCCTCGGCATCCAGTGCTTCGGAATCCAGGGTATCGGACGCTTCGTCCGCTCCCGATCCGATTGCGTCCAGCATGCTCTGCAATCGATTCTGCCATCCGTTATCGGATGCCAGTTGAACCTGGGGTTCAGAGACACTTCCAACGACTTGGATGACAATTGGATCGCTGGTCAGGAATTTGGCAATTGGTCCTCCGCCAAGCAGGGAATCGGGAAGTCCGAGCGCTAGCTCCAGATCCAATGAATCATCGAATCCGACCGATCCGCTGGAGTTAAGTTCGAAGTCGGCTCCACCAACCGGCAACAGAAACATCAATCCTTGGTGGTGGACACGTCCTTCCACGACCCGAAAGCGAACTTCACTCGATCGGCTAACCGTCAATTGAATGTCATTGTCGACCCGTCCGAACCTCTTGAGGATTTGAGTGAGTGCGGCCGTTATTTGATTGTTCAGGCTGACGGAGACGTCCGATAGTCGCAGCGTGCCATCAATGTCGGTGTGCATGAACCGTTGTTTTTCATCAAGATCGCCAACGGGGATCGAGCAATGATCCAGTCGAAAGGAAACACGGCCTTGGACTGATAAAGCCTCTGCCAGCATCGGAGCGATGAGTTGAACACCTTGGTTGCAGAGTTCCGGTGTCAATGGTTGTTCGTCGAGGATTGTGGTGGGTTCGATTTCGACAAGCGAACCGAAATCGCTCTGCTCAGAGCGAATGGTGAAATTCACTCCCTGCAAATCAATTGCCGGTTCCTGGCGGCTTACATTTCTGACCTGGACCCGGGCATTTTCGACGTCAGCGACCAAGGTCGGAATCGATTTGATGGGGTTTGGTTCAGTCGCACTATCGGAGCCTGCATCGGTAGCGACACCAGAGTCACTGGCATCGTCAGGGTCAGTCGCAGAAGCATCCGACTGAATCCCTGTGACGATTCGCAAGGTTGGTTGGCGAAAACGGAAACCGCCCAGGTCGCCGCCTGAAAACAGCATCATCAGCCAAGACTTTTCGCATTTCATCGAATCCATTTCGACGCGCAGCGAGCCATCGTCTGCCCGTAAATCAAAACCCTGTACCGACAGTGGTACAAGGTATCCCAGTGAGGCGGATTGTGTCGCTGCTGTGAGTGAATCATCGGCGATTGCCACATTGATCAATCGGTCGCGCAATCCGGTTTTTGCGATGATGGTGGGTGCCAACAGGACCAGCAAAAAGATGACCAGCAGGACGCCGAAGATTCTCTTTCGAATGGTTCGTGACGGCGATCTCTCGCTAGTTGGACTGGATTCGGCTGGACTGGATTCGGGGGACATCGTTTCTGTTCGCTCTGTTGGAAAGTCGTCACAGGCGTCGAGTGTGCCCGCATCCGACAGTGTAATTGCGATCGTGTTACTGCTGGTGAAGGAGACGCGAGAGCGTCCCCCTTTGATTGGGTTGGCGTGAATCGCAGCCGATTTGACCATTTGGCTCGATCGCTATCGACCTCGCTTGATTGCAGTTGCCCAGGAACTCCGGTCAAGTATGCCCAATCGGCGTGCGTTCAAACAGCTGACAGCAAAGTGGGGTCGCTGCTGGCAGGTTTTGAATGTTGCCAGTCAATGGAGTCTTTTGAGTCGTGTCGGGGACCTGAAGCCAGTCAGGTTACGAGAGTCGCAGGTTACGAGGTTTGCCGATTCTATCGAGTGATCGGATCGAGCGAGATTCAGTCACTCTTGCATGGCCTTGAGTAGAACACTCGCCTGTTCGAAGTTTCCAGCGGCCAACTCTAGAACGGCTTGGTCCAATTGCGGTGGTGTCTGCACCTTGCCTTGGCGGAGTTTCAGGATTTGGCCAGGCAATTTCAATTCGGCGGTTCGCATCGCCTCGTTTTTCGGCAAGTCTTTGCGGCACCATTTTTGAATCAACCTGAGATCCCGATTCTGATGTTCGTGACTGGGTTCGATTTGGGTCCCTTCGCCCCAGTCATTCCAGGTTGCGATCTGGATGATAGAGGCTTTGGATTGAATCGCCTTGGTGAGCGTCGTCTGGAGAGTCGCTCCATCACCGTCGGCGAGTTGCGGGTAGCCTTTGCTTACGCCTGCTTCGAGATAAACATCGTCAAATCGCGGGAAGGCGGCTGGGATCGAATTTGGCCACTTCGCCGATTCGACCAGGAAGCGATCAACCTGCTGCATGCCTGCGTTGGGTGACGGCCACCCAAACCCACCAATCGCTCCCTTGCGGCGCAGGTCTTGGCTGAAGTAAGCGATTGGAAATTCAAGTTTGGTGATGCATTCCGTCCATTCGTCACTGGTCAGGCCTGTGTGGCCAAAGGACAGTAGTACCGGCTTGCCATGCAATCGGACGTAGCTGGGTGACTGAAACCAGTATTTGTTCAGCCACTTAATTTCGGTTGCCGCGTGCGACACTCGGTCGACAGCGGCGATCCGATTCCCTGTTACCAAGGCAGGGATCGTTTGATCTTCATAGCAGATCACAAATTTCATCTTCAATCGCTCGCACTGCTGCAGCAAGCGGGTCGTGTTGCGATGCAAAATCGCGTAGTCGTTGAAGTTTGTCAGGCCGTACCAATCAACGATCACTCCGTCGATGCCGGCTAATTTCATCAACAATAAATGGTATTCCAAAACGTTCGGATCGCCCGAGTCATAAGGGCCGATCAGGGGATAGTACTTCGAAGCGATTTCCCGTTTGCCGTCGGATTGCTTTTCAGGATCGAAATGGTTCATTGTCCAATGCCATCCCCAATGATCACTCGCCGGTTTGGCGGTGTACCAAGGCATGTAGTGGGCAAGGACGAGAGGCGTCGAAGCGGTTGGGGCGACGCCTGCTGGAGAACCCTCCTCGGCGGAAGCCGTGTGGAAACAGAGGAGCGTGCATGCGAACACCAGCAACACTGCGATGTGATTCAGGTACACGCGGTTACCGAAGATGACTTCTTGGTGATGCGATGCGGGATACTCGGTGGCCATAAGGGTCTTGGATTCAAGGCTGGTGGAGAAACTGATTGGCAGGGAGACAACGTGTTGAGGCGAGATAACGATAGCCGAATGGCAGACCATGGATCTCGGCTTTGGGGCGTTTTTCTTTCACCGACAGCTCTTCTTGTTCACCGGCATCGCAGGATGGAATCGCTGGGTGCGTTGCGGTGGATTGCAGCGGAGATCCGCTTGTTACCGCGGGGATATTGTATACAACGTGCAGGGCCTGTCTCGCTTTGGCTGCTCCTGAATTGGCATCGCTGCCGGTTCAAGCGAGATGCCGGTTCAAGTGAGATGCCGGTTCAAGTGAGATGCCGGGCGTGGGCAATAGGGATCCCCGAAATGACGATGCAGGAGTAGACTGGATGGCGATTTATGGAACCGCATTGTTATCGCTTTGTTTGCTCGTCGGCTTGATTGCCGGCAAGTTGATCGGTTTTGCAATGGGAATCGATGCCAACGTCGGCGGCGTTGGGATTGCCATGCTGTTGCTAATTCTTGGATGCGGCAAGTTACAAGCCAAGGGATTGATGACACCACCGACGCAAGGTGGCATCTTATTCTGGAGTTCGATCTATATTCCGATTGTTGTCGCCATGGCGGCGAGCCAGAACGTGCGGACTGCGGTTAGTGGTGGAACGGTCGCTATCGTGTCAGGCACACTAGTCGTCTTGGTCTGTTTCGCTCTGGTGCCACTGATCAGCCGTATCGGGCGATCCGAAGATGATTTGAATTCTGCACCGAATTCACCGACCGGGAGCGACGACGCATGAACGAGTTGTGGCAAATTACCGAATCGGTGTTCACGAAATATTCGCTGGTCACTGCCTTCGCGTTGGTCGGTGTGATTGTCTGGCTTTCATACAGCATCTCGGTGCGTATCACTCGTGGTCGAATGCATGGTTCGGCAATCGCTATCCTGATTGGGTTGTTGTTGGCGTACATCGGTGGTGTTGTGACTGGTGGCAAGAAAGGAATCGCGGACATTGAATGCTTGGCGGGGATCGGGCTAATGGGTGGAGCGATGTTGCGGGACACCGCGATAGTTGCGACCGCTTTCGGCGTCCGATTCGATGAGTTTTTGAAAACCGGCCTAAGTGGAATTATCTCGCTGTTAGCGGGTGTGTTTGTGTCATTCCTGATCGGAGCATTGGCGGCTTATGGATTCGGTTATCAGGATGCCGTCAGCATGACAACCATTGGGGCCGGAGCTGCCACCTATATCGTCGGGCCAGTGACCGGCAGTGCCCTCGGTGCGTCGAGTGATGTGATCGCGTTGAGTGTTGCAGCTGGGTTGGTGAAATCGATGCTGGTGATGACGTTGACCCCCTTTGTCGCCAAGTCGATTGGTCTTGATAACCCGCGGTCGGCGCTGATTTTTGGCGGTTTGATGGGGACAACCAGCGGGGTCGCCGGCGGACTTGCGGCTACCGACGAAAAACTTGTTCCTTACGGCGCCATGACGGCAACTTTCTATACCGGCCTGGGCTGTCTGTTGGGGCCCTCGGTGATCTTTTTCGTGATTCGCGCTGTCGTCGGAACCTAACCTCAGGAATATCGAATGCCAATGAATCAACTGCCGATGATTGAGCGGGCGATCGCCCACGGTGACAGAATCGCGGTGCGGTCAGCGACCGGTGATCACACGTTTGAGAGTTTGGTTGCGGAATCTGAACGCATCGCAGCTTTGTTGCTCGGTGAAAATAGTGATCTCGGCGAGCAAGGCATCGCTTATCTCGTTCCGGCGGGTGAGCGATACATCGCAGTCCAGTGGGGAATCTGGCGTGCCGGCGGGATCGCAATTCCACTCAGTCAGTCGGCGACCAAGCAGGAGCTGATTTATACGCTGACCGATTCAGAAGCGGTTGCCGTTGTCGTCGCGAATGAGTGCGCCGACAAAATGGCGTTTTGTAAAGATCTCGGGATTCGCGTGCACCAGTTTGATGACCAGGCTGATTCGCTCCGTATCGTGTTGCCGAACATCGATCGAAAGCGTCGAGCGATGATCCTTTACACCAGCGGAACCACCAGCAAGCCCAAGGGTGTGGTCACAACTCACGCCTGTATCCAAGCTCAAATCGAATCGTTGGTTGAAGCTTGGTCTTGGGAATCAGATGATCGTATTCCTCTGTTCTTGCCGTTGCATCACATCCACGGGATCATCAATGTGATGTCCTGTGCCTTATGGTCGGGTGGACAGATCGAGGCGTATTCCCGTTTCGATTTGGATGTGATTCTTGGACGTGTTGCCGCGAATGCCTATACGGTTTTTATGGCTGTTCCAACTATTTATGTCAAAATGATCCAGGCCTTGGAGGGGATGGATCACGGAAATCGTGAGCGAGTCGTGGAGGGGTTTTCGAAACTCCGGCTGATGATCTCGGGGTCGGCTGCACTACCCGCAACGGTTCATCAAAAGTGGACTGAATTGACGGGGCAGCGACTGCTGGAACGCTATGGAATGACTGAGATCGGCATGGGACTCTCGAATCCGTATGAGGGTGAACGTCGTCCGGGTGCCGTCGGCAAACCGTTGCCAGGCGTCGAGATTCGATTGCTGACCGAAGCGGGAGAAACGAATCCTGGCGAAGGGGTCGCGGGCGAAATTCAAGTCCGCGGCGAAGCTGTTTTTCAGGAGTATTGGAAACGTCCCGAAGCGACTGAGAGTGCTTTTGTCGACGGTTGGTTTCGTACCGGTGACATTGCTGTGGTCGAAGATGAATATTATCGAATCATGGGACGCAGTAGTGTCGACATCATCAAGAGTGGCGGCTACAAGTTGTCGGCGCTTGAAATTGAAGCGACGCTGTTGGATCATCCCGCCATCGATCAGGTCGCCGTCGTCGGGATGAACGATGAGACTTGGGGAGAAATTGTCGCTGCGGCGGTCGTGTTGACGGCCGGCGAGGCACTCGATCTCGATTCGCTTCGCAGTTGGGCAAAAGACCGTGTCTCCGCTTACAAGGTTCCGCGACAACTGATTGTCGTTGATGAACTAGCACGCAACGCGATGGGGAAAGTCACCAAGCCAGCCGTGAAGCAACTCTTTGAGGCAAGCGAGGCGTCTGAGTGATGGCGTTCTTTCTGATCGCTTAAAGTATCGATGTGACGGTTGATTTCGATGCTCTGACTCATGCGAGGCGAATTCGTCCTCAGGCTTGTCAAGCTCCGGACAGTGGATCGTCGTCTTTGTTGTGTGTCACGATCGGCATGTCGGCATAGCCGCGTTTTAATTGACGGGTGATTCGCCACACATGATGACCAATTCGCTTCAATGTCCGGGCTGCATCCGTCTGAGTCACCGCTGTTCTGGCGTCGTACTCGCCTCGTGCGGCGGAGGCGATATGTTCACGTCGAATACGTTTTTCCAGTGTTTTAAGTTGCTGGTATTCACGGCGGATTGTGGCAAACTTCTTGTCGCCGATTTTCGTAGGGCAGTGTGCGATTGTTTCCGCAGTTTGGGCTAGTTGATCTGCATCAGGACGTAACGCATTCATCGACCGAATGGTTTTGATTTTTGAACGCTGGTCGATTCGGATCATCAGTCTGTGAAGATGGTCCAGGATATGAATGGAGGCCTGGTAGGTGCGGACCAGCTCTTCTTTCTCAGGCGGGACGTGTAATGTGTCGAGGTAGTGGTGAGTCTGCTCTATGGCTCCCTTGATTTCCTGAACATCGGTGGATTCTTGTTGCAGTTCGTCTCCTCGAAGTGAGCGAGCAAGGCGGGCGAATATCGCGACGATCAGATCACAGAGGGTTGCTTGTAACGCGGCGACGGCCAAGTCAGGAGCGTTCATCAGTTCGGTATTCAATCGCCGCGTCAGCGGGTTACCTCGTTCTGGCACCAGTCGCGTGATCAAGGCTGCAAATTTCCGAGTGAATGGTAGGACTGCGATCACACCGGCAAAGTTGAATAGGGTGTGGAAACCAACCAACGCCAACTCAGGGTCTGTGTCCGCGATCTTTGGAAACCAAATTTCCACCATGCGTAAAAATGGCGTTAGCATTAGAAACGCTGCCACGCCGGTCATGAGGTTGAAAACCACATGCGCCAAGCCTGTCCGCCGGGCTTGCACCGATCCACCGATTGTCGCAATCATTGCTGTGATGGTGGTGCCGACGTTCATTCCAATGATCATTGCGGCAGCTTGCGCGAGCGTAATGTTGCCCACGCTGACTGCAGTCAATGCCATCGCGACGCCTGCGCTAGAGGACTGTGCAATCACGGTGACGACAAGGCCGATCAGAACCAGCAGCAAGCGACCAACAAAGGTGTCGGGTGGAAATAGATCGGGGGTGATGATGTTTGAGAAATCGGCCATGCCGTCTTGAAGCATCGAGATACCAACGAAGATCAGCCCAAATCCTGCAATGGCGTTCCCGAGTCCCTGCCAACGCTCGTTACCGAACAGCCGGAACATCACACCAATCAAAACGGTTGGCAGCAGCAGAGTTCCCAGCTTCAATTTGAAGCCGAGTAAGGCCACCAGCCAACCGGTAATGGTGGTGCCGATGTTGGCGCCAAATAAAATTCCGAGTGCCTGGGGAAAGGTCATCAGGCCAGCGCCAACAAATCCAATCGCTGCCACGGTCGTTGCGCTGGAGGATTGCACGATTGCCGTGGTGATGGCACCGGTAACGGCCCCACTGAGCGGACTGCGGGTCGATCGTGCCAGCAACGAGCGAAGTCGGGCGTCCGCGATCGCTCGCAAGCCGTCGGTCATCACTGCCATGCCCAGCAGGAACAGCCCCAGTCCACCGATCGCAAGCATCAAGCCTTCAGGCATATAGCTGTTTGGATTGCAGGGAAGTGAGTTGGTGAGGGAGCATCAAGGCACGCATTTGCACTACCATCAGTCAGTGCATTGTGAAGGAGTCAGTGCATTGTGAAGGAGTCAGTGCATTGTGAAGGAGTCAATGGATTGTGGAGGAGTCAATGACGATTCCGGCCGTTCATCATAACGAATCGCGTTGGCGGTTCCGCCTTCTGGAAAATGTTAATTGCGTTATGCCGGACATCGTCTGTCCTGTTTGATGGAAACGCGGGATCGAATGTGTCTTGATCGTAGGAGTGAGTTTTTCGATTGGGAACCGCAATGGAATCGGGGACCTTTCGCCGGAGCGGGATAGTGGACCAAACCGGAAAATACTTTACGATGTGGCCGGTCTTCGCTTGAGGACCAGACTTGCAAAATATCCGCCTCCCGAGTGTTGCCGCATCACAAGCTCGCCGCACCCAAATCCGTTTCTTAAAAGGAATGTTATGAACGACAATCAAGCCCCGGCAACTTCTGCCCTCACCATCATGGGCATCCTGTTGGTTCTGTTCGGTGTTTTTGCGATCGCTACTCCGGCGGTTGCCGGAACTGCGGTCGTGATCGTGATCGGCGTGTTGATGCTCGTGGCCGGGATCGTCCAGATCGTTGCTGGTCTACGCTCCGATGGATTGTCTAGCAAGTTACCACCACTCGTGCTGGGATTGATCACGACGCTCGCTGGGCTCGGCGTACTGGGGCATCCGCTGCTCGGTTTGGAGTTCTTGACACTTTTGCTGACTGCGTTCTTCATTATCGAGGGACTC
>JAQWPZ010000288.1 GCA_029245125.1 Rubripirellula sp.
ACTCAGATGAGGATTTACATCAACGTCAGATCGGCCGACGGATCGCGCTAGCGACGACGGAGGTGACGCGAGCGCAGTGGCGGGCGTTTTCCAACGCGACCAACGTCTGGCCAGCAGATCAGGATCAATTGAAAACCTACATCCGCACTGATGATTCTCCGATGATTGCGATGAAGTGGTACGAGGCGGCCCATTACTGCAACTGGCTGAGCGAGCAGGAGGGCATCCCTGAGGGCCAGTGGTGCTACGAGAGGAATGACGCGGGTGAGTATGGCCCGGGGATGCAGTCGAAGGAGAATTTTTGGGAGCTGAGTGGTTATCGGCTACCGACCGAAGGGGAATGGGAGTACGCCTGCCGTGCCAAGGCGGTCACGAGCCGTTACTACGGCGTCACCGAAACCCTGCTGCCTCGCTATGCGTGGTACGTCGCCAACGGCGAGGATCACACGCATCCTGTGGGCAGCCTGAAACCAAACGACTACGGCTTGTTCGACATGCAGGGGAACGTCTACGAGTGGTGCTACGACGCCTACAAGTTTTATCCAGGAACCTCTGATGAGGCGTTAGCCGATGAACCGGAGACAGGCATCGTCGCAGATACCGAACGCCGTGTGTTGCGTGGCGGATCGTTCTACTTTCCTTCGTCGAGCGTCCGTTCGGCCTTTCGCTTCAACTACCAGCCGGGCACCCGTGGCTTCAATAACGGTTTGCGTCCTGCCAGAACTTACCACTTATCCCCTTTACCGCTTTACCCCTTACCCGCCCAGGCCCCGCCGGAGGCGGGTCGAAATTTGAAACGGAAATGAGGGTTTCTTCTCACGTTGGGCACGCACGATGGCGGCGAAGATGAAACGGCAGGACGAACTGGTGGTAATCACCAAGACCTACGACCTGATTCTGTGGAGTTGCAACCACACAGGACGCTTCCCGCGGCAGCACCGGTTTGTCCTGGGTGAACGATTGGAACGCAGCCTCTACGACCTGTTGGAAACGCTGATTCAGGCCAAATACAGTCAGGATCGAACGCCGCTGTTGAAAGATGCCAACCTGAAACTGGAAATCCTCCGTTTCCAAGTGCGGCTGGCGAAAGACCTTGAGTGTCTGCAAGTGAAGAGCTACGCCTTTGCAGCCAAGCAGATTGATGAGATCGGAAAACTGGTCGGTGGCTGGCTTCGATCAGGAAAGACCGGCTGATGAAACGGCACGGGAACCTCTGGCCGACACTGACTTCTTTCGAGCATCTGCTGCGGTCCTCCGAGAAGGCGAAACGAGGCAAACGCTTCCGTTCCGCCGTGGCCCGTTACGAGTTCAACCTCGAACGAGAACTGTTCGCTCTCCAAGCCGCACTGCGACAGAAGACCTATCGACCCGGCTACTACCGCTCTTTCTACATTTACGAGCCAAAGAAGCGGCAAATCAGTGCCGCACCTTACCGAGATCGCATCGTGCACCATGCTTTGACCGGCATTCTAGAACCCATCTTCGAGCCGGCTTTCATTTTCGATTCGTATGCCTGCCGCAAGGGGAAAGGCACGCACTCTGCGGTAGATCGCTGCCAACACTTTGCTCGGCAATTTCGCTACGTATTCAAGGCCGACATTCGCAAGTTCTTCCCATCAATGGATCACGACATCCTCAAAGAACAAGTGGCCCGTAAGATCAAAGACCCGGATGTGTTATGGCTGATGGGCCTCATCATCGACGGTAGCAATCCGCAGGAAGAAGTCCAGCATTACTTCCCCGGCGATGATCTGTTCACGCCCGGCGAGCGGAAGCGGGGTATTCCCATCGGCAACCAGACCAGCCAGTTCTTCGCCAACGTCTATCTCGATCCGCTCGACCACTTCGTGAAGGAACAGCTGCGGTTCAAAGGCCATGTTCTTCTTGAATCCGATCGCTGGCATCTCTTTGCGCATGGTCTGTCCCCGATATCTCCTCTAGGCGACATTCCACAACCTCTGAGCGGAACGGCGCTAGCTGCCGGCCTCAGCGTTGCCGATCTTTTTCACGTTGGTCTTTCCGTGCTGATTATTTCCGTGCCGATTCGGTTTCTATTGCCAGAACTGCGTCGTTCCGCCCCTCGGTCCGGCCTACTTGATCTGAAAATGTCGCATTTTTCTTGCATTTGGATTCAACGGATGATTGAAATCGCCTGAATTCCAACGTCATTTCGGCTAGATCGATGTCGGCTGAAAAAACCGCTTTTTCTTTGGCGGGTTGAACGACCGGACTGCTAGTTCCTGTTTAGAGGCCGCCCATCGCGGCCTCAGAACTACGAAACCAGGAGTTTTTCGATGCCAGTACAAACCCCTTCCAATCCGACCTTGGAAACATTGGATTCGACCTGCCAATCCGTTCGCGGACTTATTGCGTTTGGCTAATGCCACCAAAGCCGTGCAAGCTGATTTTGATAATGTTTTGGGCTAGTTGGAAACGCTGCCCCTTTCGACCAGCGAGTATGGAGTTGCCCGTTTGCGTTTGGACAATGCTAACCGTTACCGTATGGCATCCGAACATGGCGCGGCCGCATGGGAGATTCGCACTGTCATGTTGCAGTTGAAGTCCCAGTTTTCGACCGTCGCATCGAATCCATCACGGAGACGGATTCGATCACTCTCGCCGCTTGCTACGTCGTCTGACCGGAATTAAATGATGAGCCAATCACAGTCGGTAACTCAATTGATTGATCAACTTCAGTTTGGAGATTCCTTGGCGGCCCAACAAATTTGGGATCGATTCATCGAACGTCTTATCGGTCTGGCTCGTCGTCGGTTGCAACAGTTGCCGCGGCGAGCGATCGATGAGGAGGATGTTGCACTTTCAGCGTTCAATGCTTTTTTTCAGGGTGTGAATGCACAGCGATTCGAGAGATTGGGCAACCGTGATGATCTTTGGCAAGTGCTTGCCATGCTGACAGAACGCAAAGCGATTGGTGTAATGCGACACGAATTGGAAAAAAAACGTGGTGGTGGGATTCAACGAGGTGAATCCATATTTGGAGGGCTGATCGCTGAATCAATCGGTGAGCGTGGAATCCAAGCAGTACCCGATCCGTCCCCCGAGATCATTGATGGATTTACTGCCGAAGTCAGAGAATCAATCGAAGCGATTTCCGACCCGGTGGCTAGGCAAATCTGTCTGCGCAAACTGCAGGGCCTAACAAATCCGCAAATGGCGGAGGAGCTCGGGATTTCGTTGCGGGCTGTTGAACGGAAGCTCCAGATGATTCGTCAAAAATGGAATGATGAATTTTCCGATCCAGCTGCAGCTGATGCTTGATCGCTACTACGTCTGGGGTAATCAAAACCGATGCCCCCGCTGTAAATTCAAATTCTGAAATGGGGATCAAGGTTGAGGCACGTGCAAATTCAATTCGCAGCCGTTGCCGCTTGGGCCGCCGTTAAGATTTTGCTATCGGAAAGTTCGGATCTGCCTGATCAGTAAGAACCTCGTAACATTCCGTCCTCGATAGCTTCTAAACTGAAGTGCTTACTCAAATCACACTCCGCGCAGCGACTATGATTGATGTTGAACCCCCAGAATCCAACGATCGCATATTCTGACCGAGAAAGAATTGATGAATTGGCGGATCAATTCGAAGCCGATTTTCGAGCGAGTCGAAATCCAAAGATAGAATCTTACCTGGCAAAATTTTCCGGTGATCGGTTGGCGTTGCTGCGAGAGTTGGTGGTGATTGAAATCGAGCTTTACCGAAAATCGGGTAGGTCAGTCCAGGAAGAGAATTATGTGGGGCGATTTTCCGACGGCGATCCGGTTGTGCGAGATGTTTTTTCCAGCACCGTCGCGATTGCGAATCGCGAGCCAAGTGAATGGCTGACGGAATTTCGGCAGGTTTGGGAAAATGCTCCTTCGGTAACTGCTGAAGCGTTCGTTTCTGTACGTGGTTTGAACTGCCCTGCGGAGCTGATGGAACAGTTGCTGCAGGAGGAGGTCATCCTGCGTATGCAGCGTTATGCAAAAATGCCAGCGGTCTCAAAGCAAGAGGGGCTCCCCGAGCGAATTGGACGCTATGAGATCCGTCGGTTGATCTCACAAGGAGGTTTTGGCACTGTTTATGAGGCTAGGGATCCAAATCTTGATCGCGCCGTCGCGATCAAAACGCCTCGCACTGATCGGGAATTTGGTGCTCAAGCCAAAAGCAGTTTCGAGCGAGAAGCGCGTCTTATTTGTCGATTGGAACATCCGAACATCTTGCCGGTCTACGATTTTGGAACGACGGAACTGGGGCGACCCTACCTGGTATTGAAATTGGTGACATCGGACACGCTTGCACACCGATTGGCTGCGAATCGGATCAGCTTTTTCGAGGCGACATCGATCACTTCCGCGATCGCCCGTGCTTTACATTACGCACACGGGCAAAACGTGGTCCATCGTGATGTCAAGCCGGGTAATATCCTGCTCGATGGCGATAACCATCCCTGGCTCACCGATTTTGGGTTGGGTTTGGAAGCTCCCGAAACTGCACGTGACACAGATTCTTCGGGGACGCCCCTGTACTGGAGTCCGGAGCAAGCCGAGGGCAAATCGCATCTGGTCGATGGCCGCAGCGATATTTTTTCACTTGGGATCATCCTCTATCGCGCGATCACCGGAGTCAATCCATTTCAGGCCGACAACCTTACTGGGATCGTCAAGCGAATCTTACAAGCCGATGTTCGGCCACCACGACAAATCAATGATCGTATCCCCATTGAATTGGAGGCAATCTGTATGCGGTCGTTGCAACGCCATCCGACGAAACGGTATTTAACCGCGGAAGACATGGCGGATGATCTTGATTCAGTGCCGACCTACACGCCGACTCCAATCGACACCAGTGATATCCAACTTCCAGATGATCTCGCCGGCCTGATCGAACAACTTTCAGTCAATACTCATGAAATTTGGGCCGAGAAGCGTCTTTCTGAAGGATGGATTGTCGGCGCGAAACGCGACGACAAAAAGAAAACGCATCCCGATCTGATCCCGTTTGAGCAGCTGACCAAGATCGAACAAGATTACGACCGTGACGTGGTCGAAGCCGTGCTCAAGGCCGCCGTGGCGCTAGGCAGTCAGATCGTTCCCCCGAACAAAAAATAGACGTCAGCACCAAATAGAAATGACTTACATACCAATGCCGTTGGATACGCACCAGTTTCCTCTATCCGCTGATATCGAGGAGCTGATTGACACGCTGGCGTTTCATGCGCACGAAGCATGGGCGGAACGAAAGATTGCCGAAGGTTGGACATATGGATCAGAACGCGACGATCTGCGAAAGCAGCATCCCTGCCTGATGCCGTACAGTGAGCTTGAGGAATCCGAAACTCTGGCTCGTCGCAAGGTTGCCGCTGAGTCAGTGAAAGCCATTTTGGCGTTGGGTTATCGAATCACCCCTGGCCCGACCCGCACGCGAGCTACGGCGAGTCATGAGGCCATTGCGTTGACGTCCGCAAATGAACTCATTCAGCAGTTGCAACAGGCTCAAGCTGACTCAAGTGAGCTTGAACTTGCGGTTCTGTTGCAGATCTGGAACGCACGTCGTGATGATGATCGAGCTTGGTTTTGCCAGCCGGATCTCTATCGGCAAATCAGCAGGCGGTTCCTGAAGTTAGGTGAAGCGCCGTTGGCAAGAGAAGTCGCCCTGACGGCACTGGAATTGAGCGATGATGATGAGCGGGGCGAACCATTCACACCTTGGGATCAAGATGTCGAGCTACGGCAGATCTACGGACTAGCACTTGCCCGCAGCGGCAGTCCCGTGCCCGCTCAAAAAGTTCTCACCAAATTGGGTGATGAAGGCCATGTCGATCAAGAAACTCTCGGGATCTTAGCGCGAACCTATAAAGATCAAGCGTTTTCGCCCGGGATCGCTCCGGAACGCCGTCGGCAGTTGCTGGAAGCTTCACTGGAACGCTATCGCAGTGCGTACCAATTGACCGCAGGATTTTGGACGGGAATCAATGTCGCAACGCTGTTGCGTTTGCTCGACGCGGCGGCCGAATCTGAACGGATTGCGACCCAGGTGAAATCGCAATGCCAAGCCGATCTTGATCGGGTGACCACCGATGGCGCAACCGCCGAGCAAACTTATTGGCATTGGGCGACGCTGGGCGAAGTTGCCTTGAACCAGGGCGATTTTGAGGAAGCCGGACGGCATTACGGGCACGCGCAATCGTTAGCCAAATTGAATTATGGTGATTTGAACGTGACGCGGCGACATGCCCGGTGGTTGCTCGATTATTGGATCCACCGCGGAGATCTTCAGGAAGAGGATCGTGGGAGATTGGCTCAATGGTTACCGATCTCGCCCGTTGTTGTGTTTAGCGGTCATATGATTGACGCTGGCAACCGCCAACGACCGCGTTTTCCGGACGCTGCATCAGCAGACGTTGATGCAGCGATCCGTCGTTGGCTAGTCCAGCAGCAAGCCTTCATTGGTTACTCGTCTGCTGCCTGCGGCGCTGATCTCTTGTTCCAAAAAGCAATCCAAGATTTGGGTGGTGAATCTCGAATTGTGCTGCCGTTCGATGTCGAACCATTTCGGCAACTGAGCGTTGCTTTCGCTGGTCAGCGATGGAATTCACTGTTTGACGACGTCATCGATAATGCCACCCAAGTGATCATTGCTTCGCCCCAAAGAACCCAAGGCGACGGAATCGCGTTCGAATATGCCAACCTGGTGCTGCATGGGTTGGCGACCTTGCGGGCAACGGAATTGCAGGGAGAGAACTGTGATCCGATTGGGTTGGCCGTGTGGGATGGTAAGCCGGGGCAAGGACGGGGTGGTACCGCCCATGTTATCAAGCAATGGCAGGATTTAGGCATGGAGGTTCATCAGATCGACGTTTCAAGGTATGAGGATTCGAACTCCAGCCTTCCATCGCCACCCGCCCCTGCGGTTGAATTGTCGGTTCTTAAAAATCCACCTGGTCTCGATACACAAGTCTTTTCCGAAGGTGATGAAACAACCGACACCCGTGTGATGGCGATGTTGTTTGGCGATGCCGTCAACTTTAGCCAGCTCGACGAACATCAGGTCAGCCAGTTCATCGAACATTTCATGCACCCGATCGGCAACATTATTCGTGGATATGGTGAGGCGAATGTCGTTCGTAATACTTGGGGTGATGGGATCTACTTGGTTTTCGATCATGTCCGCGAAGCGGGACTCTGCGCATTGGAAATGTGCGAATTCACTCGTCAACAGATCGCCCAGAATGCTTGGAAAAAACATCGGTTGCCGGAAAATTTAAACGTTCGCGTCGCGTTACATGCTGGACCGGTATTTGGCTGTGTGGATCCGATTACCGGTACCAAGAACTACACGGGGACCCATGTCAGTCGAGCTGCGCGGCTGGAGCCGAAAACGCCACCCGGTGAGGTATACGCAAGTGAAGCATTTGCTGCGTTGTGCAGTCAGTACCGAGTTCGTGAATTCAATTGCGAGTATGTCAAGCAGTTGGCTTGGGCCAAGCACTACGGATCCTTTCCGACATTTGTCATTCGCCCGACTGCGCCGATTGAATCTGTTTTTTAGACGGGGGATGGTTCAATCCTCAGGCCATTTTGACGGGTTTCGAAATCGCACGCCCAGTTCCGCCCACAACCCCTGAGCGGACCGGCGCTAGCCGCCGGTCCTTGAATCCCGGTCCTTGAATCCCGGTCCTCGAATCCCGGTCGCTGCATACCGGTCCTTGAATCCCGGTCGCTGCATACCGGTCCTTGAATCCCGGTCCTTGAATCCCAGTCCTTGAATCCCGGTCCTTGAATCCCGGTCCTTGAATCCCGGTCCTTGAACCCCGGTCCTTGAATCCCGGTCCTTGAATCCCGGTCCTTGAATCCCGGTCCTTGAATCCCGGTCCTTGAATCC
>JAQWPZ010000299.1 GCA_029245125.1 Rubripirellula sp.
AAAACAAAATTAGTGCTGGATTTAACATACTTGAGTTTCAAATGATCTAGCAGCTTATATATTTTATCTTTCTCTTGGCTTGCCTTTTTTAATGAAAAAGAATAAAAATCACTGTCTTTCAACGCTTCAGATGCAGCCGCACCCGCTTCGAACTCGCTTCGAATTCTTGCAACTGGTCTCAAGAACCGCTCGTGAGACAAGCGAGCGAAAGGCAGGGCATTGCCTAGCGTTGATTAAGAATCTCGACAACTTGCTCAAAATCGGTTGTGTCGGTGGCAACTTCCCCGTCGTGAAGCACGATGGTACGACGGGCATTGCGCGCAACATTTTGGTCGTGCGTGACCAGAATCACCGTAATTTTGTCATCCTGATTCAGTTGCTGGAACAGCTCGATCACCTCCCTGCTCGTTTTCGAGTCCAAATTGCCCGTCGGTTCATCTCCCATCAGGATCGAGGGCCGATTTACCAGCGCCCGAGCAATTGCCACACGCTGTTGTTGGCCTCCAGAAAGCTGGGCGGGATGATGATCAAGTCGATCGTACAGGCCAACCTTTTCAAGCAGTTCCCGGGCTCGCTCATTTCGCTCCCGCGTTGAAATACCGGATGCGTACATCAGCGGTAGTTCGACATTCTCGAGCGCGGAAGTTCGGTTGAGCAGGTTGAAGTTCTGGAACACAAACCCCAGTTGCTTGTTACGAATTCGAGCACGCTCGTCTCGATTCATCGTCACAATCTCCTCGCCGTCCAATCGGTAACTCCCATGCGTCGGCCGATCGAGGCATCCGAGCGTATTCATCAGGGTCGATTTCCCCGATCCGGACGGGCCTACCAACGCGACATATTCGCCCAAATCAATATCGAGCGTGACGCTTCGAAGTGCATGCACTTGGACTTCACCTAAGTCATACACTCGCCGAACATCATCTAATTCAATCAGTGGCATAAGGGAGGAGGCCTGAGCGCCTATTCGTCGAGGTGACGGAAACATCCGTGGCAGACTACTAGAATCTTAGCCTCCCCGAACAAAACGGGGAATCGAGGAATATTAAAGGAAGCAGCAAACAAGCGGTTTGAGGAAATGACGGTTTGCGGCACCTGCAAGTCCCGGGAATGCACTGGCAAGTCCCGAGAATAGGAGCGTTTGTTAAATGTCTGCAGCAGCAGAAGCCTGCAGCAGGCAGCAGGCAACGTGGTCTGGTCATCGCCCGGGTTGGTCTGGTCATCGCCAAGTGTGGGCAATTCAAGCTGAGCAGCCGTCCAATCGGCATCTGCGTTGCCAACCACGACGAATTGATTCCATTCGGTACAATGCAACAAGTATGCGAAAAACCCGGGTAAATGCCTCTCAGGACGGCGTTGATGGCAGTGCAAAAATTCGAATTTTGGCGATCGAGACCGATGAGCTTTACTTCCTCGGCGACTCGCAAGGCTCAACGAGCCCATGGCTATCAGATGCCAGCCAATGGTTGCCAGGTGCCAGCCTGGCGTTGCCTAGTAATGATGCTCGTTGCACTTCTACTCGCCGGCTGCTCTGACTCGACCCCGCCAACGCCAGAGCCTGCAAGCCCCAATCAAGGCAACGGCGAGTCGTCGCAGGTTACTGCATCGACTCCTGAGATCGAATCGGCCACCGGTGCGAATGCCGGCAAAAACAGTCTCGATCCGAAACTCAGCCGCGAACAACGACTCGGACGAATTGACCAGATGCTGCAAAGAGGCCAGCTAGGCGAAGCCGCCAAATTGCTGCGGGAGCAATTATTGGTCGACCCTGAAGATGTGGACGTTCTGTTTCGGCTGGCAAACATCAGCGCAGTCTCAGGCGATTTGAAAGCTGGCGTCGAGTACCTCGATCTGATTCCCGCTGATAATTTCGAAGCCGGACTTCCTGCACTTGGTCAATCAGCTGACTGGTCTGCCCAACTGGGGAATTTCGCTGAAGCAGAGCGCCGTTATGAAGCAATTCTGCGGCTCGCTCCCGATGCTGCAATGGCTCACCGCCGACTGGGACAGCTCCTCAATCGCCAAGGCCGACGGCATGAAGCGGCGGTCCACATTCGTGAGCTCTGCAAGCTTGGCGACTTTCGTCAGGACGAGTTGCATGCGTTAGTCATTCTGAGCGACGCCATGTCAAGCGAACCGAGTGCAGAGTCGGATGCATCGACGGACTACACCCCCATCGGACCCTCCGGAAAAGCACGCGTTCTGTTCACCGAACGTCGATATGCCGAGGCGGCTGAAATGCTACGCGAAACAATCGCGGAGGGTGACGCACCGCCGGCGGTCATCGCGTTTTTTGGTCGAGTGCTTGCCGAGGCCCAAGACGACGAAGGATTTCAGACGTGGCTAAACGGACTCAATGACCTCGAAACGGTCAGCCAATTTTCGGAGTACTGGTCGGCTATCGCGATACATTTGGCAGGGCGTCAGCAACACGAAGCGGCGGCCCGAGCGTTTCTGGAAGCGCTCGACCGAGATCCCACTGACTTTCGCTCGATGAATCGTCTTTACCAGATGTTGACTTTGCTCGAAAAATCAACTGGTGCGGATCTATGGGAGAAGCGTTGGAATTCAAATCGAAAGGTACTGCTGGCAAATAACGACATCTCCGACAGTCAAACGCCAAACGTCGAAGCGATGGATGAAATTGCTTCGCAACTGTCAGGCTTGGGTCGAAACTTAGAAGCCGTACTCTGGAAGTCGCTCGAAGCCTATCATCAAAAACTGCCAAGAGATGCATTGGAGCACTGGAATCGCGAACGCCAAAAATTGGTCGCGGCCGGAACCGCTTTCCCCGAACAAGGTCAGCGAATCTGCGACATGCAGCTCACTTCCTTTGCAATGCCCAACGTTGAAAACCTTCGCGACGCATCGGTCGACCGCACACTTGACCGCGTCACCTCAATTTCGCAACCAAATCCCGCTCAGTTCCGGAATGCGGCAGAAGAAGTCGGACTGGCCCATCGGTACGAACTCGCCCCGCAGCCGCTGGAGTCCGGTTTTTCGATGTATCACCAAACAGGCGGAGGAGTCGCGGTCATTGACTACGACCAAGATGGCAATCCTGATCTCTACTTTGCCCAAGGCGATGCCGCACCCCCCAACTTCATCGCCGAACGATCGAATGGCTTGCTACGAAACTTGAGCGGGAAAGTTATCGACGTCACAAGCCCCTCCGGTGCAACGGATCACCACTACACCATCGGCTGCACAGCAGGCGATTGGAACCAGGATGGCTTCCCTGATTTGGTGACGGCCAACATCGGACCGAATCAGCTCTTGATTAACAATGGCGACGGCACCTTCACTGCTCACGCAATAACCGGCAGCGAAAACCTCGATCGCATGCCAGCATCGGTTGCGATTGGTGATTTGAATGGAGACAACCTGCCCGATTTGGTCGAGGTAAATTACATCCAAGATTCAGAAATCGCGATGCTTCCGGAACGTGAAGATTCGGGACGCGTCATCGAAGCAGTCGGCCCGGCTGACTTTGCACCGGCTCATGACCGCATCGGCATCAACGATGGCAG
This sequence comes from Rubripirellula sp., assembly GCA_029245125.1. GTDB lineage: Bacteria > Planctomycetota > Planctomycetia > Pirellulales > Pirellulaceae > Rubripirellula. Next base: position 3,531 of record JAQWPZ010000299.1, read on the forward strand.
CGGAGCAATTCTCTTTGATTCCATCGGTGAGGAATCAGCCGAGGCGTTTCGCGGACTCGGGGTCGTGATCGCTGACTTCGATCAGCAACCCGGTAACGACGTTTTTATCGGCAACGACAAATCCCCCAACCAATTGTGGGTACGCGACCAAGATTCACAGCAATGGAATGATGTTGCAATGATCACGGGTGCCGCCTATTCGTTTGACGGCGGCGGGACAGCCAGTATGGGGATTGCCGCTGGTGACTTTGACCAATCCGGGACGCTCGATCTACACGTCACGAATTTCCAGAACGAGAACGTCTGCCTGTATTTGGCCAAACAGGGCTACTTCCAGGATCGTGCCGCCCAGTTTCGCCTGGGCGTTCCAAGTTACCGAGTGCTCGGTTTCGGATCACAATCACTTGACTATGACAACGACGGACGACTCGATCTCGCTGTGACAAACGGACATATCGATGACTATGCGAAAATGAGTGGACCATTCCGGCAAAAATCGCAACTGTTTGCCAATCTGGGAAAGCAATTCCAGGAAGTCACCGTCTCTGATTCATCCGGCTATTGGTCCAAACCCCACCTTGGGCGAGCGATGGCGCGAATCGATTTCGATCGCGACGGCAAAAACGATTTGGTTGTTACTCACTTGAATGAACCTTCCGCTCTATTGCTCAATGAATCGAAAAACTCCGGACACTGGCTGCAATTGCAACTGATCGGAGTCGAAAGTGAACGAGACGCTGTAGGTGCCAAGGTCACTGTCGAATCCGAAGAACGCAGTTGGACCGAGTGGGTAACCGGCGGCGATGGCTATCTCTGCCGAAACGAATCAGTCGTCTCCTTTGGACTGGGCCCAACAACGAACCTTGACCGCGTACAAATCCAATGGCCAAGTGGAGCTCAGCAAGTCCTAAACAATGTCGGTCTCGACCAGCGAATTTTGGTGGTCGAAAAAGACGATACCTGGTTCGAGCTGGAACGGTGAGATTGAAATCATGAAGAAACTGGTTCTTTCAAGGCGTTCGAGAACAAGTTCGGCCAAATACAAACCACGGATGCTGTTGCTCGCCCTGAGCTTGGTGACGCTATCCCATACGGGCTGCAATACGAACCAAACTCCCGCAACGACCGAAACAGCAAAATCCATCTCGCCGACCGCGCCTTCCAGCAAACCAGAACAGGCCGACGGGTCAGAGTCATTTCGCGAAACAACATCATCCGCCAAAAACCCGTCAGCGGAAACAGGTATCCCGTCAACGGAGACAGCCAACCCACCAGCCGAAAGCGACACCTCCCGATCGCTGTCGAGCCCCAGCACCGGCCCTGTCAACACGGTCATTGACCGCGATGCCGAACTTGAATCAATCGGTCGGTTGTTTGCCAGTGGTGATGTCACTTCAGCAGAGGCCAAGCTCAAATCGTTGCTAATCCGAGACCCAACCGATGCAGAAGTTGTTTTCCGCTTGGCGATGCTCGCTGCCAATCGAAATGATCTCGCACAAGCGATCGAGCTGCTCGACTCGATCCCTCCTAATCATCCAGATGCAGGGCTGCCCGCACTTGGCCAGTCCGCTGATTGGTGTTTTTTCCTGGAGCGGTACCAGGAAGCAGAAGAACGCTATTTGAAGATCCTGGAAGTCGTTCCGCTAGCCAGCCAAGCTCATCGAAATCTGGCGTACCTTTACAACCGCCAAGGCCGTCGACATGAAGCCGCCACACACCTCTATCAATTGTGTCGCCAGGGCGATGTCCAACAAGATGAACTTCACGCGCTGATCCAACTGAGCGATGCGATGTACACGCCACTCGACCAGACCCCTAGTGATCCCGCCGAAAGACCGTATTGGCCGATCGGACCGGCAGCCGAAGCGCGGCGTCTGTTCATGGAAGACAAGTATCAAGAAACCGTCGATGCACTGCGAACTGTTGTGACCGAAGGAAAACAGCCTCCATCGGTGTTGGCACTGTTCGGGCGAGCAGCAGCGGAGGCGCAAGCTGAAGCGAGCATTGATTGGTGGCTGACTCAAGTCGACCAACAATCGCAGGAACACGCCGATTACTGGGCCGCTTTGGGATTAGTGCTGACCTCAGAGAATCGACTTCCCGAGGCAGGCCGAGCACTCATCGAAGCGTTGGTCCGTGACCCGACCGATTTTCGTTCGATCAGTCGATTGCGATCAATTCTTGAAGCGCTCGGCCAGCCAGAAGACGCAATCCGCTTGGAGGAACGCTTTCAAACCCTGGAAGCAATTGCAAAGGAAAATAATCGGATCGTCGACTCCGCCACTCCGAATGTAGAAGCGATGGAGACCCTTGCCAAATTGCTTGATTCGATGGACCGCCAACTTGAGTCGACCGTATGGCGTTTGTTAGCAGGGTTTCATCAGAAACGTTCCGCCGAACAACTGCAACCGCTTTACTCTCAATTGACTGGTGCAGCCCGCAACCGCGATAGTCTCGCTGACATCCGTTCGCGAATTTGTCAAATTGACCGAGAAAGCTTTCCGCTCCCAGACCTCGCTTCACTTATCAAGTCCACCTCCGAGAATTCCGCGAGGCTTCGTCCACAAACATCGAATCTTTTGCCAGCTAGTTTTGCAAACAAGGCAGAAGAAATTGGACTGCAACACGCTTTCCAAGTCGCCAGCGAAATGCAAACAAACGGTTTCTCTGTCTACCAGTCCGTTGGCGGTGCCGTTGCGGTTTTAGATTACGACTGCGATGGCCAAATCGATTTATATTTCGGCCAAGGCAGCGGTGAACCGCCTACCTTCCAGGGCGACGAAAGTAATCGACTTTACCGCAGTGAAGGGAAAAACGTTCGCGATGTTACGGAACTTGCTGCTGCTACTGACCATCGCTATTCATTGGGGGTGACCGCCGGCGATTGGAACCAAGACGGATTCCCCGATCTCGTTGTGGCGAATATCGGTGCGAACACACTCCTGATCAATAATGGTGATGGAACCTTTCGTCGGCAACAACTGGATGACCGTGATGACACAACGATGATGACCACTTCGCTGGCGATGGCTGACCTTACCGGTGATCAATTGCCCGATATTTTTGAAGTGAATTACATTCATGATCCGCAGATCAGCAAGCGTCCGCGCCGCAATGCCCAAGGGCAAGTGGTCGAAACACTGATGCCTAAGTCATTCCAACCGGGACTTGACCGCCTGATCGTCGGCAATGCCCAGGGGCCACCTTCTTTTTTGCAAATGGGGAAACCGGAGACCGCCGCTCGTGCAGGACTTGGCGTTGTGGTGGGAAACTTTGACCACCAGCCAGGGAATGAGGCTTTTGTTGGCAACGACGTCTACGCCAATCAACTCTGGCGACGAGACGAAGAATCAGGCAACTGGATCGACATCGCCATGCTGAGTGGTTGCGCCTACGGATTCAACGGGGCAAAAACTGCAGCGATGGGGATCGCCGCCGGTGATTTTGATCGGAACGGATGGCTCGATTTCCACATCACCAATTTCCAAGGCGAGAGCGTCAGCCACTACTTGAATCAACAAGGCATGTATCAAGATCGGAACATACAATTCGGATTCGCAGTCCCAAGCCAATCGGTCTTAGGTTTTGGCACCCAAGCACTCGACTATGAAAATGATGGCGATCTTGATCTGGTCGTCGCGAATGGGCACATTGAAAATTCAATCAACAGTGGAGCCCCGTTCGAACAACCAGTCCAGTTATTTCGCAACCGGGGAGACCGTTTTGAGTTAGCAGAGGTGAATGATGATTCGGGTTACTGGAATCGCAATCACCTCGGACGTGGCTTGGCGAGATTGGATTGGAATCGTGATGGACTGCCTGATTTTGTCGTCACCCATCTCGGCGAGCCCTCGGCATTACTCGTGAATCAAAGCCCGAGTTCAAATCACTGGATTCAAGTGGTCCTGCGAGGCGTCGACAGTGAACGAGATGCAGTGGGATCACGCGTCGAACTCCGCGCGGGCAATCAAGAATTAACCGAATGGATGACAGCAGGTGATGGTTTCTTCTGTCGCAACGAACCGGTGCTTTCGTTTGGCTTAGGTGATGTTGAAACAGTTGAGGAAATCACGATTCATTGGCCGAGCGGCAAAACACAGTCGTTCAAAGATTTGCCAAACAATCAACGATTGCTGATCATCGAAAATCAAAGCACGCCGTTTTCGCTGAACTAAGTAACTGGCTCCAAGCCAGTCAGTCGTTAACCGCTGTTCCGCTGAAATCGACATAAAAGCCAGTTTCAACACCCCATGGTCGCCCACCAGGACCGGCGGCTAGCGCCGGGCCGCTCACCAGGGTGATCTGCAGTGCAAAAGACCGCAGAGACTGAGCGGAATGGCGCTAGCCACCGGTCTCACCAAGCCAAGAAGCAATCATCGCCACTCTGCAGCGACCACCGACATTAGCCACCGTTCGGACACCGCACCCTCGTTCACCAGGGTGATCAGCGGTGGAAAAGGACCGCAGAGACTGAGCGGAATGGCGCTAGCCACCGGTCTCACCAAGCCAAGAAGCAA
>JAQWPZ010000302.1 GCA_029245125.1 Rubripirellula sp.
CCTGCACCGCAGATGCCAGGAAAGCAGATGGCAAGGAACCAGACCGGAAAGCAAGCGACAGCGATTGCCCCCTAATCCGGCGAGCGACTGCCGGGGACAGAATGCTAGCCAGAATGTTGGGGACAGCGATTGCTCTCGGCTAGGGATCCGAAGACGAAGAATGCCGGGGACAGCGATTGACTTCAGCCTGGACGAATGCTGGGGACGGGGATGCCGGGGACAACGATTGACCTCGGCTAGGGTGGATACCGGGACGGGAATGCTGGGGAATGCCGGGGACAGCGATGACGAATGCTGGGGACAGCGATTGATCTCAGCTTGGGTGTATGCCGGGAGGGGAATGCTGGGGACAGCGATTGACCTCAACCTCGGGACGCGAACCCTGGGGGCCAATCCTGGGGACGGCGGATACCTGGGGCTGTGGCAGATGCTGGGGGCCAATTCTGGGGACCAATTCTGGGGACAGCGAACGACAGCAGGGCGGCAAGGCAAGTTAATTGAGCATGAAATTGCGAGATTCTGGGAATCGATTTGGCCAAAAACCAGCCTGATTGATGGCATTCCGATCGCATCCGGAATCTTCCTGAATCCCAACGCTATCAAATCGCAAACCTTTTGCGGGCGATCTGCGTATCAGCCCTATCGCTCTGTCCGCACCTTCCCTTGGGATACCCTCGATGATTTCCTGGCCCTCCGCAACGCTGAACGGACCGACTGATGGTGCACTGGAGCTCATCAATCCCGGTTGGATCCAGATGACTGAATCGAGCTTGCTGCTTGGCCAGATGATGCAGTGGCTGCCAGCATGGGTGACACCGCTTTGGCTGATCGCGGTGGGGTTAGCGCTGGGTGCAATCGGTTGCTTGGTGGTCTTTGGCTCGCTGTCAATTCTCTCTTACATTCCCGGCCTGGGAACGCTGGCCGACTCACCCCGCCGCGGCACGATCGCTTCGTTGGTCTTGGGTGGCGTTGCGGGTTTCGGACTTTGCGTCCTGTACGTGCCGCAATCGGAGGCGTTTGCCAGCGCGCTCTATCTGCCAATGCTGTGTATCGGCTTGCTGCTTGGTTTTGGCGTTGTTTATGGCGTCTGGCACCGAACACGAAGCGAGTGGACACAAATGGCCACAGAGGGCGTCATTCCGTACCTGCTGGGCGTGGCCGGTTTGTTTGCCTTGATCGGCTTGGGCTGCACACCCCTTGTATCCAACACGGATGTATTTCTGGAGTCGATTACACAGGTTCAGTTGATTGGTGATGGAACAGTCGAAGAGACTGTTGAAATTGACGCGATGCCGACTGACATCGACGCAGACGAGTCGCCATTCGTTCCCGCCAACATCATCTACAACCTGCGGAACGCAGCGTCGCTGACAATCGAGAGCGACCGCACCATCTTGCTGGCCGATTCGGCAGACACCTCAAAATTCTCTCGCTCGCCATTCCGAGTGAATGCAGGCGAATCGGTCTCGTACCGGTACGAAAATCGCGACACGCCGCCGATCCCAGGCGACTCGACTCGGCTCCACATTCAGAATCGCGAGATCGATCCTGCAAACGTTGTTTTCACGTTTACCTACGTCCCAAAGATCCCTGAGGCCTCGTCGATTGTCGCGATCGCGGTTGTCTTCTTCCTAACGATCACTGGCCTGATGGCGTTTCGCCAAGCCGCACCACGCGTCTGGGCGCTCGCATTGTCGACGGCAAAGAACGAGATGGCACAACCGCTTTACCTTTTGTTGTTAGCTTTGGGGATGTTCGGGGTGCTGCTGTTCGGGATCTATCCTTTCAACACGCTCGGCGACGACATCCGCTTGCTGAAAGACAGTGGCGTCACGCTGATCATGGTACTTGGGATGCTGCAAGCTGTATGGAGCGCTGGTACCAGCGTGAGCGAAGAGATTGAAGGCCGAACCGCTCTGACGGTTTTGTGTAAGCCCGTCAGTCGCCGATCTTTCATCCTTGGAAAGTATGCCGGCATCATGCTGTCCGTGTTGGTGCTGTTTGTCATCCTGGGTGCGATCTTGATGGTTGTGATCAGCTACAAGCCGATTTATGACGCTCGCGAGACAACCCGTGCAGTAACAACGTGGCAGATGGGGCACGAAGAGATCATGACAACGATCCCCGTGTTGGCGTTGTACTTCATGGAAACGATGGCGATTGGTGCGGTGGCGGTTGCCTTGGCAACTCGCCTGCCACTGCTTGCCAATTTTGTAACGTGCTTCGTGGTTTACGTGATCGGCAATCTCACATCTCCTTTGGTCGCGTCAACGCAAGGAAACAATGAACTTGTGGGATTCGTTGGCAACCTGATCGCAGTGGTGGTTCCCAACCTGAACGTCTTCAACGTTCAGGCGGCGGTCGACGCTGGTAATCCCATACCGTTTATTTACTTGGCTGGGGCGTTTAACTATTTGCTGTGTTTCGCAATTGCGATTTGGATGCTCGCGATGTTGCTGTTTGAGGACAGAGACCTAGCCTGATGCATTTCGGCTGGCGGCGGAGTGCTGCATGATTTCATGGATGGGTTTGGCGTCGACATTGAGAGGCCAAAGTTCTGTTCACATACTCCTCCGCACGGGAGCCGACAAATTGATTCGCTACAGCACGCTATCGCAACCGCGGCAGGAAGCTGAATCCTCTGGAGGATTCTTCACCCTTCTCTGGTCGCTCACTGCCGGCATCCTGGTGCCTGTGCTAGTGATCCTGATTGGTCTGATGGCAGTGCTACTGAACGAGCGTGGACTCGGTGGTCCCAGCACGCAACTGGGAACCTATTTGGCGGTGCCAATCCCACCGGCGTTTGCCGAGCAAGCTGCATTGGTGCAGTTGACCGAACTGGTCGGTCTGTCGATAGCAGTGGCGGCCGCATTTTCGCTGGCGATTTGGCTGCAGCGGCGTTCTGCTGACAGCCGGGCCGGCCGAATCGCACGGGCGCTCCACACGCGTGTACTCAGCCAAAGCTTGCGGTCGGCTGAACTTGAAGGGGCGGCGGCTCAGCACTTGCGGGCTCAACGACTGATCGGTGAACAACTACCTTCGATTCAGTCCGGACTCTCGCTTTGGTACCGCGTCATTCCCCGCAGTTTGCTGACGTTATTGGGATGCCTGGTGGTTGCTCTGTTGGTCAATCCGTGGCTGGCCTTGCTGGCGATTGTCAGCGGCATCTTACTGTGGCAACTGTTTCGTCGATTTAGGGAAGACGACCAAACAGAATTGAACCAATGGGAAGTTCCCCGCATGCGGAATCGCATGGCGGAACTGGTTGGGCAGGCGCCGTTACTAGCGAGGCTCCAGTCGCCCGGATTGGCCGACCGCACGTTTGGCAATGAACTGGAACTACTTTACCGGCGACTCGGGGAGCGTGACTCTCGACTTGCGAGAATCTGGCCGATTCTGTTTCTGGCGATCTCGGCCTCCGTCGCGGTGTTAGTACTTGGGTTGGGTGTCAACCTGTTCCAAGACAATCATTCGCTCAGTCTTCCATCCGCCTTGGTCCTCGGCTTGTCTCTCGGGGCCGCCGTCGTTGCAGCAGGGAGACTGCTCTCGCTCGCTGCTCACCTTCACATCAGTAGCGAAGCGTCTGATTCGCTCTACCACTATTTGAAACGGAGCAGCGAAATCGCCCCGAGCGAGCAACGCGTTGGACTTAGCGGCCTTCAGGAGAATGTTGAGATCGCGGGGGTCACGCTCATCGAATCGACAGGCCAACCAATCCTCAGCCACCTCAGCCTGAAATTCGCTCCGGGGACACTGGTGGCACTACTGGGCACCGAAACGGTTTCGACAAAGGCCTTGTCCGAACTACTGATGGGGTTCGGCATGCCGGCGGAAGGCCGCGTTACGATCGACGGCGTTTCGCTCCGCGACATCCACCCACAAGCTTTAGCTCGCAACGTGATGTGGATCGAGCCAGACGGACCGATTTGGGATGGAACGATCTACGAAAATCTCCGAGGCAACGACGACACTATCACAAACAGCGAGATCGTTGACGCGGTAACAGCAGTTGGTGTCTTCGACCGACTGCAGCGTTTGCCTGAGGGGATGAACACGATGTTAACGGCCGGTGATTCCATCCTGGACGTCGAATCAACTTACGCGATCGCTACCGCCCGAGCACTCTTACACAGACCGCCGATCCTGCTTGCGATGGAACCACCGCCACCGGCCGAACACCTAGCCGAAGATCCTTGCTTGAAAGTATTTCGAAAACTCGTCAACGCTGGCACACTGGTAATCACCCTGCCGAAGCGATTGGAAACACTTCGATACGCAGATCGCGTGGTTTTACTGAATGGACCGAGACTCGCGGGTGAAGGCAAACACGCCGAACTATTGGGCAACAGCGATCTGTATCGGCACTTGAATTACCTGCTATTCAATCCCTACCGCCACCAAAAACACACACCTTAGTGTTTCCAGTTTCGAAAATGGATGACGACACGAGCGGAAACGACTGCGTCTAGATCGCTGTTGAGAAAATCATGCGCGCATTGAACGCTGTCGATCCCTGCCGAATGGTTTCGAATCAACACAACAGTGATTCAATCTCACTCTTCGCGACACGATTGATCACTAACGGTTGAGACCCGTCGGCTTGGGCCTGTTGCCAGGTAACCAGATACTGGTCTTCTGTGACGCAGACATCGACATAGCGACTACATCCCGTCCCATGGGGACTGATCAGAAGGGGCTCGACGTCGGAGACCCGCTGCAGATGAAAGAGATCGTCGTCTTCGTAAAAAGCGGCACCTCCGAGTTCTTCACAGGAGTACCCGCGCGGCCGCTTGACCGCTTCAGAATGTTCATCGAGATTGCGGACACACTCTCCACCGTCATAGAACATCAACTTCACATCACGGTTTTCCAAAACCCCGACCGAGGGAAGCGGCACGACCGCAGTGCCTCGCGTGATGGCAACATCCCAAGTTGCTCCGCGCGGAAAGAAATCGTGCTCGACCTGTGACCATTGAATCGGGTCATGCCCCAATGAAACAAAGGCAGTGTTGGAACTTGTCCAACAAAAAGGGTGAGTACAAAACATCAAGCACTCCGAACCCAAATAGGTTCCAAGAAACGGATCTTTCATATGGATGAATCGTGGATCCTGCGTTTGCAATACCGTTTCAATCTTCCCACCTTTTAATCCATCAAATGAGGGCGTGGCGATTCGGTCGATTGTCCAAACCCCGGTGCCTGGTTTTAGAAAACCATTCTGCTCGGGAGGATAGCTGATCCCAGATTTCTCCGAGGACACATAGAGTTCCACCCCATCCTGTGTCAAGCGAATCGCACTTCCTTCGATGGACAAAACGGCATGCTCGCCGACATTCAAATCAGATTTGCTCCACGACAAAAATTTCTCAAAGGTGCGACCCTGGTCATCGGAACGAAACAGCGCCAGTTCCAGCCCTCGCTCACCTGCCCCCAATCCGGTTCGCGAATCCCCCTGATTCCGGTAGCGGCCAATCAGCCACAGCGTTCCCTCGGCGTCACAGACCAAATTGCCGCCGCCGTACCAATGTCCAGACGACGGTCGCTGGGGAGCAACCAAAACTTCAGCGGCCTGCTGGTCAACCAGTTTCAACGCAATTCGCCGTAATCGGTCCGCTAGTTCAGAAAGTTCCAAGGCTGTTCGTACTCCAATTTATGTGGGACCGACGGCCACCCGCACCGTCATCAAAGCGGTGACTGGGTGAAAGCGGGTTCTGAACAGGTTAACATTTGTGGGCCGGATCAAATAGCGACTGCCATTTAGATCTGCACGATTTCAACCCCCAGGACTTCAACCTTTCCGGACAAGCCTTGCCACCGCTTCGCGTTCCGGTCAACGCAAAAACAAAACTCCCCTATGCGTTCCTTTGTTAGCCTGCTGCTACTCGTTGTATTGACGACCGATGTTTCCGCCGACACCCCGACCTTCGGATCGACGGATTGGCCGTTTTGGCGTGGTCCGCAAGGCAACGGGCATGCCGATACATCTGCCCACCCACCACAACAATGGAGTGCGACCGACAACATTCGCTGGCGCACGCCAATAGCTGGACTCGGCCACGGTTCCCCGACGGTTCTGGGAGGCCGTATTTATTTGGCGACGGCCGATGCTCAAATGCAAACCCAGATGGTGCTCTGCTTTGACGGAAAATCTGGTGACCAGCTTTGGAGCACCGTAGTTCACGAGGGCGGGTTCGCAAACAACAGCAAGAAAGGCTTGAACGAAAAAGCAACTTTTGCCTCTTCCACGGTGGCCACCGACGGCGAACGACTCTTCATTACCTTTGTCAATGACAACGCTGCTTGGGCAACCTCGCTCGATTTATCGGGTTCGATTCTTTGGCAACAGCGTTTGTGCGACTACATCATCCATCAAGGCTATGGCTCGTCCCCAACGCTTTACGGCAACCTTGTGATTGTTTCCGCTGACAACAAATTGGGCGGCGTTGTCATGGGATTGGAACGACAGACCGGCAAAGTTGCCTGGAGTCATCAACGACCGCCGAAACCGAACTACCATTCGCCCGTGATCCTGCGGGCCGCTGGTCGTGACCAATTGATTATTGGTGGGTGTGACTTGGTGACCAGCTTGAACCCAAGCAATGGTGAAACACTCTGGGAGGTCGAGGGCGCGACGACCGAATGCGTGGCGACAGCGGTTACCGACGGCGAACGAATCTTCACTTGCGGGGGCTACCCCAAGAATCATATTGCTGCGGTCGCCGCCGATGGCAGCGGCAAACTGCAATGGGAAAACAACTCTCGCAACTACGTTCCTTCCATGTTGGTTCGCGAGGGTTATCTTTATGCCACCCTCGATGCCGGGATCGCGATCTGTTACCGAACAAGCGACGGGAAAGAAATGTGGAAGGCACGACTGGGTGGAACGTTCAGTAGTTCACCCGTCTTGGTTGGTGATTTGATCTACGCGACCAACGAGGCGGGGAAAACATTCCTGTTTCGAGCGACCCCCGAGCGATTTGAACAAGTTGGAGAGAACGAATTGAAGAGCAGTGTTTTTGCGACGCCCGCTTTCGTCGGTGATCGGATCTACACCCGCGTCGCTGAGGGTCAGGGTGATCAACGGCAAGAATATTTGATCTGCATTGGCCAATAAGCAAACGGAGCACCCACAACATGTCGGTTCGACCCTTCCATCTCGCCTTTCCAGTCCATGATGTCACCGAGGCCAGAAAGTTCTACGGTGGTTTGCTAGGACTGCCAGAAGGACGAAGTAGTGATACTTGGATCGACTTTGATTTGTTCGGTCATCAAATCGTCGCCCATTATTCGCCCGAGGCGAGCGCTCAAGCCTGCTCGAATCCAGTCGACGGACATGATGTACCGGTGCCTCATTTCGGAGTCGTCCTGGAGATCGGAGACTGGAAACGACTACGAGATCGATTGATCGAAGCAGACGTCGATTTTTTGATCGAGCCGTATATTCGCTTCGAAGGCCAAGCAGGCGAACAAGCCACGATGTTCTTCCAAGATCCGTCCGGCAACGCCCTGGAGTTCAAAGCGTTTGAAGACCTGTCTAAATTGTTCGCCAAATAGCCCAGCCACCAGCCAACTGAGCGGCCCGGCGCTAGCCGCCGGTACAACCAAGCAAAACGCGCAGCCACCAGCCAACTGGACGCGACGCGAATTCGAAATTCCGTGCAAACAAACGGCAGTACCAGCCCAAGGAAAACGGGCCGGAGAAAAAACTCGCTGCCAGCAGGCGAGAAAACTTTTTCCACTAGCCACCCACACCACTAGCCACCCACACCACTAGCCACCGACGCTGCTAGCTACTCAAGCCTAAAAGCATCGTCTCGATTGGTGAATCGCTTGCTTCCCCTCACCGCTGTCTTCTCAATCCGTTAACCTATCGAACATTCCTTAGCCGTTTTTATAGGTGCGGACAGATGAATGGATTTCAAATCGGTCTAGTGATCACCTTGATTGTGGTGCTCCTGTCGATCGTAGTCGGGTACCGTTGGCCTCGACTTTTTGTCCGCGGCCCGTTTCGGGTGTTGCTGACGTTGCTGTATCGGCGCGAGGTCAAGGGTCTAGAGAACTTGCCCAAGACGGGTGGTTGCGTGGTCATTTGCAACCATATTTCGTACATCGACGGAATCCTCATCCTCTGGATGCTGCCGCGAAATGTCCGCTTCATTGTCGATGGCGAAAACTTTGGCAATTCAGTCACACGCTATCTCGCCAGTGCCTTCGACACGATTTTGATGTTCGCCAATCCCAAATCGATTGGCCGGGCTCTCAAGACGGCTCGGCAGGGCGTTGAGGCAGGCGAGGTTATCGGGTTATTTCCTGAGGGCACCATTACTCGAAATGGTCAACTGCAAGCTTTTAAACCGGGGCTCCGCAACGTCCTCAAGGGAACGGACGGCCAGATCGTGCCGATGTGGTTGGATGGAATGTGGGGCAGCCTGTTCAGTTTTTCCGGCGGAAAATTTTTCTTTAAAATCCCGAGTCTGCCACGCCGCAAGCTGACGCTCTACATCGGCAAACCCCTGCCCACCAAGACACCGCTGGAAATATCTCGCAGCGCCGTTCAAAAGCTTGGGGCAGATGCGGCAGTCGATCAGGATTCCCGCTATCCGATCTTAGCGAAACAAGTCATCCGGGCTTGGCGCCGCCGCGGTGGAAAAATCCAGGCAGCAGATTCGCTTGGCCAAGAGGTCACAGGTCGCCAAATGCTAATGCGGGTCTTGGCACTACGCCGAGTGCTGAAACGCGAGGTGCTGGATCGCGATGAACAGTTCGTCGGTGTCTTGCTACCGCCCAGTGCAGGGGGCGTGATCGTGAACATGGCGTTGGCCTTCGACCGCAGAATCTCAGCCAACCTGAACTACACCGTTAGCAGTGAAGTGCTGAATCATTGCATTCAAGATGTTGGGATCAAGCATGTGCTGACGAGCGAAAAGTTCCTCAGCAGGATGGATTTCCAGCTCGATGCCGAAGTCGTTGTGCTGGATGAATTACGAGAGAAAGTCAGCAAATGGGACAAGCTGGTCGCTGCGATCCAAGCTTTGCTCATTCCAGCGGTGATACTCGATCAGATCCTGGGGCTCAACCAAATCCGAGGCAATGATCTGTTGACGGTGATCTTCACCAGCGGATCTACGGGGATGCCCAAAGGGGTGCTGCTGAGCAATGCCAACATCAGTCACAACGTAGAAGCCATTAAGCTTGCCGTGCAACTGAATGATCACGACACGGTCTTGGGGATCTTGCCATTTTTTCACTCCTTCGGCTACTCCGTCACCATGTGGGCAGTGATGGCATTGGGACCACGAGGGGTTTACCACTTCAACCCGCTCGATGCACGACAAGTCGGTAAATTGGCCGAGAAATATCACGCGACAGTCTTGCTTGCGACGCCGACGTTTTTGCGCGGATACCTGCGACGAATCAAACCCGAACAATTCGCGAAGTTGGATGTCGTCGTGGTGGGGGCTGAAAAGATGCCTGCCGATTTATTCGAATCATTCGAAAAGAAGTTCGGAGTGCGACCGGTGGAAGGATACGGCACGACAGAACTCAGCCCGCTGGTATCGGTCAACATTCCCCCCTCGCGTTCACCAGCAGTCTTCCAAGCTGACCGCCACGAAGGGTCGGTAGGCCGCCCGTTGCCTGGTGTCGCGGCCCGCGTAGTTTCGACCGACGATGATCACGAATTGGCTGCCGGTGAAGACGGGATGCTGCTGATCACCGGACCGAACGTGATGCATGGCTACGCAAACCAATCGGAATTAACTTCCCAAGCGATTCAAGATGGCTGGTATGTCACCGGCGACATTGCACACGTTGACGATCAAGGCTTTATCCATATCACCGGTCGCCAAAGCCGGTTCTCGAAGATCGGTGGAGAAATGGTTCCACACGTTCGCGTCGAAGAAGAACTGGCCAAACGGTTTGCCGAGGGAGATGAGGACGAATCGGTTCGCGTTTGCGTGACCGCAGTTCCCAACATCAAGAAGGGCGAGCGGTTGGTAGTGCTGCACTTACCAACGGAAAAAGACATCCCGGAAATCTTGAAATCACTGCAAGAGGCGGGACTTCCGAACCTCTTCATCCCATCACGTGACAGCTTCATCGAAGTCACCGAAATCCCCTTACTGGGAACTGGCAAGTACGATCTCAAAGGTGCCAAGCAAGTGGCCTTGGACCAATTTGGCGAAGCGGATTGACCTCGTGCTGGGGCGAGATCGATTAACAGCCCGATTGCTTGAGGCGGACTGGCATCGCAACCTCCTTTGGAAACAGCATGATCACGCTGCTTGATGGTCCACTGGGAACAGAATTGAATCGGCGTGGCGTTGCGACACAATTGCCAAGCTGGAGTGCGGCTGCGATCGAATCGGCCCCTGAAGTAATTGCAGCGATCCACGCCGATTACGCAGACGCCGGAGCAACCGTTCACACCGCTAACACCTTCCGCACCAAGCAACGTACGGTCGGTGATCGCTGGCAGATCATGACCGAGCGTGCAGTCGAACTGACGCGACAGAGCGTGCCGTCGAATCACCGTGTTGCGGGCAGTATCGCACCACTGGAGGATTGCTATTGTCCCGATCAATCGCCCGGTGCTGGAGCGTTGCCGGAGCACCAGGCATTCGCGGAACAACTTGAAAACGCTGGTGTCGACCTGCTGCTTTGCGAAACATTCCCCAATCCCGACGAAGCACTTGCCGCTGTGACGGCGGCACGCAACACCAGCCTGGAAACGTGGTTAGCCCTGACAGCCGGCCCGGATGCAACATTGATGTCCCCCGCGGAGATGGTGAGCACCGCAAAACAAGCTGTCGATTTGGGCGCCGCAGCAATCCTCGTCAACTGCACTCCTGCAGTTGACACATTGAGATTCTTGGCGGCGCTAGCCGACGCCGCGCTCGGGGTACCAATTGGCGCTTACGCTAACGCTGGCTGCGCCGACGATCAAATCGGCTGGACTGCCTCTGCTGAACCGGGAGCAAAAACCTACGCCAAACTCGCTCGCCAATGGATCGATGCCGGTGCGACACTTGTGGGCAGTTGCTGTGGCACTACCCCGGAGCACACCAAGGCGGTTCGCGACGCGATCAACTAACCTACCCGGCTGTGGCAGAGCTTGTGCACAGCACAGATTTTGTGGGCCCAGCAGAGTTTTCAGACGCGGCAGAGTTTTCAGACGCGGCAGCGTTGTTGCGCAGAGCGGGGCTTGCTCGAAAACAAACGTCTCCACACAACCAAGCGATCAGTCTGACCGCACAGAGCCTGCCCGTTCGGAAAGAGCGATCTTGCGAACCAATTGTTCGAATTGATTGCGGGAAGCTGGCGAGACCTGCGGCATTCGTTTAGCAACGTCGATCATCGCAGCTGGGTTCTGTGCAGATGCTTGTGAGACCTGCGAGATAAACCGAGCAGTTTCGGAGAAATTGTTGTCGGCAGAACGACCGATGACCCCGCCGAGAGTTCTTGCCACTAAATCGATCCCCAAACTCTCAATCTGAACGAAGCAATCGAGGACTCCGGTGACCGTGGTGCCGCCTTGAGACGGGGCATAGTTGCTCCGCATCACGAACAATCCCTTGCCGCGAATCGGTCGTGGCGCCATCTTACCTTCGTAATATCCCTCGGCGAGGTAGATATGAAGTTTGGGATCGCCGTAGATCAATTCGACGTTGCAATGTGTCCCGACGCCATCAGTCGCTTCCAGGTTGTAGGGACCGGTCCGACTGGTCTGGACGCTGGTGATGCCCATCAGGTCCCAAATCCCCACTAAGACTTCGGGATTGCGGGTCAAAAACAGGAACATATCTCGATCGCAGTTGATCGCCTGTGTCGGCAACCGCCGGTAAAGCGTGGGCGACTTGGCAATGCCCAGAATTCGCTGCTGGGCTTGCTCGGTCAGCCGGTCCAACGGCAATGCAGAAATCGTTTCCTGGCGTTGCCGGGACGACGCAGAGAACTTGACAGGGCGGAAGATTCCACCCGCCTCCTCAGCAGCGGCAGGTGCGACCCAAAGCGGCGCGACCGTGGTCAGCGCGCACAGGGTGCACCATAAAAGTCGGATTCGGATTGATCCCCCCGCCACCGATGTCCCCCACTGTGTCGTGCCTGGCACTATGTGGGCTGCACTTTCCGCGGATACAAAACCCGAACAGAGTGCAGCTCTGTGTGGTTTTCTCGGCTCTTAGAGGCAGTAAAGTTGAGGAATTCAATCCATCGGAGGACTGTTCGGCTGACGCATACTCGACACCCTGGCATGTTTGTCAAATAATCGCCGAGTAATCAGTGCGAGCAATCCCTCCCGTAGCGAAGGCTTTAGGCGAAATGGCAAAGAAAACGATCGATCAAATTGATGTTGCTGGCAAAACAGTCCTGATGCGGGTCGACTTCAACGTCCCGCTGGACGAATCTCAGGGCATCACCGACGATCGCCGCATCCGAATGGCTTTAACGAGCATCAAAAGCGTAATCGATCGAGGAGGACGGCTAATCCTGATGAGCCACCTGGGCCGCCCCGGGGGAAAAGGTTTCGAAGCCAAATTCAGTCTCGCACCCGCCGCCAAGCGGCTCGGTGAATTGCTGGAACAGCCGGTACTAATGGCAGCCGACACAGTCGACGAGGATGCCCAAGCAAAAGCCGCCGGACAACAAGACGGCCAGGTATTGGTGCTGGAAAACCTCCGCTTCAATTCCGGAGAAAAGAAAGGCTGCGAAGAATTTGCCGGCAAATTAGCCTCGATGGCTGATGCCTACTGCAACAACGCGTTTGGAACTTGCCATCGCAACGATGCTTCCATGGTGGCGGTCCCCAAGGCGATGGCCGGGAAACCACGCGTGGTCGGTCATTTGGTCGCCAAGGAAATCGAATACCTCAGCGACGCCATCAGCAGCCCGCAGCGGCCCTTTGTAGCGATCCTCGGCGGGGCAAAGGTCAGCGATAAAATTAACGTGATCAATAACCTGCTTGACGTTTGCGATGCAGTGCTAATCGGCGGCGCCATGGCTTACACCTTCTCGCTCGCAGTGGGTGGCAAGGTCGGCGATAGCTTGGTCGAAGCAGACAAAGTTGAGCTCGCCAAAGAATTGATGGCGAAGGGAGGTGACAAGCTGCATCTGCCCGTCGACACGCACTGCGGTGACGATTTTGGGAACATCGCTGGATGCAATAAACAGGTCGTCGCGGCTGGGGAAATCCCAGACGGCTGGGAAGGAATGGACATCGGCCCCGAAACCGCAAAGAAGTACGCGGCCATCGTCCGAGACGCCAAGACCATCGTCTGGAATGGACCGATGGGTGTGTTCGAAAAACCACCGATGGATGAGGGCACAAAAGCCGTCGCTCAAGCGGTGGCCGATAGCGACGGAACCAGCATCATCGGTGGTGGGGATAGCGCCGCCGCAGTCGAGCAACTGGGATTCAGTGATCAAGTCAGCCATGTCAGTACCGGTGGTGGTGCCAGCTTGGCGATGCTGGAAGGTAAATCGTTTGCCGCCGTCGAAGTGCTCGACGAAGCCTGAGGAATCGTTGCGGACGGATCCGATCCATGGTCAGTCGCCAGCGAACATGCTGGCGACTCCGTCCGCATGCATAGTGATCTTCTTCACAGTGACGCCTGCACAGTGACGCCTGCACAGTGACGCGTGCAACGCAACCTGCGCAACGCAGTGCTGACTCAACGCCCCTAAATGTCCCTTAAACACTGACACCGCCATCATGACCGCCGAAGATCAACGCTTGCTGCAAAGTGAAAAACGCGAGCAGAATTGGCAGCGTTGGGGACCGTACCTTTCGGAGCGACAATGGGGAACGGTTCGCGAAGATTACAGTGAGGGTGGGGATGCCACCTGGGGATACTTCTCTCACGATCAGGCGCGAAGCCGCGCGTATCGTTGGGGCGAGGACGGTCTGCTTGGCGTTTGTGACCGACAATGTCGCCTCTGTTTCTCGGTTGGCTTGTGGAATGGTCGCGACCCGATTTTGAAAGAAAGACTCTTCGGCGTCACGGGTCCAGAAGGCAACCACGGCGAAGATGTGAAAGAGTGTTATTACTATGTCGATAGCACGCCCACTCACAGCTACATGAAGGGGATCTACAAGTACCCGCAGAGCCGCTACCCGTATGAAGAGTTAGTCGATGTCAGTCAGGCCCGAGATCGAACCGAACCGGAGTTCGAA